>JAKQJK010000077.1 GCA_029561195.1 Pseudomonadota bacterium
GCCTTCGTCGCCCACCTGGCCGCCGGATTCGGCGTAAAACGGTGTGGTGTCGAGCACAATCACGCCGTTTTGACCTGCATTCAGGGCCTCAGCCCTCGCTCCGTCTGCGTAGAGCGCTACGATTTTGGTAGCTTGCGTGAGACTGTCGTAGCCCACGAAGTCATTGCCGTCGCCGGTGTACTCCAGCGCCTTGTCCATCTTGAATTTGCCGGCGGCTCGGCCTGCGGCTTTTTGCCGTTCCATGGCGGCTTGGAAGCCGACTTCGTCCACCTCAACACCGTTTTCGCGACACACGTCAGCCGACAAATCGAGCGGAAAACCGTAGGTGTCGTGTAGTTTGAACGCCACTTCTCCAGATAGAACCCGAGGATTGAGCCCGCCAACGCTACCCTTTGCCTCTACCCCTTTAAGAGCCACCACCACGTCACCCGAAGGCGCTGCTGATCCCATCTCAAGCGCAGTGTCCAGAATCTCCATTCCAATCTCAAGCGTCTCGAAGAATCGCTCCTCCTCCACGCGCAGCACCTCGGTGATGCGCTCGGCTTGAGAAGCCAGTCTGGGATAGGCCTCACCCATCAGATTGACCAGATCACCCACCAGCTTATGGAAAAACGGCGTCTTCTTGCCCAGCTTGTAGCCGTGGCGGATGGCCCGGCGGATGATGCGGCGCTGCACGTAGCCACGGCCTTCGTTGCTCGGGATAACCCCATCGCTCACTAGAAACGCGGTGGCGCGGATGTGGTCGGCAATCACCTTTAGCGACGCGTTGCCCAGGTCGGTACAACCGGTTTCGCGGGCAGCGGCAGCAATCAGGCCCTGGAAAATATCGATCTCGTAGTTGCTGTGCACATGCTGCAGGATTGCCGCCAGCCGCTCCAGACCCATGCCGGTGTCCACACACGGCGCGGGTAGTTTGACCAGGCTGCCGTCGGGCTGCATGTCGAACTGCATGAACACGTGGTTCCAGATTTCGATGAAGCGGTCGCCGTCTTCACCGGGACTGCCGGGCGGGCCGCCGGGGATGTGGTCGCCGTGGTCGTAGAAGATCTCGCTGCAGGGGCCGCAAGGGCCGGTATCGGCCATCATCCAGAAGTTGTCAGACGCGTATTTCTTGCCCTTGTTGTCGCCAATGCGCACGATGCGATCAGCGGGTAGGCCTATTTCCTTGTGCCAGATGTCGTAGGCTTCCTGGTCGTCGATGTAAACAGTGGCCAGCAGGCGCTCGGGCGGCAGCATGTAGACCTTGGTCAGCAGTTCCCAGCCCCACTTGAGCGAATCGCGCTTGAAGTAGTCGCCAAAACTCCAGTTGCCCAGCATTTCGAAGAACGTGTGGTGGCGCGCGGTGTAACCCACGTTTTCCAGATCGTTGTGCTTGCCCCCGGCGCGCAGGCATGCCTGCACGGATGCGGCGCGCACATAGCTGCGCTTGTCGGTGCCCAGAAACACATCCTTGAACTGCACCATGCCCGAGTTGGTGAACATCAGCGTGGGGTCATTACCGGGAACCAGCGGGCTGCTGGCCACTACGGTGTGGCCTTTGGAGGCAAAGAAGTCGAGGAAGGTCTTGCGAATGTCAGCAACACTCATTACAGGCGTGGTCATATCAGTAGTTCTTCGGGCGGATTCAATACAGCCCTGCATTATCGCTGGCCTGCCGTCCGGCGGCCCCGGCGCTAGCGGATCAGCGTGCCACCGCCCAGCACATGGCCCTCCAGCGTGGGGCGCACGGCGGTTAAGAAGTTGCTCAGCGATTCGGGCAGCACGGCGCCCTTGCGCCAGGCCAGCCCGACTTCGAGATGCGGCAGAGTGTGGGCCAGCGGTCGGGCTTCAATGCGGTCGCCCTCCAGAGACCACGGCCGATACAACATGTCAGGCAGCACAGAACAGCCTGCGCCAGTGGCCACGAGACTGCGCACGGCTTCCACCGACGAGGTGCGAATCAGCACCGTGGGGTCCACACCACCGGCATTCCACAGAGCCGTGGTGGCGTCGCCCAGCTCGTCCACCTGCAGCAGGATGAGCGACTGCTGGGCTAGTTCGGTCGCCTCGATCTTTTCTTCTCCGGCCAGACGGTGATTTACCGGGAACCACACCCGCCAGCCGGATCGCAGAATGGTTTCGGTTTCCAGCGCCTGGTGGTTCTGCAATTGGGAGACCACGATCAGGGCGACATCCAGTTCACCACTGATCAGTAAGTGCTCCAGATAGTCGCGCCGGTCTTCGGTGATCTGCACCTGGATACGAGGAAAGACGCGCCGGAATCGGTCCAGCAGGAATGGCAGGTAGTAGCCCACCATCAGGCTGGTCACCCCGATGTTGAGGCTGCCGGTGACGGTGTGGGGGCGGGACGCCAGCGCATCGCGCGCATTGCGCATGGCCACCTCGATCTGGTGGGCGTGGCGCAAAAACTGGTGTCCCGCATGGGTAAGTGACATGCCTCGCGCCCGGCGTTCAAACAGCAGTGTGCCCAGGTCGGCCTCAATCTGCGCTATGGCCTGCGACACGACCGATTGAGACACCCCCAGCTCATGAATCGCGGCAGATATAGAGCCCGATTCAGCGACTGCTATGAAATACCGAATACTCTTGAAAGATGTACTCATTTCGGTTGTTTGAGCCCTGTTTCGACCCGTTTGAACGGAAAAACACCGCCTGCACCATTTTAAAGTCTAGGGTAAACCACTAATTTGGTGCTCAATCACTGGAGGTTTCTGTTTTTCCGATAGATTGTATTGGCAAGCCCGTATGGTTAAGTGAATCAGCATTCCCTAAGATCACCTTCACGCTGAACAAAGCGCATGCGTCCAGCTGTTTCAAGCCTGCACCGCAGGCAATGCCCTCAACGCCACAGGAGAGTTTCATGATGCAACCCAGTGCTCTATTAACCGGTCTAATGACCGCCATCGCCGCAGCGTCCACGTTTGCAGCGCCACCCACCGCCTTGGGCAAGGGGGAGGGCCAGCTCAACATCATCGCGTGGGCGGGCTACATCGAGCGCGGGGAAACCGATAAGGCTTACGACTGGGTGACCGGGTTTGAAAAGCAGTCAGGCTGCAAAGTCAACGTGAAGACAGCCGCCACTTCCGATGAAATGGTGTCTCTGATGAAGGCCGGTGGTCACGACCTGGTGACGGCGTCCGGCGACGCCAGCCTGCGCCTGGTGGCGTCCAAGCTGGTGCAGGACATCAACCCCGCCCTCATTCCTTCATGGAAAAACGTTGACCCCCGGCTGCAAAACGCCTCGTGGCATACCGTGGATGGCAAGCACTACGGCACGCCTTATCAATGGGGCCCCAACGTGCTGATGTACAACACGACGGTATTCAAGAAGGCGCCTGACTCGTGGTCAGTTGTATTTGAAGCACAAAACCTGCCAGACGGCAAACCCAACAAGGGCCGCGTGCAGGCTTATGACGGCGCCATTTACATTGCCGATGCGGCGCTGTACCTGATGTCCAAAAAGCCGGAGCTGGGTATCAAGGACCCGTATGAGCTGAATGAAAAGCAGTATGCGGCCGTAACGGAACTGCTGCGTGGCCAGAAAGCCCTGACGCACCGCTACTGGCATGACGCCACCGTGCAGATCAACGACTTCAAGAACGAAGGAGTTGCGGCTTCCGGCTCCTGGGGCTACATGGTGAACACGCTCAAGAGCGAGAAGAAACCCATTGCCTCCGTTATTCCTAAGGAGGGCGCAACCGGCTGGGCTGATACCACCATGCTCCATTCGGCTGCCAAAAACGTGAACTGCGCATACCTGTGGATGGAGCATTCTCTGAGCGACAAGTTGCAGGCGCCGCTCGCCGAATGGTTTGGTACCAACCCGGTGACCGTTGCGGCCTGCAAAGCCAAAGCGCCTGGTGGCAGTGACTTCTGCAAAATCAACGGCTTTGCTGACTTCAAGAAGATCAAATTCTGGAAGACGCCTGAGGGCAAGTGCGCTACCCAGGGCACCTGCGTTCCCTATTCCAAGTGGGCGCTGGACTACATTGCCATCCAGGGCGGTCGATAGCACCGTTTTACCGCGTTGTCAGTGCGCTTGAGGAACACATGCTGGATGCCGTCACTTTCAAGGAAATCTCCCGCCACTACGGCAATATCAAGGCACTGGACCGGGTGAGCTTCACGGTCAGGGAAGGCGAGTTTTTCTCGATGCTGGGGCCTTCAGGCTCTGGCAAGACCACCTCCTTGCGGCTGATGGCGGGCTTTGAGCAGCCCAGTAGCGGCAGTCTGGCGCTGTTTGGGCAGGAAGCCTCTGGCACCCCGCCCTACGCGCGGGACGTGAACACTGTCTTTCAGGACTACGCGCTGTTCCCACACATGAATGTGCTGGACAACGTGGCGTACGGATTGATGGTGCGCAAAATGGCCAAAGCCGATCGTCATGCGCTGGCCCGTGATGCCCTGGCCATGGTCGCGCTGCCCGACCACGGCGAGCGCACCCCCGCACAGCTTTCAGGTGGGCAACGGCAACGCGTGGCGCTTGCGCGTGCGCTGGTGAACCGCCCGCGTATTCTGTTGCTGGACGAACCGCTGGGTGCACTGGATCTCAAACTGCGTGAACAGATGCAGGTGGAACTGAAGCTGTTGCACCGCAAGCTGGGTATCACTTTTGTGTACGTGACGCATGACCAGAGCGAAGCGCTGTCGATGTCAGACCGGGTGGCGGTTTTCAACCACGGGCAGATTGAACAGGTCGCCACGCCACGCGAGTTGTATCACCGCCCCCGCACCCGGTTTGTGGCTAACTTTGTAGGCAGTTCCAATGTGATAGCGGGCAATCTTGCCAGAGCCCTCACGGGCGATGAACGGGCATTTGCTGTACGTCAGGAAAACATCACCCTCCTGCCTGCTGGCACGGCCGGGACAACAGGGGACATTCAGACAGAAGGTACCGTGATAGCCGTTCAGTTTCTGGGCGCCACCCAGCGGGTTGAGGTACAGGTCGGTGATGGTGCAAACGGGCACATCATCACTGCGCTGCAAAACGAGAGCGAGACGCAAAGCGCCCAGTCGGCCCGTCTGGCTGCGGGTCAGCCGGTTGCCTTGCAGTGGTCTGAACAGCATATGGTGGTACTCGATGCCTGAGGCCCACACCCTTCCCCCGCTGGTTGCTGCCAACGGTGGCCTGCGCAGGTGGCTCTCCAACCTGCTGTATCAGCGGCGCAATCTGATGCTGCTGCTGATGCTCACTCCGCCGCTGCTGTGGTTTGGCGTGGTGTATATGGGCTCGCTCCTGACACTGCTGGCGCAAAGCCTGCTGACGTTTGACGAGATGAGCATGTCGGTGGTGATGGAACCGACCCTGCAAAACTTCCAGAGTCTCGCGGTGCCTGCCAATCTGGACATCGTGCTGCGCACGCTGGGCATGGCAATTGCCGTCACGCTGGGGGCCATCGTGATTGGTTTTCCGATGGCCTATTACATGGCGCACTTCGCCAGGCCCTGGGAAAAAGGCTTTTTCTTTGTTGGCGTGATGTTGCCCATGTGGGCTAGCTACATCGTCAAGGCCTATGCTTGGACTGTGCTGCTGACCCAGGGTGGCGTGATCTACTGGGTGCTCAATCGGTTGGGGCTTCAAGGCGCTCTCGAATTCGTGCTGCGCATACCGATCATTGGTGGCGACACGCTGGCCACCTCCAATCTGGGGCGATTCCTCGTGTTCACCTATATCTGGCTGCCCTTCATGATTTTGCCCATTCAGGCTTCCATCGAGCGGGTTCCCGCCAATTTGCTGCTGGCCTCGGCTGATCTGGGCGCGCATCCGTGGCAGACGTTTCGCACGGTTCTGTGGCCTCTGGCATTTCCAGGTGTCGTGGCGGGATCCATTTTCACGTTTTCACTCACGCTGGGTGACTACATCATTCCGCAACTGGTAGGGCCGTCAGGGCTTTATATCGGCGGCATGGTCTATACGCTACAGGGAACGATTGGCAACATTCCGCTGGCCGCCGCATTCACTTGCGTGCCCATAGTGTTGATCACCATTTATCTGGCCATGGCTCGGCGTCTGGGAGCTTTCAATGCGCTCTGACCACCTGTTGCGTCTGGTCGCGTATGGCGGGCTGGCGTTTCTTCACCTGCCGCTGGCATTCATCGCACTCTACGCTTTTAACGGCAGTGAGAGTGGCTACACATTTCCGCTCAGTGACCTCACTCTGCGCTTGTTTGTGCGGGCGTGGGAGCGTAAGGATATTCAGGAGGCAATTGGCCTGTCACTGTCAGTGGCGGCGATGGCTACGGTGATTGCCATGGTTCTGGGTACCTTGACAGCGGCGGCACTGAATCGAGACCGCTTCTTTGGCAAGGATGCTTTCACGACCATGTTGATCCTGCCCATTGCGCTACCGGGTATCGTGACAGGCATTGCCCTCCTGGCGGCTTTCAAACTCATGGAAGTCAACCCTGGTTTCTGGACCATAGCGATTGGCCACGCCACCTTCTGCGTCGTGATCGTTCACAACAACGTGGTTGCCCGGCTGAAGCGTCTGCCGGCCCGGCTCATCGAAGCGTCCATGGATCTTGGGGCCGACACGCTGACAACACTGCGCTACGTGGTGCTGCCCCAGTTGGGTACTGCACTGCTCGCCGGAGGCATTCTGGCCTTTGCTCTTTCAGTGGACGAACTGATCGTGACCACGTTTACTTCAGGCAGCGAAAAAACCCTGCCCATCTGGCTGCTGAATCAGCTTAGCAGGCCACGCGAAGTGGCCATAACCAATGTCGTCGCGCTGCTGGTGATGCTGATAACCATGCCGCTCATTTTGCTGGCTTGGAGGCTCACTCGAGAAGGTGACGCCAGTCCGGGCCACCGCTGATTTTTTTACCTTTCCTTCACTTTTTATTTGAGGCAAAACCATGGCCGCACAAAGATTCCCCACCCAGCTCATGATCAATGGCGTTGCCGTCACCGGCGAAGGGCGCGCAGAAAGTGTGCTCAACCCATCCACTGGAGAAGTACTTTGCGAAGTACATGAAGCCAGCGCAGATCAGTTGCGGCAGGCAGTGGATGCCGCCAGTGCAGCCTTTCCGGCGTGGGCGGCGTTGACCCCGCGTGACCGCAGCGCGTATTTGCTGAAGATTGCCGATGCGGTGGAGGCCCATGGCGATGAGCTTGCATTGCTCGAGTCGCTGAACTGTGGCAAACCCCTGAGCGCAGCGCGCAATGATGAAATTCCAGCTATCGCCGACGTGTACCGGTTTTTCTCGGGTGCCATTCGCAACCTGATGGGTTCGCTTTCGGGTGAATACCTGCCAGGCCATACCAGCATGATTCGTCGCGACCCGCTTGGCGTCGTGGCATCGATTGCACCGTGGAACTACCCCTTGATGATGGCCGCCTGGAAACTGGGACCGGCCATTGCCATGGGCAATACGGTCGTACTCAAGCCCTCGGAGAACACGCCGTTGACGACACTGCGCTTCGGCGAAATCCTGGCGGGCATACTGCCACCCGGCGTAGTCAATATCGTGTGCGGCAGGGGCGATACGGTGGGTGCGCCGCTGATTCGTGATCCGCGCATCCGCATGGCTTCACTGACAGGCGATGTGTCTACTGGCAGCAAGATCATGGAGGCCGCTGCGCGCGGTATCAAGCGCACGCACCTCGAACTTGGCGGCAAGGCCCCCGTGATTGTCCTGGACGATGCAGATCTCTCCAGCGTCGTGGAAGGCTTGCGCACTTTTGGCTATTACAACGCCGGGCAGGACTGCACGGCAGCCTGCCGCGTGTACGCGGGAGAAAAAGTATACGACCGACTGGTAGCCGACTTGAGCAGCGCCGTGTCGTCCATCAAGGTAGGCACCCAGCAGGAACCCGGCGTTGAGATGGGCCCGCTCATTTCTGCCCGGCAGCGCGACCGCGTGGCCAGCTTCGTCGACCGCGCCAGTCAGCTTTCCCACACCGAAATCACCGCGGGCGGCAGTGCTACCGGCACCAAAGGCTTCTTCTATAAGCCAACCGTGGTGGCAGGCGCCCGGCAGGACGACGAAATCGTGCGCAGTGAAGTATTTGGGCCGGTAGTGTCCATCACCCGCGTCAAGGACGCCGAACAGGCTATCGCCTGGGCAAACGATTCGGAATATGGACTGTCCAGCTCGGTCTGGACCCGTGACGTTGGCGCTGCGATGAACATTGCTTCGCGCCTGCAGTACGGCTGTACCTGGGTTAACACGCACTTCATGCTGGTGTCCGAAATGCCACACGGCGGCATGAAGCATTCCGGGTACGGGAAAGACTTGTCGGTCTATGCACTGGAAGACTATAGCTGCGCTCGACACGTCATGATCAAACACTGAAACGCAACAGCGACCACCCCGCCTTTCTGAAATGGCCCTGTGTGGGGCCCATCAGGTGGTCCTGCGACAATTGCAAAATCGCGTTAATCTTGCCAGCCGGTCTGGTGTACTGATGCGCCTGCTCTCAACACTTTAAGAGATCTATCTACTGCCATGGACATGAAAACATCCCCCCTTTCGCTGCTCAAAGACCCCACGCTGCTCAAGACAGACGCCCTGATCAACGGTCAGTGGGTGGCTGGCACCAGTCGCTTTGACATTTTTGATCCCTCCAATAGCCGCAAACTGGCCGACGTCGCCAACATGGGGCCCGCAGATGCCGAAGCCGCCATTGCGGCTGCCAACGCGGCGTGGCCAGCATGGCGTGGCAAAACAGCAAAAGAACGAAGCATCATCCTGCGCAAGTGGTTTGATCTGCTCATGGCCAACCAGGAGGACCTGGGGCGCATCATGACTGCCGAGCAAGGCAAACCTTTTGCAGAAGCCAAAGGCGAAGTGGCCTATGGCGCCAGCTTTGTCGAATGGTTTGCCGAAGAGGCCAAGCGCGTCAACGGCGAAACCCTGCCCCAGTTCGACAACAACCGCCGCCTGATGATCCTCAAGCAACCCATCGGCGTTTGCGCGGCCATCACGCCGTGGAATTTTCCGCTGGCCATGATCACGCGCAAGGTAGCGCCCGCTCTGGCGGCAGGTTGCCCAGTGATCATCAAACCGGCCGAACTGACGCCGCTCACCGCACTGGCTGCCGCCGAGCTGGCCATTCGCGCAGGCATTCCGGCGGGCGTGCTCAACATGATCACGGCAGATGGGAATAACTCGATTGCCGTGGGCAAGGTCATTTGTGCGAGCGATGTGGTGCGCCACATCAGCTTCACAGGCTCCACCGAGGTGGGACGCATCCTGATGGCGCAGTCTGCACCCACCGTCAAGAAAATGTCACTGGAACTGGGTGGCAACGCACCGTTTATCGTGTTTGATGATGCCGATATCGACTCAGCCGTCGAGGGAGCCATGCTCAGCAAATACAGAAACGCGGGTCAGACCTGCGTATGTGCCAACCGCTTTTATGTGCAGGACAGCGTGTATGACCAGTTCGTCGCCAAGTTCACCGCCAAAGTGAAAGCGCTGAAGGTCGGTAATGGCTTCGAGGACGGCGTCATGCAGGGCCCGTTGATCGAAGATGCTGCCGTTGACAAAGTATCCCGCCATGTCGCCGATGCCATTGCCAAGGGCGGCAAGGTGACCGTTGGCGGGAGCAGGATGCAGGGCCAGTTTTTCGAACCCACCGTGGTATCGGAAGCCTCGGCAGACATGCTGTGCGCCCGGGAAGAAACATTTGGTCCGTTTGCACCGGTGTTTAGGTTCAAGACGGAGCAGGAAGCGATTGAAGCAGCCAACAATACCGAGTTTGGTTTGGCCAGCTACTTCTACAGCCGCGACGTGGGTCGCATCTTTCGTGTGAGCGAGGCGCTGGAGTACGGCATGGTGGGCATCAATGTGGGCATTCTGGCTACTGAACATGTGCCATTTGGCGGCGTTAAACAGTCTGGCCTGGGTCGCGAAGGCTCGCACTATGGCATGGATGACTACATTGAGATCAAGTACCTCTGCGTGGGTGACATACTCAAATAACAGGCTCGCTCATGGGAGCGTAAAGGCCGTAGCAACGTATGGCGTTGCCAGCCCAAAAAGCATATTGCTCGGACTCGCTCAGGCGAGCTGTTGCCCACGTCTGCGCGATTGAGTGCACAGAAGAATAGTCCACCGCCAACTCACAAACTGGCCAATCCGAGCCAAACATCAGCCGCTCGGGACCAAAGGCGTCCAGAGCCAGGTCGAAACAGCTGTGGATCGTACGCTCGTCAGCAGGCTTCAGACCAGGATTGTTCTGCCAGTGGGCTTCCGTGACGAGGCCGGACAATTTGCACATCACGTGAGGCATTGAAGCAATCTCGCGAATGCATGCAGACCATTCCTCTCCCACTTGTGTGCTGCGACCCCAGTCCCGCACGGCCGGCTTGCCAACATGGTCTAGCACCAGCCAATGAGCGGCATGACGTCGGCAAAAATCGCCTGCGTCAGGCAACTGGTGGCCGAATACCAGCACGTCGTAAACAAGCTGTCTCTTTTGCAGCAACGACACCCCTCGATTGAATGCCGGGCTTTCAATCAAGGCGGCAATATCAGGTTCGTCCTGCAAGATGTGGCGAAACCCGCGCAATGCAGATGCACCGGCCCATTTTTCCAGCTGCTCACTGAGCTTGTCTGATGCCAGGTCCACCCACCCAACGACGCCCAGAATCCGGGGCTCATGTGCCGCAAGCTGCAGCAGAAAGTCTGTCTCTTTAAGGGACCCACGCGCCTGAACCGCAACCACCGCATTTACACCACAAGCTTCAGTCACCGACTGGCTGTCGTGCGGTAAACGATCCCGACGAAGGACAGACATGGATTCACTGATCCACGGAAACTCGTCAGGCTGGTATCGCCAAAAATGCTGATGGGTATCAATTTTCATGGGTACTCGCCATACAAAAAAAACCGCCAGGTCTCCCTGGCGGCTCGTTATGGCTGATCTGATCAATCGTAAAGAACCGCCGCGATCTGGGCTTCCTTCATGTTGTTCTTGTCGTAGTAGTAAAAGCCGGTGTCGATGATCTTGGGCAACTTCTCACCCTTCAAGGCCTTCACAGCCGCCTCCACCGTCTTATAGCCAATGCCCACAGGGTTTTGCGTGATCGCGCCGGCAATGGTACCGTCGTTGATCATGTCCTTCTGCGCTTTGCCAGAGTCAAAGCCGATGATGATCAAGCCGGTTTTCTTGGCTTCCTTGATGCCTTTACCTGCACCGATAGCACCCGGTTCATTGGTACCAAAAATACCCTTCAGCTTGGGATGTGCCTGCACCAGAGCCTTGGCAATCTCGGCAGACTTTAGCTGGTCACCGCCATACTGCACGTCAACCACCTTGATCTTGGGGTACTTGGCCTTGATCTGGTTCAGGAAACCATCGCGGCGGTCCACGCCGGTGCGGCTGGTCTGGTCGTGGGCAATCACGGCAACTTCCCCTTCACCACCAATTTTCTCGGCCATCTTGTCAGCAGCCAGTGCGGCGGCGGACACGTTGTTGGTGGTGGCGGTGGTCACCGGAATATCGCTGTCCACACCGGAGTCAAAGGCGATGACCGGGACTTTGGCCGCTTGGGCCTTCTTCAGTAGCGGGATCGCGGCCTTGCTGTCCAACGCGGCAAATCCTATGGCAGCCGGCTTCTTGGCCATGGCAGCCGACAGCATGTCAATCTGCTTGTCCACTTGCTGTTCAGTCTCGGGGCCCTCGAAAGTGATTTTGACCTTGTAGTCTTTGGCGGCCTGGTCAGCGCCCTGCTTCACGGCTTGCCAGAACTGGTGCTGGAAGCCCTTGGAAATCATGGGGATGTAGATCTCCTGGGCGGTTGCGAAGCTGGAAAAACCAGCCAGTGCCAAGCCAGCGGTCAGAGCCAGCAGTTTTCTCTTTGCGTTCATGGGTTGTCTCCTGTTAAGAAAAGTAATGTCACACGGAATCACGAGGTTAATCTTATAAAACGGGGCTATTCAGGGGATGTCGTGCAGTCTCCTTATTTCTTGTTGCGGCGCAGGTTGTCGGTGTAAACCGCCAGAATGATGATGAGCCCGGTGAGCACCATCTGCCACTCCTGGGCCACCGACATGATGCGCAAGCCGTTGATCAGCACGCTCATGATGAAAGCGCCGATGATGGTGCCCAGGATGGTGCCGACACCGCCACTCAGCGAGGTGCCGCCAATCACCACCGCCGCGATAGCATCGAGTTCATAGCCCTGACCCAGCGCGGGTTGCGCTGAATTCAGGCGGGAGGCGATCAGCAATCCGGAAATGCCGCATATCCCGCCTGCAAAGGTATAGATGATGACTTTCCAACGGTCCACATTCACACCCGACAGACGAACTGCTTCTTCATTGCTGCCCAGTGCAAAGGTGTAACGGCCCAAGGCGGTTTTGTTCAACACCACAGCGCTGATGATGGCCACCACAAACAGGATGAGCACGCCATTGGGAATCGGCAGCGACGGAAACACGTCGCCGATCAGGGAACCCAGAGAAATCTGGTCAAAGCCCTCTACATCACTGAAGTAAATCGGCCGGGTCTGGGTGATTAGCAGCGACAGGCCCTTGAGCAGCATCATCATGCCCAACGTGGCAATAAAAGGCGGCACCTTGAGCTTGGTGATGGCCAGGCCGGACACGCAGCCTGACATGGCCCCCATGCCCAGTGCACACACCACCCCCAGGGGCATGGGCATGCCCAGGTTGACCATGAAAACGCCCGCCATTACGGCGCAAAACGTCATCAACACGCCCACAGAAAGGTCAATACCCGACGTGATGATGATGAAGGTGCTGGCAATGGCCAGCACACCAATGACGGTGGTGGACTGCAAGATGCCGATGATGTTGTCCTGCGTCATGAAAGCATCGGGTTTGAGCACGGTGAACACCAGAATCAGCGCGATCAGGCTGGCAAAGGCGAGCAGCTTTTGCTTGGCCTGGCCGCCAGACAACCGGGCCAGCCAGGAGGAAGAGGAAGTTGTGGGTTCGGACATGTAGGTGTACCTTGGTTTTTATTAGCGTGTCAGTGCACGGTGGCGCCTGTCTCACGCCGCGTAGCCAGGGCCATCAGGCTCTCTTGAGTAGCTTCGTCACCGCGCACCTCACCAGTTACACGGCCTTCACACATCACCAGCACGCGATGGCTGAGCTGCAGCACCTCTGGCAGTTCGCTGGAGATCACGATGATGGCGCGACCCTGTGCGGCCAGATCGTTCAGCAATTTGTAAATCTCGCTTTTGGCGCCTACGTCAATTCCGCGGGTGGGCTCATCAAAAATCAGCACATCGCAGTCCTGCACCAGCCACTTGGCAATCACCACCTTTTGCTGGTTTCCGCCTGAAAGAAGCTTCGCGGTTTGGGTGAGCGATGGTGTCTTGATGCGCAGCTTCTCCACCATCTGCTGCGAGATGGCCTGGATAGCCGGGCGGTTCAAAAACATGCCCCACTTGAGCCAGCGTTTCAGACTGGGCAGCGTGATGTTGGACTCCACATCCATGCCCGTGGCCAAACCAAAATGCTTGCGGTCTTCGGACAAATAGCCAATGCCGGCCTGCACCGCATCCTGGGGTGAGCGCAGGCGGATCACCTGGCCACGCACGCGCACTTCGCCCGACTCAATCGGGTCGGCACCAAACACGGCGCGCGCCACCTCGGTGCGCCCTGCGCCCATGAGGCCGGCAAAGCCTAGAATTTCGCCCCGACGCACAGAGAAGCTCACATCCCGAATCACTCGGCCGCGGTTCAAGCCACGCACATCGAGTACCACCTCGTTCGCAGAAGTGTCGGGAATTGTCTTCTCAGACTGCTCCAGCTTGCGCCCCACCATCATGGCAATCACCTCCTGCATGGGCGTGGCTGCTGGCACGGTGGCAATGTAGGCACCATCGCGCATCACGGTAATACGGTCAGCGATACGCTGGATCTCGTCCATTTTGTGCGAAATGTAGACAATGCCCACGCCCTCTGTTTTGAGCTGACGAATGATGCGAAACAGCTCTTCAATCTCGGCGTTGTTTAGCGCTGCGGTCGGCTCGTCCATAATGAGCACGCGCGACTTGTGCGACAGCGCCTTGGCAATCTCCACCATCTGCTGGCGCGCCACTGTCAGTTCGCCAATCGGGGTAGTTGGCGACATCGCCAGATTCATGCGGTCAAACACCACCTGGGTATCTCGGTTGAGCTGCGCCTCGTCCAGAAACAGGCCCAGGGTATTGCGTGGCTCACGGCCCAGAAAGATGTTTTGCGCTGCCGTCAGGTGGCCCATCAGGTGCAACTCCTGGTGGATGATGCCAATGGCCAGCGACTGCGCATGCGCCGGACTGTCAATCTCCACTGGCTTGCCATCCAGCAGCACTTCGCCACTGTCTTTGCGGTACACGCCCGCCAGAATTTTCATAAGCGTGGACTTGCCTGCACCGTTCTCGCCCATGAGGGCATGAACCTCGCCTGCCAACAGTTCAAACTGGCAGTCGTCCAGCGCGCGTACACCCGGAAAGGACTTGTTGAGGTGCTGGATACTTACGATTGGCGTCACGAGCAAGTCTCAAATAATTCATTTATGAATAATCTGTTCATATATGAAGAGTGATACTATGCGGCTTTTGGCGTGTATCGCCTAGGACTTTCCCTAGTTTTCGGCATGATGATTTCGAACCAATCCCGATTTGTTCGCCCTCCCACCAGACACCCAGATCATGCGGTCCAAGTCGCCCTCTAATCGTCGTGATTCTGACCCTCCAGCCATGTCAGGCGTCGCGGAGCACCCACCGATCGGGTTGGCAGACGACCGCTATCGGGCCCCTGCTCTGGACAAAGGGCTAGATATTCTGGAGCTGCTGGCGAAGCAGCCACAAGGGCTTACCCGTGCTGAAATCGTCAAAGAGATGGACCGCAGTGCCAGCGAGATTTACCGCATGCTGGAGCGCCTGGTCGCGCGCCAATATGTGCTGCGCTCGTCCTCCGGCGATCGTTACTCACTTAGCCTCAAGTTGTTTGCACTGGCGCACATTCACCCGCCATTGAACCGCCTGGTCACTCAGGCGCTCCCCATCATGGACGAGTTTGCCAGCAAGGCCGAGCAGTCGTGCCACATGGGCGTGCATGACCGGGGCAACGTCTTGATTACAGCCCAGGTCAACGGGCCGGGACCGTGGGGTATGTCTACGCGGCTGGGGTCCCGCGTGGGGCTGTTGGACACCGCTTCAGGGCGGGCACTCATCGCGTTTGCAGAGCCTGAACAGGCCCGGCAGATGCTGGCCCAGCACACGGCGCTGGATGGCGAGGTGCCCATTTCTCCAGACGAACTGGCCCGGGCCTTGCAGAGCGTGCGTGAACTGGGATACGTGGAGGGAGACAGCCTGCAATCGTTCGGGGTTGTGGACATTTCCTGTCCGATCCTGGGGCCGGACAATACGGCGCTGGCGGCGCTGACATGCCCTTACATCCGCCGGATTGACCGGCACATAGGGCCCAATCAGCAGCAGGTACGCGGCATGTTGTTGCACGCCGCGCAGGTGCTGTCGCTGACGCAGGGCATGACTCGCGATGCGCGGATCAAGTAAACTCCTGCTGCATGCGGGTGTAGTTCAATGGTAGAACGCTAGCTTCCCAAGCTCGATACGTGAGTTCGATTCTCATCACCCGCTCCAGATTCCGAACCACAAAAAAAGGCCCCTCAGGGCCTTTTTGCTTTCCAGTTCTTCCCAGTTTGAAAATCAGATCAGTTTGACGCCGGTTTTCGACTGCAATAGATCCAACGTAACGCCGGGCGCCAGTTCCATCACTTTGAGACCTTCAGGCGTGACATCCATCACGGCAAGATCGGTAATGATGCGGTCCACCACGCCTACGCCGGTCAGCGGCAGGTTGCAGGTGGGCAGAATCTTCAGGTCTTCGGAGCCGTCTTTCTTTTTGGCAACGTGCTCCATTAGCACGATCACGCGCTTCACGCCGGCCACCAGGTCCATCGCACCACCCATGCCTTTGACCATCTTGCCGGGGATCATCCAGTTGGCCAGATCACCTTTTTCACTGACCTGCATGGCGCCCAGAATGCTCAGGTTGATCTTGCCACCGCGGATCATGGCAAAGCTTTCATGGCTGCCAAAGATGCTGGAGCCCTTGATGGTGGTTACGGTCTGTTTGCCGGCATTGATGAGGTCGGCATCCACTTCGTCTTCGTAGGGGAAAGGGCCAATGCCCAGCATGCCGTTCTCGCTTTGCAGCCAGACCTCCACGTGGTCTGGCACATGGTTGGCTACCAGTGTCGGGATACCAATGCCCAGGTTGACGTAGAAGCCATCTTGCAGTTCTTGCGCCGCACGTGCGGCCATTTGATCTTGGGTCCAGGCCATGTCGGGCTCCTTATTTGCGGTCGCGCAGGGTGCGCTTTTCAATGCGTTTCTCGGGGGTCGCGTTAAGCACGATGCGGTGCACATAAATGCCCGGCAGGTGCACATCGTCAGGCGCAATTTCGCCCGTGGCTACGATTCGCTCCACTTCCACAATACAGACCTTGCCCGCCATGGCGGCGGCCGGGTTGAAATTGCGGGCAGTCAGATTGAAGCGCAGGTTGCCGGATCGGTCAGCGATATCCGCCTTGATCAGCGAAACCTGTGGCATCAGGGAGCGTTCCATGACATAGGTTTCGCCATCGAAATCGCGCAGTTCCTTGCCGTCGGCCACCATGGTGCCCACACCGGTCTTGGTGAAAAAGGCGGGAATGCCGGCGCCCCCGGCACGCAGCTTCTCGGCCAGCGTGCCTTGCGGGGTGAATTCAAGCTCCAGTTCACCGGCCAGGTATTGGCGTTCGAACTCCTTGTTTTCGCCCACGTAGCTGGAAATCATTTTCTTGATCTGCCGCGTCTGCAGGAGCTTGCCCAGGCCAAAGTCATCAATGCCTGCGTTGTTGGAAATCGCCGTCAGGTTCTTGATGCCGGACTCACGCACCGCGTCGATCAGCGCCTCGGGAATGCCACACAGGCCAAAACCGCCAACGGCGATCAGATGGCCATCAGCCAGAACGCCTTTCAACGCTTCTGCCGCGCTTGGATATATCTTGTTCACTTGAGCTGTCTCCTTTGATGACTCGATTCCCGTACGATACTACGTAACCACATACGTAGTTTTTCGTACAGTGGAACCCTACCCTCACAACCAGCCGCCTTTAAAACATGGACATTGACTACCACCTCGCCTTCGACCTGGCGCCGGTTGGGCTTGTGCTGTCGCGCAACCGGACCATTGTGGACTGCAACCAGCACGTTTGCGAGATGTTTGGCATCACGCCTGAACAACTCACCGGGCAATCGTTCCAGATTCTTTACCCCAGCGCCGACGAATTCGAGCGCACGGGCGCACGCATAGCGCCCATCTTGAACCGCAACGGCACCTATGCAGACGACCGCATCATGAAGCGCGTGGACGGCCGCTTCAAGGGCGAAACCTTCTGGTGTCACGTCACCGGGCGCGCCCTCAACCGCGAATCACCCCACGAGGCAGGCATCTGGAGTTTTGAAGACCTGAGCGCCAGCCGCCCCGTTAAAACCGGGCTAACAGCCCGCGAACGAGAGGTCGCCGCACATTTGATGGATGGCCTCACCAGCAAGCAGATTGGCCGCGCCCTGAGCATCAGCCACCGGACAGTCGAGGTGTATCGTGCGCGCCTCATGCGCAAATTCAAGGCTTCCACGACAGCGGATCTGGTTCACCGCCTGCTATCGGGTTAGTCGCAGCTCAGGCAGCGCGGCTCGTGGCCAGTTGTTCAAACGGCAGCGCCTGTTTCACCAGGATAACCGTGCATGGCGCATCCATCGCCACCTTGATGGGCACTGTCGCCAGCAGGCGCTGCATCTGCAGCCCGTGTGTGGCCGCGCCCATAACAATCACGCTGACCTGATTACCCGCCGCATAGCGCAGCAAGGCCTGGGCCACGTCGCCTGACTCCAGCACATGAAACGAAACGGCTCGCCCGCTCAGGTCCAGCGGCTGGGCCCACTGCCGCAACATGCCCAGGTAGCGACGGTGCACAGCGGTTTCGCTATTCGCCGAATCGCTGCTGGAAGTGCTGCCTGAATCAATCACCGTCACACACGCCAGCTGCGCACCAGGGCGTGTGCCCAATGACCGGGACACCGCCTGTCTAAGCGAATACAACGTGGCATCGCTGACCTCGTAATGCGGCACCGCCACCATCACGATAGGCACTTCGTCAATCTGGCGGGATGGCAAGGGGCTGGGCTCGTAGTGCATACCCGCCGCGCGGAGCCACCGCTTGAAGTGGCGCCAAAACCCCGTGGACTGGGTACGTTTGCCTCGCCCCGTCACCTGAATCTGATCGGGGTGAGACAGATCAAACGCCAAATGTGCAGCAGACGGGTATCGCTTCGCCGCTTCGCTCTCCAGACACCGCAAGATCACTTCTTGCAACCACTCGGGCAAATCCGGCCGCCATTTACGCGGGGGCGGCGCGTCCATCCACAGCCGCTGGCGCATGCCACCCTTAGTCTGAGGGTTACCGAAGGGCAATTCGCGGGTGGCCAACTCATACAGCATCACGCCAATCGCAAAAATGTCGCTGCGCGGATCTCCCCGCACACCCACCACCTGCTCAGGGGCGATCCACACGGGTGAACCCACCGCCAGCCGCATCTCCTCTGCCAGCAAATCAGGGTAATGCGCGTGACAGGAAAGGCCAAAGTCCAGCAGCACGGCGCTGCCGTCCGGCCGCATCAGCACATTGGCCGGCTTCAGGTCCAGATGGCAGGTGTTTTGCAAATGCAGACTGTGCACGGACTGCGCAATGGCGGCGCCCAGCCGGGCAATTTCGAACGGGGCAATGGGTTCACTGGATTCGTCCAGCCGGTGCTGCAGGGTTTGCCCCTGGATGTATTCCATCACGATGTAGGGGAGCTGATTCAGGTCACCCGCAGCCACGAAACGGGGCACGTGCGACCCCGTCAGCGCCGGCAAAATCTGCCGTTCCACTTCAAAACCAACAATGTTTTCTGCTCCGTCACCCCCGGTCATGCGAGGCACTTTCATCGCCATGGGGAAAGGTTCCCGCATGGTTTCATCGGAGTAGCGCACCCGGTAAATATGGGCCATGCCACCGGCGTGCAGGCATTCACCCACGGTGAAGCCGTCGATGGTGGTGCCGGGCTCCAGCATTTTCATCGCCCTTCCTCCATCCGTTTCGCAAAGAACTCGGGCAACCCGGTGGCCCGCAGATCGGTGGCAACAGCGAAGTGGTCATAAGGAACGCGATGAAACGTTAACTCGGCACGGGCCAAATCAAACATTGCGTACATGGCCTGCGGGTTGCCATCGCGTGGCTGGCCGACCGAGCCCACGGTTGCCAGCCATCGGCGACTGCCCGGCAGCGGTATGGGCACACCCGGCGTGGGGACAAACCGCATCAGCTTGTGCGTCGCCGTCATGAAATAAAGCGTCTGCTCATGAACATGCCCGCCAAAGACATAGCGCACGGCCGGGTCTTCGCAGGCAGCGTCCATGCTGGCAGCGGCCTGTTGCTCGTTGGTCACATAGTGCCACCTGTGGGGCGAGTCGGCACTGGCATGTACTAGATGCACCGCCCCTTGGGTGTTCGTCAGGGGCAGGCCATCCAGATAGGCCAGATCCGCAGGGGTCAGTTGCGCATTGGTCCAGGCTGCGCCGATTTCGCCCAAAGCCTGCGCGGTAGCCGGCGGACTGACCGCCATCTCGTCATGGTTGCCCTTCAGCACGATCGCGCCTGCGCCAGCCATCTCCCGGATGCGCCGCACGACCAGTGCGGGTTGTGGCCCGTAGCCGACGAGATCGCCCAAAAGCGCAAACCGTGTGGCTCCGCTTCTCGACGCGTGCGCCACGCAGGCATCAAGCGCACGTAAATTCGCGTGTATGTCAGACAAAAGTGCAAGTTTCATGATGGGTACCGCCGTACCCTCCATCATGAGGCCACAAGCTGAAGCCAAGCTTGCACCCTTTCAGCCGGTCTCAGGTTGACGCAGGTCAAATCTGCCCGGGTCTGAATTGCAGAGCGGGTCACCATTCTGAATGGCTGTAATTTTGATAGCTTCTAACGAATATCCCGCGAGGGTAAAGGGTCAGTTTGGCTATCTAAAAAGCAAAAAAACCCGCGTAAGACGTGCTTTTTGTGTGTTGAACTGACGGCCCAGCCGTAACTGCAGTTCTTTTGCAGTTACGGCCCAAGCGCATCGCGTCCCGGTGTAGGACTAAAGGTCGAAGCGGTCCAGGTTCATCACTTTGGTCCAGGCGGCGGCGAAGTCTTTGGCCAGCTTCTCCTTGCCGTCCGCACTGGCATAGACCTCGGCATAAGCGCGCAGCACTGCGTTGGAGCCGAAAACCAAATCGTTGCGGGTGCCGGTGTATTTCACAGCACCAGTCTTGCGATCCTTACCTTCGAACACTTCGCCCTCGCCATCCACCGCTTTCCACACGGTATTCATGTCCAGAAGGTTGACGAAGAAGTCGTTAGAGAGCGCGCCGACCGTGTCGGTGAACACACCGTGCTTGCTGCCATCGAAATTGGCACCCAATACGCGCAGGCCGCCAACCATCGCTGTCAGCTCGGGCGCAGTCAGGGTCAGCAACTGCGCACGGTCAAGCAACAGGGCTTCCGTGGCAGCGCCAATCGGGCCTTTTTTGTAATTGCGAAAGCCATCGGCCAGGGGTTCGAGTGCTGCAAAGGATTCGATATCCGTCTGCGCCTGCCTGGCATCCACGCGGCCTGGTGCAAACGGCACATTGACGCTCACGCCCGCGGCCTTGGCTGCCTGCTCCACACCCACAACGCCAGCCAGCACGATCACATCAGCCAGAGATGCCTTGCCGGACGCCTGCTGGATGTCTTGCAACTTTGCCAATGCCGTGACGGCTTTTCTGTTGACTTCCCAATCCTTTTGCGGTGCCAGCGCCAGGCGAGCCCCGTTAGCACCACCACGCTTGTCGCCACCGCGGAAGGTGGAAGCCGAAGCCCAGGCCACCGACACCAGTTCGCTCACGGACAGGCCCGAGGCCGCGATCTTGGCCTTGAGGTCAGCAATATCGGCAGCAGATGGCTTGAGCGTGGCAGCAGGCAACGGGTCTTGCCAGATCAAGTCTTCCTTCGGTACTTCGGGGCCAAGGTAGCGGGCCTTGGGACCCATGTCCCTATGGGTCAGCTTGAACCAGGCGCGGGCGAAAGCTTCGGCAAAAGATTGCGGGTCTTCTAGAAAGCGCCTGGAGATGGCCCCGAACGCAGGGTCAAAGCGCATGGTCAAGTCGGTGGTCAACATGGTCGGCTTGTGCATCTTGCCCTGCACATGTGCGTCGGGGATGATGTCCGGCGCGTCCTTGGCAACCCACTGCTTGGCACCTGCAGGCGAATGGGTCAACTCCCATTCGAACTTGAACAGGTTTTCGAAATAATTGTTGCCCCACTGAGCGGGGGTTGTGGTCCAAGTCACTTCCAGGCCGCTGGAGACAGTGTCTTTGCCGTGGCCGCTGCCAAAGTTGCTGTTCCAGCCCAAGCCCTGCGTCTCGATGCCTGCTCCTTCCGGCTCGGGGCCTTTGTGCGATTCAGGCGCGGCGCCGTGCGCCTTGCCGAAGGTGTGGCCCCCGGCGATCAGCGCGACGATTTCTTCGTCGTCCATGGCCATGCGGTAGAACGTGGTGCGGATGTCTTTGGCCGCGGCCATGTAGTCGCCGCTGGAGTTGGGGCCTTCGGGATTCACATAGATCAAGCCCATGTGGGTGGCGGCCAGGTTTTTGTCCAACTCGCCTTCGCCCTTGTTGCGGTCACCGCCACCGCTGAACCGTTTGTCAGCAGCCAGCCATTTGGTCTCGGAGCCCCAGTTCACATCCATATCGGGTTCCCACACGTCTTCGCGGCCACCAGCAAAGCCGAAGGTGCGAAAGCCCATGGATTCCATCGCCACATTGCCAGCCAGAATGAACAGATCAGCCCAAGAAATCTTCTGGCCGTATTTCTGCTTGATCGGCCACAGCAGGCGGCGTGACTTGTCGATGTTGACGTTGTCAGGCCATGAATTGAGCGGTGCAAAACGTTGTTGTCCTCGCCCGCCGCCGCCACGGCCATCAAGCGTGCGGTAAGTGCCGGCGCTGTGCCAGGCCATGCGGACGAACTGCGGGCCGTAGTGGCCAAAGTCGGCGGGCCACCAGTCTTGCGAATCGGTCATCAGCTTGACCAGATCGGCCTTCAGTGCCTTGTAGTCGAGTTTTTTGAACTCTTCTGCGTAGTTGAAGGCTTCGCCAAGCGGGTTGGACTTGCTGGAGTGCTGGTTCAATAGGTCCACGCGCAACTGGTTAGGCCACCAGTCCTTGTTCGTGGTGCCGCCACCGGCAGCATGGTGAAAGGGGCATTTGGCTTCGTTTGACATGGTTATCTCCTGAAGGTTGTTTGGAATAGACTGACCGATTCAGTGTAGGTTCTATATTCCTATCGATCCAGTTAGCTTTATTAATCAAATCTATAGTTCAACCCAATGTCCAGCCATACTTCCAACCCTACGCCCCGCTACCCCCAGCCCGATATCAACACGTTGCCCGAAGATATCCGCGCCAAAGTAATGGAGGTGCAGGAGAAATCAGGCTTCATCCCCAATGTGTTTCTGGGGTTTGCGCGCCGGCCCGCCGAGTGGCGCGCCTTCTTCGCCTACCACGATGCACTGATGGCGCCCGAATCGGTGGGCCGAACCAGCAACCTCACCAAGGGTGACCGCGAGATGATCGTCACCACTACCAGCGCGGCCAACCATTGCCTGTATTGCGTGGTGGCGCACGGTGCCATTCTGCGCATTCATGAAAAGAAGCCGCTGGTGGCCGACCAAGTGGCGGTGAACTATCGCAAGGCTGACATCACCCCGCGCCAGCGCGCCATGCTCGATTTTGCAATGAAGGTCTGTCTGCACTCAGACGAAATTGAAGACGCCGACTTTGCCAGGCTGCAAACCCATGGTTTCAACGACGAAGACGCGTGGGATATTGCTGCCATCACCGCGTTCTTCGGCCTCTCGAACCGCATGGCTTCATTCAGTAATATGCTGCCTAACCCCGAGTTCTACCTGCTGGGACGGGTGCCCCGGCAAAAGTAAAGGCTCTGGCAGCGGTTCTCAGACCCGCAACAAACCCCAGACCATGCGCACCAGCTCGTCTTCAAACTCAGGGGTGCCCAGTAAAGGCGAGTCTTCCAAAGATGCACTGCGGATGGCACCCATGACTGACCGCGTTGCGACAAACATCATGGCTGGCGTTGGCACCCGGACGTGGGGGTCATTCAGTTGACCCAATGCAAAGGCGTTGCGCTCCGCCGCTTCACGCAAGGCCTGGGTGACCTGCTCGTGGTGGTCCATGCGCCAGGCCAGGCGAATCATGGCACGGCGGTGCTTCGGGCCACTGCCAAACGATTCCACCAGAGTCTGAATCAATTCCCGCACAATGGTCCGCGGGTCGCGTCTTTCTTGCACCGCCTGCAGCATCATGGTCTGCAATTTGTCCATGACCCGGCGGCGTTCCCGGTTGATCATGGCCACCAGGATGGCTTCCTTACCGGGAAAGTACTGATAGAGCGTGCCGATGGAAAAGCCCGCCTTTCTGGCCACTTTGTTAGTGGTCAAAGCACCTTCACCTTCGTCTTCAACAATGTGAGCAGTTGCCTGAAAAATAGCCTCCATAGTGCGATGTGCACGCTCCTGGGTTGGCAATTTGCGCAAGTTTTCCGACGTAGATGGGGGTGTTGGGTTCTTCAAGATCAGCGGATTCAAAAACTGAGCAAATAGCGAGTTGCAGAGCTTGCCATAAAACTGAATAATGCTCATAAATCAATCCGGATGCAAGTCCATTCATGACCCAACTGACCGTCCGCAAGCTTGAAGTCGACCTGAGCCAGGGATTTGATCGCCACTGGCACGGCGGCGACCCGTTTCGCAGCCAGTACTACAACGCGCTGTCAATGAGTTTTCCCGTGGGCGAGCAATCCTTCATTGACTCCGTGCGCGAAGGCTTGCTGTTGCTGCCGGATACGCCTGACCATGCCACACTGCGCGCCGACGTGGCCCAGTTCATTGGACAGGAGGCCACGCATCGCCACGTGCATGGCCTTTACAACGACCAGTTAGAAAAGCAGGGACTAGTGAATCACTGGCAACACTGGGCCACGAAGCGGATTGAATACGGGCGCACTCACAAAGTGGGCCCGCTGCACCTGCTGGCCATCACTGCGGCGTATGAGCACTGCACGGCCGTGTTTGCCGATGGCACGCTGCGCTACGGCAGCTGGTTCGACGCGGCCGAACCCCGCATGCGCACTCTGTGGCGCTGGCATGCGGCGGAAGAGACCGAGCACCGTGCCGTGGCATTCGATCTGTATCAGGCGCTAGGTGGTAACTACCGTTGGCGCGTGCGCTGGTACCTTTATGTGCTAGTGCTGTTTGCAATGGACGCCACGCGCCAAACGGTTCTCAATCTGTGGCGCGACGACACTTTGTTCAAGCTTGGCACCTGGTGGAGCGCAGCAACGTTTTTACTCGGTCGGGACGGCATGGTCTGGCGCTGCACGCGGCCGCTGCTGCAGTATTTCAGGCGCGACTTTCACCCTGACCAAGAGCTCCTTCAGCCAGCAGCCCAGACGCTGGCGGGTGAATGGTTGCAGGCCCACGCGGGCAGTTATCGCGTGGTGCGCTAATACTTCAGCGGTGCGCGCGGATCGAGGCCAGAATACCCAACGTGAAGCACACACAGGCCACCAGCGGGATGGCTGTGGGCCACTGAGCATCCCAAGCGTAGGAATAGATCAGTGCGAAGAGGGTTTCACTCACGATCATCTGGCCGCACAAACTGGCGCTTAGCCGCTGGCTGGCCACGTTCCATAGAATAGTTGCCAGCCAGGCTGACCCCACGCCAGTTGCTATACAAATAGTAGCTGACCAGGAAATATTGTCGAGGGCCAGAAGCTCTTTTGATGATGATCCAGCCACTAACCACAGGACAAGGGCACCGAAGCCGGTTGCGATGCCAAGCCAGTTCGCCCATTCGGTAGCGTTCACCTCCGGATGGCGCTTGAGCCACGCCGTGTTCAGAATGGCATAAGCAGTCCAGCACACGGTCGCGGCGACAGCCAGCAAAACACCCCACCAGAATCCGGCGCCGTTGCCGCTACCCGCGACTTCGACAACTGGCGGCTGGGCTGCACTCATGACTTGCATCATCAGCACCAGGCCCATAGCGGTCAGCAGCAGCCCCGGAATCAGTGACGACCATTTCAGGCCATGCGGTTTGCCCAGCAACATCGCCCAGATAGGAATGGTGCCGATGATGAGAGTAGGCACCTCCGTTCCCGCATGCTGAATGGCCATCACCAGCAGCAGGTAGTACCCTGTAAAACCCAACAGGCTCATGCCCAGCGCTGCTAACGCCTGACTGACGGTGGGTAGTTTGTGTGAACGCCAGGTCAGCATCATCACCAGCGCGGCAACGATGCCGTAGCTGATAAAGCGGCCTGCAGCCAGATCAACTGACGACAACCCCGGCGTCATGCGGGGCGCAACAAACACCAGCCCCCACAACGCGCCAGCAGCCAGGCCGGCCAGTATGCCCGTCAGCACGCCTGGCTAGACAGCAAAACCATCGTCAGCCTGAATCACGGCGCCATTGATGAAGTGACTTTCGTTTGAGCACAGCATGACCAGTAGCGCGTCCAGATCCTTGGCCTGCCCAATCCGCTTGCGTGGCAGCATTTGCACCAGCTTCTGGCCCTGCTCGGTTTTCCAGTGCAGGTGGTTGATCTCGGTATCGATATAACCGGGGCAAATAGCATTGACGTTGATGCCAAACTTGCCCCATTCCAGCGCCATAGCCTTGGTCATTTGCACAACAGCAGCCTTGCTCATGCAATAGACGCCAATTTGCGGCAATACACGCAGGCCTGCCATCGACGCAATGTTAATGATGCGCCCGCCCGTGTAGCTGCCCGGCGCAGCACCGCGGGCGCGGGCCAGCATGCGTTTTCCCACTTCCTGCGCCACAAAAAAAGCACCCTTCACATTTGTGTTGAACATGAAGTCGAAATCTTCCTCCGATGCATCCTGAATGCGCTGGGTTGTGCTGACACCCGAGTTGTTGACCAGAATGTCGATGGAACCCACTTCGGTTTCGGCATGCGCCACGGCAGATTTGATGGAGTCACGATCAGTCACGTCCAGTTCAATGACATGTGCGTCGCCACCTGCACCTTCAATCTGAGCACGCAATTCTTTTAGTTTTTCCAGACGGCGACTGGCCAGCACCACCGCAGCGCCGGCAGCAGAAAGCGTGCGCGCGAACTGCGCGCCCAAGCCGCTGGAAGCACCTGTAATAAAGGCGACTCGCCCGGAAAGGTCAATGCTGTAAGCCATTTAGAGAATCTCCACGAATCAGAAACGATCGTTCGATTATGACGTTGCGCGGTGTCAGTCCCGCATAAAATCACGCTCACTCCCAACACCGAAGAACTGAACATGACCCACGACGAAATCATCGCCCAGTTTGGCCCCCGTGAAGCCATGGAATACGACGTCGTCGTTGTAGGAGGTGGCCCGGGTGGATTGGCCACCGCAATTCGCCTCAAACAGCTGGCAGCTGAAAAAGGTAAAGATATTTCCGTCGTCGTTCTTGAAAAAGGCTCCGAGCCTGGTGCGCACATTCTGTCCGGCGCCATCATGGACCCCAAGGCTCTGACTGAGCTACTGCCCAACTGGAAAGAACTGGGCGCTCCACTGAACCAGCCCGTTACCGACGATGCCTACATTTTTCTGGGCGAGAAATCTGGCTTCCGCGTTCCCAATATGCTGCTACCGCCGTTTGCACACAACCACGGCAACTACATTGTCAGCCTGGGCTCCGTGACCAAGTGGCTGGCCGAGCAGGCTGAAGCCCTGGGGGTAGAGATTTTCCCCGGCTTTTCCGCAGCCGAAGTGCTGTACAACGACAACGGATCGGTCAAAGGCGTAGCCACTGGCAATATGGGCGTGGGTAAAGATGGCGAACCCACCGACAACTTCCAGCTCGGCATGGAACTGCTGGGCAAATACACCGTGTTTGCTGAAGGTGCACGTGGCCACCTGGGCAAGCAACTGATTGCCAAGTTCAAGCTGGACGAAGACCGCGACCCGCAGAGTTTTGGCATTGGCATCAAGGAGCTGTGGGAAATCGACCCCAGTCGTCACAAACCCGGTTTTGTCATGCATACCGCTGGCTGGCCTATGGAGGCCGACACTTACGGTGGTGCATTTCTATACCACCTGGAGGGCAATAAGGTCGCGATGGGCTTTGTGACAGGCCTGGGTTACACCAACCCTTATCTCAGCCCCTTTGAAGAATTCCAGCGCTGGAAGACGCACCCCAACGTGCGCTATTACTTCGAGAATGACAAGGGTGAAGTCAACGCCAAACGCCTGTCCTATGGTGCGCGCGCCATCAACGCCAGCGGTATCAACGCCTTGCCCAAGACCGTGTTCCCGGGTGGCGCACTGGTGGGCTGTAATGCGGGCTATCTGAATGTGGGGCGCATCAAGGGCAGCCACGCAGCCATCAAAACCGGCATGCTGGCCGCTGAAGCCGCATACGACGCAGTGGTATCTGGCCGCCAGCATGACGCACTGGAGGCCTACCCCGAAGCATTTGACAGGAGCTGGCTGCACACCGAGCTGAACAAAGATCGTAACTTCAAAAACTGGTTCAAGTACGGCCTGACCACTGCCACGCTGATGAATGGCTTCGAGCAGTTCGTACTGCGCGGCCATATTCCCTGGACGCTGCGCCGCGACAAGCCGGACCATGCCTACCTGAAGCCTGCGGCCGAGTGCAAACCCATCGTTTATCCCAAGCCCGACGGCAAGCTGACTTTTGATCGTCTCTCCAGCGTGTTCATCAGCAACACCAATCATGAAGAGCAGCAACCAGCTCACTTGACACTTAAGGACGCATCTATACCGGTCAGTATCAACCTGGCCAAGTACGCCGGACCGGAGGCACGTTACTGTCCAGCCGGTGTCTACGAATTTGTAAAGAACGATGACAACACTGACCGCCTGCAGATCAACGCACAAAACTGCGTGCACTGCAAAACGTGTGACATCAAGGATCCCACGCAAAACATCGTCTGGGTAACGCCCGAAGGCGGTGGTGGGCCAAACTACGCGGGCATGTAGGCGCATCCGCGTTTCCCCGGGTCTGCCGGCATGGTTATGCCCGGTAGACTCGGACAATGGTCATTCCCGCTTTGACTCCCCGGCAACGCTTGTTGCTGGCCGTCACTATCGTTAGTCTGGTGGTTTTCGGTGCTTGGGCCATCATCAAGTTTGTCAGCCCGGACCCACCACGACGCCTGAGCATGAGCACCGGTTCGGCCGATGGCGCGTACCACCAGTTTGGCCTCAAATATCAGCAAATTCTCAAGCGCAACGGCATCACGCTGGATTTGTTGCCTTCCAGTGGCTCCGTCGAAAATCTGAAGCGACTCAATGAAGGCGCAGTTTCCGCTGGCCTGGTGCAAGGGGGCCTTGGCTTTTTGTCTCTGGACCCGCAGAAGGAAGCAGACGAGACGATCCTTCGCTCACTGGCTACGGTCGCCTACGAACCTGTCTGGATTTTTTCGCACACGCTGGACTTATCAAAAGGTCTGAGCGCACTCAGAGGCAAACAAGTTGCGGTGGGTATTGCAGGCAGTGGCAACCGAAAGCTGGCCATCGAGTTGTTAGCCACGTATGGACTGGTCAACAGCGCTGGCCTGTCGTTGGGAAACACCCTATTGATTGATGCCGGCGGCGTCAGTGCTGCCGACAAGCTGGTGCAACGCGAACTGGATGCCGTCATCATGGTTGCTGCACCGCAAGCCGCTGCCGTGAAGCAGTTGCTGGAGAACCCGACCATCCGTCTTGCCTCGCTCGATCATGTGGAGGGCCTGGCCCGGCGTTTTCCTTATTTCCAACCTGTCAGTTTGAAGCGCGGATCGGTCGATCCGGAGCAAAATATTCCCGCACGGGACGTGCAGTTGCTCGCAACGACAGCCAACCTGGTGATACCCGACGGCCTGCACCCGGCGCTTGCGTATCTTCTGCTGGAAGCCGCGCAGCAAACACACGGACAGCCTAGCCTCTTGAACCGGCCCGGTGAATTCCCCAGCCCGAAAGCCACTGACTTCCCCTTGGCGGAGGAAGCTGATCGTGACTTCAAGAATGGCCGCCCGTTCCTGCAGCGCTATCTTCCGTTCTGGCTAGCCAATTTTGTGCAGCGGCTGATCCTGATGCTGATACCGCTGGTGGCCATTCTGGTTCCCGTGTTCAAGGTGCTGCCAGCCCTTTTCGAGTGGAAAGAGAAAAACCGGCTGTTCCGCCGTTACGGTGAACTGAAGTTTCTGGAAAAGGATCTAACCGCTCGTACCTACTCGGCTGAAGAGAAAGTCAGTGCCCTCGCACGGCTGGACGCCATTGAAACTGAAATTGGCAAGACACGCTTTCCACTCGACTTCTCGGACCGCGTGTACACACTGCGCCAGCATGTGGACTACGTACGGTCAAGGCTGGAGCGGTAACCGGGCTGTCGCTTCAGTTATCAAATACGTCCGTTCTGGCATGGCAAATAGTTCGATATACAATCGTCAAAGTCAGGAGAGAGCGTTCCACCGAGAACGCCGCCGAAGGCGCAGTACGGGCTGATTGCAGCGGTATGAACGCTCAGGCAAAAGGACTGACAACCGTCTGGCGTAAGCCCAAAAGCCAGACGTTCCCCACTGGAGAGAGGCTGCATCCAATGCAGCCCACCGAAGGAGCAAGCCGTGTCGATTGCCACGAGGCATTCTGACTGCGGTGAATCTCTCAGGTACAACGGACAGCGGGGGCAGCCCATGGCTTTTCAGCCATGACACACGACTTGCCCTCTGGAGTTCTCCTTGACGACCTCTTCCGCAATTGCCGCAGCTACGCTTCTGAAAACGCCACTGCACGACCTGCATGTCTCTCTGGGCGCTCGCATGGTGCCCTTTGCAGGCTACTCGATGCCGGTTCAATACCCCTCTGGCCTAATGGCGGAGCACGTTCACACCCGTTCCGGCGCCGGGCTGTTTGACGTGTCCCATATGGGCCAGTTGCGTCTGGTGGGACCCGATGCGGCCGCGGCGTTTGAGACACTGATGCCCGTGGATGTGCTCGATTTGCCAACGGGCAAACAGCGCTACGGCCTTCTGCTCAATGATGAGGGCGGCGTCATCGATGACCTGATGTTCATCAAACGAGATGCAGTGAATGGCGGCGGCAACTCTGGCGATATCTTGGTTATCGTCAATGGTGCATGCAAGGTAGCAGATATCGCCCACATCCAGGCACGCATTGGAATGCGTTGCAATGTAACTCCCCTGCCCCAAATGGCATTGCTGGCTCTTCAGGGCCCGCAAGCCATCACCGTGATGCAGCGGCTCTCCCCTGGCATTGAAAAGCTGGTCTTCATGAGTGGAGCCAGAGTCAGCATAGGTGGCTCCGCGCCTGGATCAGCGCAACACATTGAGTGTTTTGTAACCCGCAGCGGCTACACGGGGGAAGATGGGTTCGAGATTTCCGTTCATGAAATGCAGGCCGAGGCATTGGCCCACGCGCTGCTGGCGCAGCCCGAAGTCAAACCCATTGGCCTGGGCGCCCGCAATTCGCTCCGCCTTGAAGCCGGGTTATGCCTGTACGGAAACGATATCGACAACAGCACCACACCGGTGGAGGCTCAACTCAACTGGGCCATGCAAAAGGTGCGCCGTACCGGAGGGGCACGGGCAGGCGGCTTCCCTGGCGCTCCCAAGGTTCTGGCACAGCTTGCCGGAGATCCGGGGACTTTGACCCGCAAACGCGTCGGGCTGGTAGCGCTGGAACGCATCCCCGTGAGGGACCACACGGAACTGCGGGACACGGCAGGAAATCTCATTGGCGAAGTCACCAGCGGGCTACTCGGGCCCAGCATCGACAAACCCGTGGCTATGGGCTACGTTAACGCACAACTTGCAGCGCCAGGCACGCGTGTAAACGCCATCGTGCGCGGAAAGCCAGTTCCCATGGAAGTTGCACCGATGCCTTTTGTTCCCCACCGCTATTTCCGCGGCTAAGCTCTAATTTTTATCACTTCCCTTTTTTCACTGGAGAAAAATATGATCAAGTACACCGAAGACCACGAATGGCTCACCATTGACAACAATATCGCCACCGTGGGCATCACCCACCATGCGCAGGACGCGCTGGGCGACGTGGTGTTTGTGGATCTACCCGAAGTGGGCAAGACCTTCGAGCCGAAGGACGTTGCAGGCGTCGTGGAGTCCGTCAAAGCAGCCGCCGATGTGTACATGCCGGTCAGCGGCGAAATCACTGAAGTGAATGAAGCCCTGCGCGCCGACCCCTCGCTGGCCAACTCTGATCCACTCGGCGCAGGCTGGTTTTTCAAGGTGAAACTCTCCAACCCGGCGGAACTCGATGCCCTGATGGATGAAACCAGCTACACAACCTTCTCAGCCAACGCCTGACCATGACACCGACGCTTGCCGAACTCGAAAATCCGTCCGAATTCATAGCCCGCCACATTGGTATTGGCGAAGACGATGAAACCCTCATGCTCAAGACCGTGGGCGCAGCTTCACGCCGCGAGCTGATTGATGGCATCGTGCCGCGCTCAATAGCGCGCCGCAATGCTATGGCTATTCCGGCGGCCATTTCCGAAGCGACGGCACTGGCCGAGCTCAAGGCCATGGCGTCAAAAAATCAGGTTTACAGAAACTTCATCGGCCAAGGGTATTACGGCACTCATACGCCCGGCGTAATACTTCGCAATATTCTTGAAAACCCCGCTTGGTACACCGCCTATACCCCCTACCAGGCCGAAATTTCGCAGGGCCGCATGGAGGCACTGGTCAACTTTCAGACGATGGTGTGTGACCTTACTGCCATGCCCATCGCGAATGCGTCGATGCTGGATGAAGCCACTGCAGCAGCCGAGGCGATGACGCTGGCCAAGCGCAGCGTCAAGAGCAAAAGCAACACCTTCATCGTGGCCGGTGACTGTCACCCTCAGACAATTGAAGTTATTCAAACCCGCGCCCGGCCATTGGGTATTGCAGTGGTGCTGGCGAATTCAGCACCGGAGTGGGAAACGGCACTGGCTGGAGAATACTTCGCAGTCCTGGGGCAATACCCCGCCACCAGCGGCCGCATTGACGATTTACGCGCCGATGTTGAAAAAGTCCATGCCAAACAGGCGGCCTTCATCGTTGCGGCTGACCTGCTGGCGCTCACCTTGCTGACCCCGCCTGGCGAATGGGGCGCGGACATTGTGGTGGGCACCACACAGCGCTTTGGCATGCCACTGTGCAATGGTGGCCCGCACGCAGCGTACCTGGCCTGTCGTGATGACTTCAAACGCTCCATGCCCGGACGACTCGTTGGCGTGAGTGTGGATGTGCATGGCAACCCAACCTATCGGCTGGCTCTGCAAACGCGGGAACAGCATATTCGGCGTGAAAAAGCCACCTCGAACATCTGTACCGCGCAGGTGTTGCCGGCCGTGGTGGCGAGCATGTACGCGGTGTACCACGGCCCGGCTGGCCTCAAGCGGATTGCGCAACGCGTGGCCGCCTACACCGCCATCTTGGCGCAGGGACTGACGCAATTGGGCCATCCCCCAAAGCAGGACAGTTCGTTTGACACAGTTACCCTGAAAACTGGAAATGCTACAAACTCAATAGCTGCTCGCGCACTATCCATGAGGGCTAACCTCAGAATTTACTTCGAAAATTACCTTTGTATTTCGCTGGACGAGACTACTACACGAGCCGACGTGGAACTCATATGGTCCGTCTTTGCAAAGGATGGCCAAACCCTTCCGTCGTTTGATTCTTTTGAGATTGGCATAGTGCCGCTGATACCCGCAGCACTGCAGCGCACCAGCGCCTACCTCACGCATCCGGTGTTCAACACGCATCACTCAGAAACCAGCATGCTGCGTTACATCAGGCGCCTGTCCGATAAAGATCTGGCGCTGGACCGCAGCATGATCCCGCTGGGCAGTTGCACCATGAAGCTCAATGCGACCAGCGAGATGATTCCCATCACCTGGCCAGATTTTGCGAATATCCATCCGTTTGCACCACGCGATCAGATGCAGGGTTATGTCGAACTGGACGAGCAGCTGCGCGCCTGGTTGTGTCAGGCCACCGGTTACGCTGGCATCAGTCTGCAACCCAATGCAGGCTCACAGGGAGAATATGCCGGCCTGCTGGCGATCAAGGCTTTTCACGACGCCAAGGGTCAGGGGCACCGCACCATCTGCCTGATTCCCTCCAGCGCCCACGGTACCAACCCCGCCAGCGCGCAGATGGCAGGCCTGCAGGTGGTCGTCACTGCCTGCGACGCCAGTGGCAACGTGGACATGGCTGACCTTAAAGCCAAGTGTGAGCAACACAGCGCCAATCTGGCCGCCGTGATGATCACCTACCCCAGCACGCACGGCGTATTCGAGACCCAGGTAAAAGAACTCTGCACTCTCGTACACAGCCACGGTGGCCGCGTGTATGTGGATGGCGCCAACATGAATGCGCTAGTCGGCGTAGCCGCGCCCGGCGAGTTTGGCGGTGATGTGAGTCACCTGAACCTGCACAAGACCTTCTGCATTCCGCACGGCGGCGGCGGTCCGGGTGTAGGCCCCGTTTGTGTGGTGGCCGATCTGGTACCGTATTTGCCAGGTCATGCCACGGGAGGCTTGCCGGTCAATGGCGTGGGTGCCGTGTCAGCCGCCCCGTTGGGCAACGCGGCCGTGCTACCCATAAGCTGGATGTATTGCCGCATGATGGGGCCGGAGGGTTTGAAGCAGGCAACCGAAATAGCCATTTTGAGCGCCAACTACATCAGTGCCCGCCTCAAGGACCACTACCCAACTCTTTACGCAAGTGACAATGGGCACGTAGCGCATGAATGCATTCTGGATTTGCGACCACTCAAGGAATCCAGCGGTGGCGCCAACGGCATCTCGGCGGAAGATGTGGCCAAGCGACTGATGGACTATGGCTTTCACGCGCCCACGCTGAGCTTTCCGGTACCGGGCACTCTGATGGTTGAACCCACCGAAAGTGAAACACTCGACGAACTAGACCGCTTCATTCACGCAATGATCTCGATCCGCCAGGAGATCGCGAAAGTCGAAAAAGGTGAATGGCCACAGGATAACAACCCGTTAAAGCACGCACCGCACACTGCCGCATCGCTGATGGATGAAGCTTGGAGCAGGCCCTACTCTCGGGAAACAGGCGCTTTTCCGTTAGCAACCTTGAAACACGTGAAATACTGGCCACCCGTTGGCCGCGTAGACAATGTGTATGGTGACCGCAACCTGTTTTGCAGTTGTGTGCCAGTCAGTGATTTCGCCGCCTGAGATCCCCCTCATGACCAACAAGCCATCAATGACAGAAACCACCCTGAAAACCCTTCGCGAGGACCTCGCACTGGCCCTGCGGGCCGCTGCGCATCACGACCTGTCAGAAGGTGTCTGCAACCATTTCAGTGTGGCGCTGCCTGACGGCTCTGAGCGCTATCTGATCAACCCGCGGGGTTTGCACTGGAGCGAAATCGGCCCCGATGACATCGTTCTGATTGACGCCAAAGGCAACGTGCTGGAAGGTCGCCACCGCGTCGAACCCACGGCGCTGTTTATCCACGCCGCAGTGCACCAGATCACCGGACATGCCGTGGTGCTGCACACGCACATGCCCTATGCCACTGCGCTCACGCTGACGGCCGACCGCGCGCTGGATCCAACGCTCAGTCAAAACGCCATGCGCTTTCTCGGGCGTATCGCGATTGATGCCCAGTACAACGGGCTGGCACTGGATAACGTCGAAGGTGAACGCATCGCGCGTGCAATGCTGGGCAAAGACATTGCATTTTTGGGTAACCACGGCGTGATCGTGGCAGGGCCAAGCCTGGCCTGGGCTTACGACGATTTGTACTATCTCGAACGCGCCTGCATTCACCAGGTGATTGCGGCGTCCACTGGCCGTCCACTGGTCCCCGTGAATGCCAATCTGGCTGCTCATGTAGCAGCGCAGATTCAGGGTGAACGCGAACAGTCTGACCTGTTCTTTGAAGCGCTGCGTCGGATGTTGCCGACGCCATCCAGCCTCTAATCCGTCACCCGTCCCCTCAGAGCCTTGGTTTCTGAACGTTGGCTTTTACCTTCTAGCCGGCGTTGCTTCGAGCCATAAGTAGGCTTGGTAGGATGTCGGGCCTTGGGTGGCACAGCAACACTGTTCACCAGTTCGTGCAAACGGGCAAAAGCATCCAGTTTGTTCATGTCCTGCGTGCGATGGCTTTGGGCTTTGATTACCAGCACACCATCCCGCGTGATGCGACTGTCTCGCAGTGCCTGCAACCGAACCTTCACATCATCAGGCAGGCTGGACGCCGCAATATCAAAGCGCAAGTGAATCGCGCTGGAGACTTTGTTGACGTTCTGCCCGCCTGCACCCTGCGCACGAATCGCGGAAATTTCGACCTCAGACTCCCTGATCTCAAGTGTGCGAGGTGCAGTCATGCCATTAATCGACTAGAGCAGTTCGCGCATCAGCTGTAATTGCGCCAGCGCCAAGTCGCCCGCGTGTTTGGCCAGACCCGGTTGAAACCACTCATCTGCCTCCGCTTTCGAAACCGAGGCACGCACGGCATCGATATTTCCCCGCATGCGCTGAGCATCAACCTGCAAACCTGGAAGAGCTTGCGCCAGCGCACGTGCGCTGCCGTGAGCTGATATGACCAGTTGCGGCCATTCGGCCAGCTCGGCCTGCCAGGCACCCAGTGCACGTTCATGCTCCTGCGGCATCACGGCCAGCAGGGCCGCTACCCGCTGGGGGACACGCTGGGATGCCGCAATGGCCACCATAGAAGCCACCGGGTTGTGCTTGTGCGGCATGTTGGACGGCCCGCCACGGCCCGGCTCCACCGGCTCGGCCACTTCGCCCACTTCAGCTTGGCTCATTAGAACGATATCCCGTGCAATTTTCCCCAGGCTACCCGTCAACAAACCCAGCTCACAACCCAAAGCCACCCATTCATCGCGCTGGGTATGCCACGACACTGGAGGCGCAGTCAGCTTCAGGTCTGCCGCCATCAATTCACTGACGCGCGCACCTTTGCCATTCATAGCCGACAGTGTGCCCACCGTACCACCCAGCTGCAATTTCAAGGCGTTTGGCCGCGCAACGTGTAGTCGCTGCAGGCTGCGTTGAAGCGGTGCGGCCCAGACCACACATTTAAAACCAAAGCTGGTCACAGACGCGGGCTGCATAAGCGTACGCGCCAGCATAGGGGTATGTGCATGAAGAGTTCCCAGTTCCAGCAATGCATTCACTGCCTTGCGGACATCGGCCTCGATCAAGTCCAGCGCGTCGCGGGTTACCAGAGCCATGGCCGTATCAATCGCATCCTGGCTGGTGCACCCGAAATGAACGTGTGCCACAGCAGCCGGGTTGAACAAACCCACCGTTTCCTTCAGGCTTTTTACCAGCGGAATGGCCAGGCTGCCGGCACGTGCGCTTTCACGCACCACCTTGGCCGTGTCGAACAGATCGACTTTGCAGGTTCCGATGATCGATTGGGCGGACGACTCGGGAATCAGCCCGACCGCCGCCTGAGCCCTGGCCAACGATGCTTCAAACTGGAGCATCGCCTGCACAAACGAACGATCACCAAACGCCTGCAAGCCTTCAGATGAGGACAGGAAACCCTCGAAGATACTGCTCATGAATCAACGTCGCAGCCGGATTTGGTTGGGCAGGGGCACAGAACGGCGCAACACGCCCTCACCCAGCCACAAGGCCGACCGACGCGCGCGCTGGGCAACAGTAGCTAGCGGCATCTGCTGGTAGTCGTCGTTGAACACTTCAAAACTATAGTCACCTCGGTAGCCCATCTGGTGCAACTTAAGTGTGAGTTCGGCCAGCGCTTCGCTGTGAACGCCCTCGCCAGGAAAAACGCGGAACGTACGGGCCGTGCTGATGCGCTCTTCCACCGTCTTAATCTCGTTCCACATGAAATCAGCCAGTTGCACCAGAAAAATCTTGTCGGGGTCCAGCATTTCCAGCTCGTCCAGTGGGGTCTTGGTGGCGAACATATGGAACGAATCAAATCCCAGCCCGAGGTTAGGCATGTCGGCCTGAGAGATGATGTCCCATGCCTGCGGAAACTCGTTGATGGTGCGGCCCCAGGAAAGGGCTTCAAACGCAATCTTGATGTTCATCGGAATCGCCAGCATGGCCAGCTTGCGCAGGTCACGCACCAACGCTGATGTTTCACCAGTGGCGTGCGTAGACGTTGAAGAACACGCAAGCATCACGCCACAACCCAGGGCATGGCACATCTCCAGCATCGACTTGGCGATGTCGATCTTGTATTCGTGCAAGTGACCCGACAAACCTTCAAAGTCGCGTAGCACCTGGAAACCGGTCACACGCAGGCCACTGTCCTTGACTTCCTGCACCGCAGCCTGCCAGCCATTGGGGTGCTGAACAAGATCCCGCGCCAGCAGCATCACCTGAGAAAAACCAGCATCGCGAATCGCATCCAGTTTGCCCTTGAGCGGACCTGCCAGCGAGATGGTGTCCATCCCGAAATCGTCAATATTGCCTTCGAACTGACTCATGCTGGTCTAGCTCCGCTCGTCATGGACCAACTCAAACATCACGCTGCCCATTACTGTGCGGGTCAGAGCACCACGCGAATCGAGCTGCGCGCCCTTGGACGCCACAAACTCAACACCACGTTGCCGCAACTGCGCCACTGTCGCCTGTACGTCCGGCGTACCCAGCCCCATGCGTTGTAGACACTCGTCGTCCTCCACATCCAGCACACCCGGCTCGGGTTCAATCAGCTGCAGGTAGAAACTGTTGCAAGGGCTGCGCAGAATCCGGCCTTTGGGCAGAATACCAAAACGCTCTTCTGCGGGCAAAGCAGAGAAGCCAAACAGGGCTGAATAAAACTCGGTCCAGTCTTCGGTTCGATCGTTGCCGATGTACTGGACAATACCGAAGAAATGTAGGCCCGCAATCGCTGGGGGGCGTTGGTCCACCGTGGGGATGGGCGTGAAGTCCACGTCGTAGATGGAGAACTCTTTGTGGCGGTCCACAAAGTAGATGCGACTGGTGCCCACACCATGAACTGCCGGAATATTCAACTCCATCACTTCCACGTGCACAGGCACAGCCCAGGCTCCGCGCTCCAGCGCCCGACGGTATGCTGCCCCCGCATCACGCACACGCAGCGCAACGGCGGCAATCACCGGCTTTTCGGTCAACGCGGTTCCACTGGAATGTGCGTTGACGATTATGTTGATGTCCCCTTGGCGGTACAACAGTACCTCGCGCGAGCGATGACGCGCTACGGGCCGGAAGCCCATGGTCTCCAGCACCTGCCCCAGTGCCTGGGGTTTGGACGTGGCGTATTCGATGAACTCGATGCCTTCCAGCCCCAGTGGGTTGGGACCTTCAACGATTTCTTCGCGGTCTGCAACGACGGTGCGGGCCATGTTATTTGCATTCATCTTGTTGTTTCCCTATTCAATCGTCAAAAGTGCAGCCAGGTCAGACCGTCGCTGCCACCGGTGTGGCATGCGCGCCACCCAGAAACAAACGCTCAATGTTCGGGTCAGCCAACAATTCGGACGCCGGCTTTTGCAGCACCAGCCGACCGGACTCCAGCGCAATCGCTTCATCTGAGATTTTGAGCGCACTTTTGACATTTTGCTCCACCATCAGTACGGTGGTGCCCTGGTCCGCCAGTTTGCGTAGCAACCTGAAGACGTCCTGTACCACCAGGGGCGACAAGCCAATGGACGGCTCGTCAATCAGGATAACCTTGGGCCGCAACAACAGTGCCCGGCCAATCTCCAGCTGCTTCTGCTCGCCACCTGACAGTGCAGACGCCATGGAATTCATCCGCTGCTTCACACGTGGGAAAAACTCCAGTACTTCAGGGATGCGCTCGTGCGTGGTTTTCATGCCTAGCGTAATACCACCCAGTTCCAGGTTCTGGTAAACCGACAGCTGTCCAAACAGGTTGCGACCCTGCGGCACAAAGGCGATGCCTTTGGCGAGCAACTCTTTCTGCGTAGCTCCCGCGACGCTCTGACCATCCAGCAGAATGCGGCCCTGACGCGGTTTGAGCAGCCCGAACAGGGTTTTTAGAACCGTCGATTTACCTGCGCCATTAGGACCCAGCAGCAAGGTGATGGAGCCTGTCGCCGCCTTGAAACTCAGGTTGTTCAGGATCATGAAATCCTTGTAGCCCGCCACCACGTCGTCAAATTCAATACAGGTTGTCATGTTCAGGCTCCCAGGTATGCGTCGAGCACTTGTTTGTTGCCGCGAATTTCTTCCGGCGTGCCAATGGCCATCACCTTGCCCTCCACCATCACCATGATGCGGTGGCAAAGGTCCATCACAAAGTCCATGTTGTGCTCGATGACGACGAAGCTGCTCTTCTTGGCACCAGCCGGTTGACGGTTCAAATCTTTCAGCAGCGTACTAATGCCCCCCACCAGGCTGGGATTCACGCCCGCACAAGGTTCATCCAGCAGCACCACATCAGGCTCGCTCATAAACGCCATGGCAATGTCGACCAGTTTTTGCTGGCCGTAGCTCAGCTCACCGGCTTTCTTGTCAGCCACATGGCGAATGCGAAAGCGATCAATCAGCGCGTCGGCCTTGGCCCCCAAACCAGAGTCGCCCGGCGCAAACATGCGGCTGAACATCGTGCCCTGATGCTCCTGCGCAGCCACGATCAGGTTGTCGCGCACCGTCATCTTGCCAAACACCTGCAGCGTCTGAAAGGTGCGTCCGACCCCCTTGCGATTAAGTTCCATAGGGCCGCACTGGGTGACGTTCTCGCCTTTGAGTTCAATCTGGCCACTGTCGGGCGTGATCTGCCCGAGCATGCTGTTGAACAGGGTCGTTTTGCCGGAACCATTGGGGCCGATAACGCCAAAAATTTCTCCCGGCTGCACCTCAAAACTCACCCCACCCACAGCCTGAATCGCACCGTAGGACTTCTTCAGATCGGTTACTTTCAACAGTGCACTCATGACGATGTTCCTGACTTGCTAGCTGCCTGCGCAGACGCCATGCGAGCTGCACTGGCTTCTTTTGCCTGTTTTTTGGCCTTTATACGGTCTGGCAGACTCAGCAACCCTTCCGGCAGCCAGATCATCAACAGCACTACCGCAGCGCCGAACAATGGCAGGTACCAGTCCGCCACACCCGGCACATCGCGTAGCCATTCCGGCACCACCACGCCCACGGCCGCTCCCAGTACGGGGCCGAGGAAATAACCCGGTCCACCCACCACCACCATCAGGTACATCATGATGGATGCACCCACCGCAAACGGAGCCGGCTCAATGAATTGAACCAGCGACGCAAACAGACCACCAGCTACGCCAGCATAGGCCGCACCGATGGCGAAGCTCAGCAACGTGTAGTTGCGGATGTCTACGCCCAGACTTTCGGCTCGGATGGGGTTGTCCCGCAGCGCGGTGAAAGCCTTGCCCCAGGGACTGCGCAGTAAACCCAGCAATAGCACACCCAGCACCACGGCAAATGCCAGCACCAAATAGTAATAAGCCAGATTGCCTTCCAGCGAGAAGCCAAACAGTCCAGGGCGAACAATGTTGTTGATGCCAAAGGTGCCACCCGTCAGCCACTCTTCGTTACGCATGATCAGCCATGCAGCCGTGTTGAAACCCAGAGTCGCAAACGCCAGATAAATGGTTTGCACCCGCAGCGCAGGGAAGCCCAGGCCCAGACCCACCACAAAGCACAGCAGTGCAGCCGCGGGCAACCCCAGCCACCAACTGATACCTGCCTTGAGCATGATGGCCACCGTGTAGGCGCCGATGCCGAAGAAGGCCGCCTGCCCGAGGGACTTTTGCCCTGCATAACCCACCGTGAGGTTCAGCCCCATGGTGGCGATGACAAAAACCAACCAGTAGGTCAGCAGGTAGATCCCGTAGTTTTTAAGGAATTGCGGCACCAGCAATAGCAGCGCCGCGCAGACCACCATGGCAATGAGAGCGTTCTTTTTCATGGTGTTCCCCTTAGACCTTGCGCTCTTCTTTTTTGCCCAGCAGACCTTGCGGCTTGAACAGAATCACGATCATGAAGATCACCAGCGCAACCGCGTCCTTGTAAGCTGGCGAAATGTAGGCAGCCGCCAGGTTCTCGCACACGCCCACGATCAAGCCGCCCAGCAGCGCACCACGCGAGTTGTTGAAACCCCCGATGATGGCGGCAAAGAAGGCCTTGTTGCCCAGGCCTTCTCCCATGTCAAATTTGGCCAGATAGGTGGGGGTGACCAGCACCGCTGCGGCACATGCCAGCACTGCGTTGATGGCAAAGGTATAAAAAATCATGCGTGGCACGTTGATGCCCAGCACCGAGGCGCTCTCGGTGTTTTGCGCCACGGCCTGCATGGCCCGGCCTGTGACAGTTTTGGCCAGAAAAGCCTGTGTTCCAAACACCAGCAGCAGCGCCAGTACCAGCGTGCCCACATCGGCCAGCGTGATGGTGACACCCGCAATGTTGAATAGCTTGTCTGCAAACAGGCTGGGGAACGGATGCGCTTCAGCGCTGTACCCGGCGCGCACGCCGTTACGCATGGCGATGCTCAAACCGATGGTAGCCACAACAATCGGCATCATGCCGAACTTGAACAGCGGGTCCACCAGACCGCGCTTGAACAACCAGCCCAGCACCACCACGGCGACGATGACCGTGAGGCCAAAGCTCAGCAAAAAGGGTGCGCCCATCGAAATGAAACCCAGCATCACAAACGCTGGCAGCATCACAAACTCACCCTGCGCGAAGTTGATGGTGCCGGCCGCTTGCCAGAGCAGAGTGAAACCCAGCGCCGCCAGCGCATAAATGCCCCCGGTGGCTAGGCCACTGAAGAAGAGTTGAAAGAAGTCGGTCACGGGGGGTCTCCTGCGGGTAATTTTCCGAGTAAGGAACACCAGCCCGGTGCCTGCGCGTGGCAGTCACCGGGCTGCATGCACGGCCTTACTTCTTGAGCGGGTTCAGCGGTGGCAATACGGCAACCACTTCCTGCTTGCCGTTTTTAACTTCAACCAGATAGCTCTCGCGGTCCAGGTCGCCGTTGGCGTCGAAGGTCACATCCATCAACACGCCAGGATATTTGGCAGCGCTGATCGTCAGGCCCTTCATGGCTTGAGCCACGGCCTTGCGATCCAGCTTGCCAACCTTGTCGATGGCCGCTTTCATGGTGTATACGCCCACGTAGCCCTTGATGCCGTTGTGATCAGAGATGTATTTGTAGTCCTGATAGAACTTGGCCTTGAACTTCAGCATCAGCGGGTTGGGCGCATCCACCGTCAGGCCGACGTGGGCCACCGCGCCGTTGGCGGACTCACCTGCCAGCTCGATCACTTTCTGGCCAGTGAGAGTGGTTTCGCCGATGATGGGCTTGGTCCAGCCCTGCTTGCGCAGTTCGCGCAACGCACGAGCAGACTCTTCTTCGTTTGAGTAGACAAACAAGGCGTCTGCATTGCTGTTCTTGGCTTTCAGCACGGCAGGCGAAAAGTCCACCTGACCGGCATCGGTCGAGATCTCGGCTGCGATGGTGGTGCCCGACCCGGCCAGAGCCTTCTTGATCATGTCCAGACCACCCTTGCCGAAGTCATTGTTCACATAAATGACAGCCAGGCTTTTGGACTTAGTGGCAATGTACTTGGCCACTTTGGGCATGGCGGTTGCCTGCGTGAAGCTGGTGCGGAAGATGTAGGGGTTGCCCTGCTGGGTGATGCTGGCAGCCTCGCCACCAGTCCAGTTTGGCACTTCTGCGCGACGGCTCTCAGCCATGCTGACCATGATGGAGCCGGAGAACACCGGACCAAAGATGGCGAACACATCGTTGTCAATCGCCTTTTGCGTCAGACCCTTGGCCACGCCGGGGTTGCTTTGTGTGTCGGTTGTTACTGTCTCGATCTTCTTGCCCAGAATGCCACCGGCTTCATTGATCTCCCTGACGGCCAGCTCGACGCCGTTCTTGAAGTTGGTACCGGCCGATGCGCCGCCGCCAGATAGCTCAACAATGTTGGCGATCTTGATGGTCGACTGTGCAAATGCACCTCCAGCCGCCGCCATTATTGCGCAGGCAGCTATCATTTTCAGAGTAAATCGTTTTGTCATCTCAGTGTCTCCTCGGGTGGTAAAAAAAGAAAAGGTTACGGGGTAACGAGTCGGGAAATGCTTCCAATAGCGTCGACTCCTCGCTTTGGAAATTCTGTAACGGTCAGGCGTTTGATCTCGCCGACCAGTTCTGCGGGGTATATCAGCTCGCGCACGAAATCGGCATCGCGCCGAACCTTCGCTGCGGCCTCCGTGAAGCCAAAAAAATCCAGGTACAAATGGGTCTGCTGAATCATCATCTCGAACCCCGGATGTGCCACCAGCCCGCGCTGGCGGGCAGCACGTACAAAAGGCGTTGGCTGGTTTTTCATCAGGATATCGACCAGGGCAGCATGCGGCTCCATTCGGGACACGTCGCAGGGCAGCGGATCGGTAGCCTTCAGACCCAACGGCGACGCGTTGATCACAACATCAAAACCCGCCGGGTCGTTGCTGTCCACCGTGAATACCCGCGCCTGGGCTGACGCGCCAACGCGATCTGCCACTTGCTGCGCCTTGCCTGGCGCGGGGTCATAGAAAGCAACCTCGGCACTTGCTCCTGCTGGCGACCCAGCCGCTGAACCGCCCGACTTACAGGCCATCGACGCGCCAATGGCCGCAGCCGCACCACCCGCGCCCAGAATCAGTACGCGCTTGCCCGCGTAGGCAATGTTGAAG
>JAKQJK010000088.1 GCA_029561195.1 Pseudomonadota bacterium
ATGCCGACGTTGGGCCTAAAGCCGTCCCGGTCAAGCATAATCAAACCCCAATTCTTAAACTGAGTCCATTATGCACAGCAAGCGCTGGGCATCAAGGGGTTCAGGCTGTTTCGGTACTTCAATTCGCGCCATGAAAGCCTCCCAATTTTTTATCTCTACTCTCAAAGAAGCCCCCGCTGACGCCGAGGTCGCCAGCCACAAGCTGATGACGCGCGCAGGCATGATCAAAAAGCTGGGCGCGGGCATTTACACCTACATGCCGTTAGGCCTGCGCGTGATCCGCAAGGTCGAGGCCATCGTGCGGGAAGAGATGAATCGCGCGGGTGCAGTGGAGCTCAGCATGCCTGTAGTGCAACCCGCCGAGTTGTGGCAGGAGACTGAGCGCTTTGCCAAGATGGGCCCCGAGCTGCTGCGCATTCAGGACCGGCATGAGCGCGACTACGTGGTGCAACCGACCAGCGAAGAGGTGGTAACCGACATTGCCCGCCAGGAGATCAAAAGCTACAAACAGCTGCCCAAGAATTTTTACCAGATCCAGACCAAATTTCGTGATGAACGCCGCCCCCGATTTGGCCTGATGCGCGGGCGTGAATTCATCATGAAAGACGCTTACAGCTTTGACAGGGACCCTGAGTCTGCCAAAGCCAGTTACCAGGTCATGGCCAAAGCCTACCGGCGGATTTTTGACCGATTCGGCCTGACCTACCGTGCTGTGGCCGCTGACAGCGGCGCCATTGGTGGCGACCTGAGCGAAGAGTTTCAGGTGATTGCCGCCACGGGCGAAGACGCCATCGTCTATTGCCCCGAAAGTGATTACGCAGCCAACATGGAAAAAGCCGAAGCCATGGCACCACAGGTCGCTCGCAAAGCGCCCACACAGGTCATGACGAAGACGGCAACACCGGGGAAAAGCACTTGTGCCGATGTCGCAGAGTACCTGAACGTACCCTTGCAGCAAACCATCAAGTCGCTCGTGCTGGCCACGGAAGAAAAAGACGATGCCGGCAAAGTAATCAAGACACAGGTCTGGCTGTTGATGCTGCGTGGCGATCACGAGATGAATGAAGTCAAGGCCAACAAGGTTCCCGGCATGGAAGGGGGCTTCCGATTTGCCACGCTGGAAGAAATTGATGACCACTTTGGCTGCAAACCCGGCTACCTGGGCCTGATCAATCTCAGGAGGCCAGTGAAAGTGGTGGCTGACCGCGAAGTGGCGGCCATGAGCGACTGGATTTGCGGTGCAAATGAACCCGACTTTCACATCACGGGCGTGAACTGGGGCCGTGATCTGCCCGAACCCGAGCTGGTGGCAGATATTCGTAACGTCGTCGCGGGTGACCCGTCACCGGACGGCAAAGGCGTGCTGGCTATCGAGCGCGGCATCGAGGTAGGCCATGTGTTCTATCTGGGCACCAAATACAGCCGCGCCATGAATGCCACCTTTCTGGGCGAAAACGGCAAGCCTCAATTTATGGAGATGGGCTGCTACGGCATTGGCATTACGCGTTTGCCTGCCGCTGCCATCGAGCAAAACCACGACGACAAGGGCATCATCTGGCCCGACGCGCTGGCGCCGTTTACCGTGGTGCTGTGTCCTATCAGTCCGGACCGCTTTCCTGACGTCAAGGCCGCTTCCGACAAGCTCTACGGCGATTTGCTGGCTGCTGGCGTGGACGTGATGTTGGACGACCGGGGTGAGCGGCCAGGTGCGATGTTTGCCGACTGGGAATTGATTGGCGTGCCTCACCGTGTGACCATTGGTGACCGGGGCCTGAAAGAGGGGCAGGTGGAATACCAGCATCGCCGGGAGGCTGCGTCCACCGCTGTGCCGGTCAGCGATATTCTGGGTTTGATCCAGTCCCGGCTGAAGGTATGACACAACCCGTGGCCGGCGTAACGATTTCAAGAAGAAAAGGGATTTTGTCCCTGCTGCCTTTTATTTCATTGCCTGGCCTGCTATCAATCCATGAGCAAGCCTTGGCAGGTGGTCAGCTGGAAGAGCCACTGGTAGACTCGGTCCGCACGGCGCTGAGTTCGGCCATTTCGAACAAGGCGCCGCCTGTACCTGAGTTTTCCAATACCGAGTCTCGTCTTCATTACCTTCGCTGGCTGGGCGAAATGAGTGAGCGGTTAAAAAAGAAAAAGGCAACGCTTCAGGAGCGTCAGGAATTCTTGCAGACCGTCTGGTACGAAAGCCGACGCGCCGGGTTGGACACCACGCTGGTGCTCGGACTGATCCAGGTCGAGAGTAACTTCCGCCGGTTTGCCGTTTCCAGCGTGGGTGCCCGTGGCTACATGCAGGTCATGCCGTTCTGGACACGAGTGCTGGGTGATGGCGACGCGGGCAAGCTTTTCCACATGCAGACCAATTTGCGTTTTGGCTGCGTGATCCTGCGCCACTATCTGGACCGCGAGCGCGGTGACCTTTTTCTGGCGCTCGGTCGATATAACGGCTCGCGCGGCAGGGCACCTTATCCGAACGCGGTGCTAGGTGCCAAACGGGCCTGGGAATTCACTGCAAAAAGCCCATCTGGCCCTTCTTGAGGCCCGCTTTGGGCAGATCGGCTACGTTGATTTCATCCCGACTTGCCAATTGGGCATTGCCAAAACCGGTCATTAAGGCCCGACGCATTTCCCGAGGTGCCAGTTCTCCCAGCTGATTGAGCAAATCGTCGTGAGGCTCAGGCGCAAAGTGCGCGCCCCAACCATGTTCTCTGCGAATGCTTTGATACAAGTTACGTGCAATCTGGCGAGCTGCCTCGAGCGAGGGTGGTTCCACCGAAAACACATTCATGCGGTTCAAAATCGGCTCGGGAATGGCGCTTTCGTCATTGGCCGTGGTGATCCAGATCACCTGGCTCGCATCCACCGCGACTTCTGCAAACTCATCGGTAAAGTTCTGCGCTGTATCGTGCTCCAGCAGGCTGTACAGCGCACCGAGCGGATCGTATTGGGCATCGCCGCTGGCTTTGTCGATTTCGTCCACCACGATCACGGGGTTGGCGTATTCACCATCCACCAGCGCTTCAAAGACCTTGCCGGGTTTGGCGCCTTTCCATTGTGATGAGGAGCCTGATAACAGCCAGCCCGCCGTCATGGAGCTCATGGGCACCAGACTCATGCCGGTGCCCAGCAGGTCAGCCAGCTTCTTCGCAAAATGGGTTTTGCCAATTCCGGGTGGGCCGAGGAGAAGGATGGGGGTAACCTCCAGCCCGTCGCGCGAATCCTGTGCCAGCGCAACATGGCGCTTCACATCGTCCAGTACGTCCGTGAAATTGGGGAGCATGTGATAAAGACTGGCCATATCCGGCACACCTGAAGGTTTGACCTGAAAGCGCTGTGGCCCGCGCTCCAGCATGCGATGGTAGGTGGCCCGCAGGCTGTCGTGTTCGTTGCCTTGCAGTTTGGCCAGTTTGCGTTCCACCTCGTCGGGCTGGAATACGCGGCGCATTTGCGCCACTGGTAAGTGAAACGGTGAAGACTGCGGGACCAGACTGCGAGATTCCATGAAGGCCTCCAGAGCAATAAATTCCAGACACAACTCACAGCCTCATTCAAGCATAAGTTGTGCCTATCTTTAACGCGACAAAAGCCCGGTTTAGTGACATTGTTTCGCGATATGGTCAAAAAAAGGCCACCCGAAGGTGGCGTCACCGTTCCAAAAGCAGCTGGTGCCGCAAGATTTCAGGCTTTAGCAGCCAGCACTTGCTGCAATTCACCGTTTTCGTACATCTCCATCATGATGTCCGAGCCACCAATGAATTCACCCTTCACATACAGCTGCGGAATCGTCGGCCAGTTGCTGTAGTCCTTGATTCCTGCACGAATTTCAGCGTCCTCCAGTACATTCACCGTCTTGATGGCCTTTGGTTCCACGCCACAGGCCTTCAGGATCTGGATGGCCCTGCCTGAAAAACCGCATTGTGGAAAACTGGCATTTCCCTTCATGAACAGCAGGACTTCATTGGTTTTTACTAGTTCGTCGATGCGTTGTTGTGTATCACTCATTGCCGTGCTCCTTTAGCGTCTGTCCGAACGTCTGTTTTGACGTCAAGCTATGCATTATTTCACCTTCGGCAAACCCCTGCAGACTGGTCCCTGTCTGTGCAAGTTTTACGTTTGCCCATGCCCCATGGTGATCCCGTGTCCACTACAGTTGTTTCACAAGAAAACGCTGTGGTTGTGGGAGCGTGTGGTGAGCGTAAAAATTAAAGATTTGCTGTCAAACGTTGTTGATTACATCTTTGGTGACCCAATTCCGGTGCCCGAAGTGCTTCACGATGACCCCGAAACCTCCTGGCATTTGTGGGAGCAGTCGGTGCGTGAGCTGGATGAAATAATCATTGAGGCGAAGCGCGCAACAATCCCTGCCGAACTGGGTGAAGAACTGGCTGAGCGTTGACAGTTGCACGGCTGCGGTGAACGTAGCGATGCTAGAAGGCGCGTCCTGCGCTGCAGCGCTCAATATCACTGATGTCCCGTCGGGACTGCACGTCTTCAAATCCTGCTGCATGGAGCAACCCGCGTACAGTCGCAGCCTGGTCATAACCGTGCTCCAGCAATAGCCATCCGCCGCGGTTCAGGTAGCCTCTTGCCTGCGAGATGATGGTGCGAATGTCCTCCAGGCCATCAACGCCTGCAGTTAATGCCTGGAGAGGCTCGTGCACAAGGGCTGCGAGGTGCGCATCTCCCGAAGCAATATAGGGCGGGTTGGACACAATCAGGTGAAAACGGCCAATGGACGGCATCAGTCCGGAAAACCATGAGCCCTGAATGAACCGGACGTCCAGTTGCAGCCGTTGCGCGTTGTCGCGGGCAACTGTCAAGGCGTCCTGGCTGGTGTCTGTGGCTGTGAGCTGCCAGGTGGGCCGGGCTTGCTTCAGGGCGAGTGCAATGGCACCACTACCGGTACCCAGATCCAGTACTGACTTGACCGGTGTATGCAGTTCGTCCAGCTCATTCGATACATCCAGCGCCCACTCCACCAGCGTCTCGGTATCCGGCCGGGGCACCAGTACGCGTTGGTCCACTTTCAGATCAAGGCTAAAAAACTCTTTGTGACCGGTGATGTAAGCCACAGGCTCATCAGTCTTGCGGCGCTGAACGCCCGCTTCAAACGCGGATTGCACAGCGGGCGTCAGAACGTCGGTGTCGTGCGTTAGCAGCCAGGCACGATCATATTCAGCGCGGTCCAGCGCGTGCAGCATGAGTAGCTGCGCGTCCAGCCGGTCCAGCCCGGTGGACTGTGCTAAGAGAATCGCCTGTGAGATTGTCAGCGTGCTCATTTGGTTTGTATCAAAGGCATTGTGCTATCAATAATATAGCTATACACGCTTATTGAACGAGGGCTAGAGGCCAAGTTTCTTGCATAAAGTGTCAATTCACCCTGCGGCGCCCACTTCCAGCTCCGCCAGCTGTTGCGCGGCCTCGTAGGCTTGAAGCGCCTGCACCACGTCGTCCAGGTCACCTTCCATGATGGAGAGCAATTTATAGAGCGTGAGGTTGATGCGGTGGTCGGTCAGCCGCCCCTGCGGGAAGTTGTAGGTGCGAATGCGGTCGCTGCGGTCGCCACTGCCCACAAGGCTCTTGCGCTCGGCGGCGTCCTTGGCGGCCCGCTCGCTACGGTCTTTTTCGTGGATGCGGGCGGTCAGCACTTTCAGTGCCTGGGCCTTATTACTGTGCTGGCTGCGGCCATCCTGACATTCCGCCACGATGCCGGTGGGAATGTGCGTGATGCGCACGGCCGAGTCGGTCTTGTTGATGTGCTGGCCGCCGGCACCGCTGGCCCGATAGGTGTCGATGCGCAGGTCCGACGGGTTGATCTTGATGGCCTCGGCCTCGTCCTGCTCGGCCAGCACGGCGATGGTGCAGGCGCTGGTGTGGATGCGGCCCTGGGTTTCGGTGGCGGGCACGCGCTGTACGCGGTGGCCGCCGGACTCGAACTTGAGCGCACCGTAGGCGCCTGTGCCGTTGTGGTGGCCCTCCATGCGCACTACGACTTCCTTGTAACCACCCAGTTCGCTGGGCGATTCGCTGACGATCTCGGTCTTCCAACCGCAGCGGTCGGCGTAGCGCGTGTACATGCGCAGCAAGTCGCCTGCAAACAGCGCCGATTCATCACCCCCGGTGCCGGCGCGGATTTCGACGAAGGCCGGGCGTGCGTCGTCCGGGTCTTTGGGTAGCAGCATACGTTGCAGCTCGGCTTCCAGTTGCGCCAGCTCCACCGCGGCCGCTGTGATTTCTTCCTCGGCCATTTCCGCCATGTCGGGGTCGCTCTTCATCTCCTGCGCTCCGGCCAGATCGGCCTCGCGTTGCTGGTAGCGTGCCCACCGGCTGGCCACGGCGGCCACATCCGTGTGCTCGCGTGAGAGTTTGAGGAACTGCTCCATGTCTTTCATGATGTCTTCGCGCGAGAGCAAGAATTCCAACTCGCCCAGGCGGTCGGTATAACGTGCGAGTTGTTGGCGGAGAAAGGATTTCATGGGTCTATCAAAAAGGGATTGGGGCGTGGACTGATCCAGCCAGACGGGGAGTCGGCCACCCGGGTTAACAATCCAGGGCGCTGCGGCTGAGCGTCGCTAACGTTCTTTGCGCAAAAAGAAGTGCTGCACCGCGGAGCTGGCCCGCTCGCGCGCTGCCGCGTCACCCGCGTGCAACTCAGCCATCGCGCCGTGCAGCATTTTCTGGGTGATGCCTTTAGAAAGGGCTTCCAGCACGGCCTCCACATCTTCGCCCTTTGCCAGCAGCTTGCGGGCCCGCGTAATCTCGGCCGCACGCCACTCGTCTGCCTGTGCATTGAGTTGCTGAATCAGCGGCACAGTGCCGCGCTGGTCTACCCAATGCATGAAACTCTGCACGCCGGCATCAATGATGACCTCGGCCTGTGCCACCGCGGCCTGGCGGTTGGCCTGCGCGGCCTGCACCACACCTGCCAGATCGTCCACCGTGTAGAGGTACACGTCATCCAGGGCTTTCACTTCGGGTTCGATGTCGCGCGGCACAGCCAGGTCCACCATGAACATGGGGCGGTGCTTGCGGCGCTTCAGGGCGCGCTCCACAGCGCCCAGGCCAATGATGGGCAGGGTGCTGGCGGTGCAACTCACCACGGCGTCGAATTCGTGCAGCCGGTCGGGAATGTCGGCCAGTCGCATTACCTCCCCACCAAAGCGTGTGGCGAGCTTTTCGCCGCGTTCCAACGTGCGGTTGGCAATAACCATGGCTTTGGGCTGTTTGGCAGCAAAATGCGTGGCGGTGAGTTCGATCATCTCGCCTGCGCCGACAAAAAGCACTTTCACGTCGTTCAGGTTTTCAAACAGCTGCCCGGCTAGGCGCACAGCGGCTGCGGCCATGCTTATGGACTGGGCGCCGATCTCTGTGCTGGTGCGCACCTCTTTGGCGACGGCAAAGCTGCGCTGGAACAACTGGCTGAGCGTGGTGCCTAAAGCGCCGGCCTGATCCGCCGCGCGCACAGCATCTTTGAGCTGCCCCAGTATCTGTGGCTCGCCCAGCACCATGGAATCCAGCCCGCTGGCCACCCGAAAGGCGTGACGGGCGGCATGACCGTTTTCCAGTGTGTAGGCGTGGGAACGTAGCAGCGAGGGTGAAACACCACCCGACTGTGCCAGCCAGTGCAGCGTGGGTTCCAGCTCCTGGGTATCCCCTGCACAATAAATTTCGGTACGGTTGCAGGTGGAAATGATGGCTGCTTCGGGCTGACGCGACAGCGACTGTCGCAGGCCCTGCAAAGTGGGCTCGATCTGATCGAGGGCGAACGCAAACCGCCCGCGCAGGTCCAGCGGAGCGGTTGTGTGGTTGATGCCTAAAGCCCAGACTGCCATATTGATTAGTAGTCGATTATAAAATCGGTCTCACCATGGGCCCTATTGATCTGTTTTTGCACCTGTTCAACTTCGTGACGCCCGCTTTGTCTGTTGCGATAGTTGTGACGGCTTTTGCCCGTTTTTTAGTGCCGAATAGGGGCTTAGCCCATACGTACATTGTGCAAGCAGCTATTAATTTTGTATCGTGCTCACTGGTTCTGCTGGTCGGGCTGGTGTTTTTCGGCCGCGATGGCAAGATGGTGACCTATGCAGCCATGGTGCTGGTAAGCGCCACCAGCCACTGGGTAATGGCCCGAAGCTGGAAAGCGTGAAGCTGTGACTGGCGCTGCCTATATCGACGGTGAGAACAGGTCTACCCGGTCAGTAATGATCCCGTCGGTGCCTAGGTCAATCAGCCGCTGTGCAGCCCATTCATCATTGACGGTGTAACTCAGTGTGCGAAACCCTGCGCTTTTGGCCTGGGTGACCGTGCTGGTGTCCCATAGCGCATGGTTGCAGACGATCGCCTCGCACCCCAGGGTCAGCGCATTTTCCAGCCAGCCTTTCCACAGCTTGTCGAGCAGCAGGCCGCGCGGTAATTCGGGTTGAGCAGCCTGGGCGCCTTCCAGTGCCTCGGGGTCAAAAGAGGTGAGCAAAGGGGGAACGGCCGCACCCTGCCAGAGGCGGGCGGCATGGCGGGCCACCACCTCACCGGTGTGGCGCTCGGAGCCGGGTGTGGGTTTGATTTCGATGTTCAAAAAGTAGCCGTTGCGCAGGCAGTAGTGGGCAATATTTTCAAAGCTAGGCAAGGGCTCACCCGCGTGAGCGCGGGAGTGCCAGCTACCGGCGTCCAGCTGCGACAGATCGTTCCAATTGTGCTGGCCGCCAATGCCTGTACCGGTAGTGGTGCGGTCCAGCGTGGCGTCGTGCATCAGGAAGGGCACATCGTCTGCGCTCAGCTTCACGTCGCACTCAAACATGCGGTAGCCATGCTGGGCGCCAAGGCGGAAGGCTGCCAGGGTGTTCTCGGGTGCCAGTTTGCCCCCGCCCCGGTGGGCGACCCAACGTGGGTAGGGCCAGTTGTCAGCGGTAACTGGAGCAGTAACCTGCATAGGAATTGTCCAAGAAGTGAACCGGAAAGGCTATAAACGTTTGCCGGTGGCTGCGTCAAATCCGTGCAGGCGGTCTGCCCGGGGCGTGACGTGGATTGTGGCACCCAGCGCGGGCACGGGCTGGGCTTCGTCGGTGCGGATGATGACCAGTTCTTCGCCATCGCCGTGCAGCCAGCGGCCATACACCAGACGCTCGGCGCCCAGCATTTCCAGGGCATCCACCCGCAGGGCCCATCCGACGGAGGTGATGTCCAGGTGCTCGGGCCGGATGCCTGTGATTGTGCCGGGTCTGGCGTCGGGCGCGTTCTTTAGCAGATTCATGGGCGGCGAGCCGATGAAGCTGGCCACAAAGGTACTGGCGGGCCGCGTGTAGACCTCTTCGGGCGTACCAAACTGTTCCATAACGCCAGCGTTCATCACGATCATGCGCTGCGCCAGCGTCATGGCCTCTACCTGATCGTGGGTGACGAAAAGTGACGTGATACCCAACTCGCGATGGAGTTTCTGAATTTCCAGCCGGGTGTGAGCGCGCAGCTTGGCGTCCAGATTCGACAACGGTTCATCAAACAAAAATACCTGTGGCTGTCGCACGATAGCGCGGCCCATGGCTACACGCTGGCGCTGGCCGCCTGATAGTTCACGTGGTTTGCGCAGCAGATAAGGGCCAAGCTCCAGGATTTTGGCGGCTTTGTCTACGCGGGTTTTGATCTCGTCCAGAGGCACCTTGGCAATCTTCAAGCCATAAGCCATGTTCTCGAACACGCTCATGTGCGGATACAGCGCGTAGTTCTGGAACACCATGGCGATGTCCCGCTCGGACGGCTCAAGGTCGTTCACTACGCGGTTGCCGATAGAGACTTCACCTTCTGATACCTCTTCCAGGCCTGCCACCATGCGCAACAGCGTGGATTTACCGCAGCCCGAAGGGCCAACGATCACGATGAATTCACCGTCGGCTATTGACGCATTCACGCCGTGGATAACCTGATTGGCGGTTTTACCGGTGCCGTAGCGTTTGACAACGTTTTTGAGGGTGATTGAGGCCATGTTCTTGTTCAGTCAATTATTTTTCGGTGTCCACCAGGCCTTTGACAAACCATCTCTGCATCAGCATCACCACCAGCGCCGGTGGAATCATGGCCAGCAGAGCGGTAGCCATGACAACGCTCCACTCGGTCTGTGCGTCACCACCGGAGATCATGCGTTTAATGCCGATTACCACCGGATACATGTTTTCGTTGGTCGTCACCAGCAGGGGCCAGAGATACTGGTTCCAGCCATAAATGAACTGAATCACAAAAAGAGCAGCGATGGATGTGGTGGACAGGGGTACCAGCACGTCCTTGAAAAAACGCATCGGACCGGCACCGTCCATACGGGCGGCTTCAACCAGTTCCTCGGGGACGGTGAGGAAAAACTGCCGGAACAGGAAAGTGGCCGTGGCCGAAGCAATCAGTGGAACGGTTAACCCGGCGTAACTGTTGAGCATGCCCAGATCGGACACGACCTTATAGGTTGGCAAGATGCGTACTTCGACCGGCAACATCAATGTGATGAAGATGGCCCAGAAGAAGAACATCCGGAATGGAAACCGGAAATAAACGATGGCGAATGCGGACAGCAGCGATATGGCGATCTTTCCCAAGGCGATGATTAATGCAGTGACCAGGCTAACCATCATCATTTGCCCGACTGGCGCTTTGGAGCCATTGCCACCACCCGTGCCGTTCCAGGCCGCCGTGTAGTTTTCTACCATGTGTGTGCCGGGCAACAGGGGCATTGGCGCCTGCACGATCTCGCTGACGGTGTGGGTGGATGCTACAAAAGTCAGGTACAGAGGGAACGCCACCACGAGCACACCCAGTATCAGGACCACATGTGAGAGGGCGGTGAGCAACGGGCGGCGTTCTACCATGTCAATAGTTAACTTTCTTTTCCACGAAACGGAACTGCACCACGGTCAACACGACAACGATCACCATCAATACCACTGACTGAGCTGCCGACCCACCCAAATCCATCGCCTTGAAGCCGTCGTAATAGACCTTGTAGACGAGGATTGAGGTGTCCTTGCCCGGACCACCCTGCGTGGCCGCGTCAATGATGCCAAAGGTGTCAAAAAAAGCATAGACGATATTGATCACCAGCAGGAAGAAGGTGGTGGGGGACAGCAGAGGGAAAACAATGGTCCAGAAGCGTCGCCATGGCCGAGCACCGTCAATTGCAGCTGCTTCAATCAGGGATTTCGGAATGCTTTGCAGCCCGGCCAGGAAAAACAGGAAGTTGTACGAAATCTGCTTCCAGACTGCAGCCATGATCACCAGCGTCATGGCCTGGTCTCCATTGAGCAGATGGTTCCAGTCCACACCAAAAGCACGCAGCCAGTACGACACGACACCCACACTGGGCGCAAACATGAACAGCCACAGCACCCCGGCCACGGCAGGCGCTACCGCATAAGGCCAGATCAGCAGGGTTTTGTATACCAATGCGCCTTTGACGATGCGGTCCGCAAAGACGGCCAGCATCAATGAAATGCTGATACCCAGTACGGCCACCAAAGTCGAAAACAGAGCGGTGGTGTAAAACGAGGCGAGGTAGGTCGCGTCGTTCCAGAGATTGCGAAAATTGTCCAGTCCGACCCACTCCACCGACGTGCCAAACGCGTCAGACTGCTGAACAGACTGCAACAGCGCCTGGGCGGCGGGCCAGAAAAAGAACACCACGATCACGACCACCTGGGGCGCAATCAGCACCCAAGGTAGCCATGAAGATCGAAAGACGACGCGCTTTTCCACGAAAACAGTTCAGTCCGGGTGTCTCTTCAATCCGGAAAGATTACTTCTTGTTGGCCTTCTCAAAGCGATCCAGCAGTTCGTTGCCACGCAGAACGATGGAATCCAGCGCTTCCTTGGCGGACTTCTTGCCACCCCAGACCTGCTCCAGTTCTTCGTCCTCGATAGTACGGATCTGTACGTAATTGCCCAGTCGGATACCGCGTGACTTGTCGGTGGTCTTGCGGATCATCTGGTTAACGCCGACGTCTGTGCCTGGGTTCTTCTCATAAAAACCCGACTTTTCAGTGAGCTGGAACGCTGCTGTGGTGATTGGAAGGTAGCCGGTACGCTGGTGCGTCGCTGCCTGAACATCTGGCTTGGACAAGTAGTTGAAAAATTGTGCAATACCCTTGTATTCGTCTGCCTTCTTGCCGCCCATCACCCACAAGCTGGCACCGCCAATAACGGTATTTTGTGGAGCACCGGGTACGTCAGGGTAGTAGGGCAGAGGAGCAAGGCCCCAGGCAAATTTGGCATTTTTTGCGACGTTGCCATAGAAGCCAGTCGAGGTGGTCGTCATGGCACATTCACCGGAAATGAAGCTGGCTTCAGGCACGTTGGCCCGACCTTTGTAAACAAACAGGCCCTGTTTGGCCATGTTGGCCAGGTTTTCGATGTGACGCACATGCAGCGGCGAGTTAACCTTCATGCGAGCATCCATGCCCTGCAGGCCGTTGCCTTTGGTCGCGAACTCGACGTTATGCCAGGCGGAGAAGCTCTCCAACTGGGTCCAGCCCTGCCAGGCAATGGTCAGCGGACATTTGTGGCCACTGGCCTTGAGTTTGGCAGCGGCGAGCGCTACTTCAGGCCAAGTGCCCGGTGCCTTGGTGGTATCAATACCGGCTGCCTTGAAGGCGTCTTTGTTAAAGTAAAAGACAGTTGTAGAGCTGTTGAACGGAAAGCTCAGCATCTCGCCGTTGGGTGCCGTGTAGTAACCGGCTACGGCGGACACATAAGCCTTGGGGTCGAATTTCTCGCCAGAGTCTTTCATGACCTTGCCAACAGGTACCGAAACACCCTTGCTGGCCATCATGGTGGCGGTGCCCACTTCAAAAACCTGAAGAATATGGGGCGCGTTCCCTGCTCGGAAAGCAGCTACCGCTGCGGTAAATGACTCGTCGTAGGTGCCTTTGAAAGTCGGAACGATCTTGTAAGCGTTCTGGCTGGCATTGAAATTTTTGGCCAGATCATTTACGACCTCGCCGTTGACGGCGGTCATGGAATGCCACCACTGGATTTCTGTTTGCGCTTGGGCGGACAGGGAAAACACCGCAGCAACAGCAGCGGCAGCAAATTTCAGTTTCATGAGGTCTCCTTGGGTAAGCATGTAGCTTATGACAACTATGTGACCTTTTTATTAAACACGGAAAGGGCTACGGTTTAATAGAGGGCTTTCCATAGGTATCCGTCCGCGGATGACCTTTGAGTAGACTGGAAAATGCTGCGCTGCAGTAAAATTCAATGCCAGCCGGCTTCAACACTTGGTGGCTGTCATTCGAGAAACTGATGAACGCACCGATAAAGTTTGAACCTGTTGACCCCACTCTGGCCCTTGCCCCCGCCGGGCAGGAGCGCATTCGCGAAATTCCCTACAACTACACCTCGTTCTCTGATCGCGAAATCGTGATCCGTTTGCTGGGCGCACCCGCTTGGGAACTGCTACACCGGCTTCGGGATGAACGCCGTACCGGTCGCTCAGCCCGCATGCTGTACGAGGTGCTGGGTGATATTTGGGTGGTACAGCGCAACCCTTACCTGCAAGATGATTTGCTGGACAACCCCAAGCGGCGGCGCCTGCTGGTCGATGCGTTGAACCATCGTCTGACCGAGGTGGAGAAACGGCGCACACCGCAGGCTGATCTAGAGCGGGATGGCATGGTGGGGGAGCTGCTGAGGGCTGCGCAACGAGCGGTTCAATCTTTTGACTCGGCTTTTGTCGAAGTGGGCAACCTTCGGCGCAAAGCGTCGCGCACGCTGGGCAAACTGACGGCCAAAGACAACATTAAGTTTGATGGATTGAGTCGCGTCTCTCATGTGACGGACGCTACCGACTGGCGTGTCGAATACCCCTTTGTAGTGCTGACGCCGGACTCCGAGGCCGAGATGGCGGGTTTGGTCAAGGGCTGTATCGATCTGGGCTTGACGATCATCCCGCGAGGCGGTGGTACAGGCTACACGGGTGGGGCGATTCCTCTCACCTGGAAGAGTGCGGTCATCAACACTGAAAAGCTGGAGTCCATGACCGAGGTCGAGATGCTGACCTTGCCCGGCATGGATAAGCCCGTTGCCACGGTGTGGACCGAAGCGGGCGTCGTGACGCAGCGCGTGGCGGATGCTGCCGAGCGAGGCGGCTTCGTGTTTGCTGTGGACCCTACGTCGGCGGAAGCCTCCTGCATTGGCGGCAACATTGCCATGAATGCAGGTGGCAAGAAGGCTGTTTTGTGGGGCACGGCGCTGGACAACCTGGCCTCTTGGCGCATGGTGACGCCACAGGCCACCTGGCTGGAGGTGACGCGCATCAACCACAACATGGGCAAGATTCATGATGCAGCAGTGGCCAGCTTTGAGCTGAGATATTACAAGGCCGATGGCAAAACGCTTGAGCGCATAGAACGGCTGGATATTCCCGGCGCGAGCTTTCGCAAAGAGGGTTTGGGTAAGGACGTGACCGACAAGTTTTTGAGCGGTTTGCCAGGCATCCAGAAAGAGGGTTGCGACGGCTTGATCACCAGCGCCCGCTGGGTAGTGCACCGCATGCCAACCAATACCCGCACGGTGTGCCTGGAGTTCTTTGGCAATGCCAAAGATGCGGTGCCCAGCATTGTGGAAATCATCGATTTCATGTTTGCCGAGCAGAAGCGCACTGGCACACTGCTGGCCGGTTTGGAGCATCTGGATGACCGCTACTTGAAAGCGGTGGGTTACACCACAAAGTCCAAACGGAGCGCGGGGGCTTTGCCTGGCTCTTCGGGTGGCTTGCCAAAGATGGTTCTGGTGGGCGATATCTCTGGCGATGATGCCGATGCAGTCGCCCGCGCCACGTCCGAGATTGTGCGCATTGCCAATTCGCGCAACGGCGAGGGTTTTGTCGCCATCAGCGCCGAAGCGCGCAAGAAATTCTGGCTGGATCGCAAACGTACAGCCGCCATTTCCAAACACACCAACGCGTTCAAAATCAACGAAGACGTGGTGATTCCGTTGCCGCGCATGGCGGAATACACCGACGGCATTGAGCGCATCAATATTGAGCTGAGCCTGCGCAACAAACTCAAGCTCTGTGATGAGCTTGAAGCCTTTTTCAGCAAGGGCGGCCTGCCGCTGGGACGGCATGATGACGCAAATGAAATTCCGTCTGCCGAATTGCTGGAAGATCGAGTGGGTCAAGCCCTGGCGCAGATCGCCGGCATAAAGGCCCAATGGCAGGGCTGGCTGGATAACGTAGACGAGTTGTTTCTGCAGTTGCAGGACCACAGCCTGCGCGCCAGCTGGAAGACGCAACTGCGTGGCGAGTTGAAGAATATTTTTGCTGGTGGCGCGTTTACCCCGATTCTTGAAGAGTGCAACGCCATTCACAAGCGTGTTCTTAAGGGCCGAGTATGGGTTGCGCTGCACATGCATGCAGGTGACGGCAATGTGCACACCAACATTCCCGTCAACAGCGACGACTACGAGATGCTGCAAACTGCCCATAGTGCAGTCAAGCGCATCATGGCACTCGCGCGATCGCTGGATGGAGTGATCTCTGGCGAACACGGCATTGGCATCACCAAACTGGAGTTCCTGACCGACGAGGAGTTGCGACCGTTCACCGAGTACAAGCAGAAGGTGGATCCTCAGGGGCGTTTCAACAAAGGTAAGTTGCTACGAAATTCAGAGCTTCTAACGCATATTGGCCGGGGGCTAGAGCCTGATTTTATGTATGCAGATCTGACAAATGCCTACACGCCGAGCTTCGGACTGATGGGGCATGAGTCGCTGATCATGCAGCAGTCAGACATTGGTGCGATTGCTGACAGCATCAAGGATTGCCTGCGTTGTGGCAAATGTAAACCCGTATGCGCTACCCATGTGCCACGCGCCAATTTGCTATACAGCCCGCGCAACAAGATTCTGGCGACGTCGCTGCTCGTTGAAGCCTTTTTGTATGAAGAGCAAACCCGTCGGGGTGTCAGCATCAAGCACTGGGAAGAGTTTGAAGACGTGGCCGACCATTGCACGGTTTGCCACAAGTGCGAAAGCCCGTGCCCGGTCAAGATCGACTTTGGCGATGTGTCGATGAACATGCGCAATCTGCTGCGCAAAATGGGTCAGAAGTCGTTCCGACCGGGCAACGCGGCGGCCATGTTTTTCCTGAATGCCACGAGTCCGGCCACCATCAAGTTCATGCGCTCGGCCATGGTGGATGTGGGGTTCAAGGCCCAGCGCCTAGCCAACGACTTGTTGCGCACGCTGACTACCCGGCAGACAGCCAAGCCGCCTGCCTCGGTGGGCAAGGCACCCGTCAAAGAGCAGGTTATCCATTTCATCAATAAAAAGATGCCTGGTGGTCTGCCTAAAAAGACTGCCCGCGCCTTGCTGGATCTTGAGGACTCGGATTACGTACCCATCATTCGTAACCCGAAAACAACTACGGCGGACACGGAAGCCGTGTTCTATTTTCCCGGTTGCGGGTCCGAGCGTTTGTTCAGCCAGGTGGGCCTTGCGACGCAAGCCATGTTGTGGCACGCTGGCGTACAAACCGTGTTGCCACCGGGCTATTTGTGTTGCGGCTACCCGCAACGTGGATCGGGTCAGTACGACAAAGCGGAAAAAATCATCACGGATAACCGGGTTTTGTTCCATCGCGTGGCGAACACGCTGAACTACCTGGATATCAAGACCGTGGTGGTGAGTTGCGGCACTTGCTATGACCAGTTGCAGGGCTATGAGTTCGACAAGATCTTCCCCGGCAGTCGCATCATCGATATCCACGAATACCTGCTGGAAAAAGGCACTAAGCTGAATGGCTCGGGTGGTTATCTGTACCACGACCCCTGTCATAGCCCGATGAAGTTGCAGGACCCCATGAAGACGGTGAAGGCCCTGGTGGGTGGATCCAACCCGGACAGCGTGCTGGAAAGTAAACGCTGCTGTGGTGAAAGTGGCACATTGGGAGTTACGCGGCCCGATATTTCGACACAAATCCGGTTCCGCAAGGAAGAGGAATTGCAGAGCGATGAAGCAGCGTTGCGTAAAACAGGTGCAGTTCCTGAAAAAGGGCCGGTGAAGATCCTGACATCCTGCCCCAGCTGCCTGCAGGGTCTGAGCCGTTATGGCAACGATTTGCAGAATGGCTTGCTGGAAGCCGACTACATCGTGGTGGAAATGGCCAACCAGATTCTGGGCGATCAGTGGATGCCTGAATACGTGGAAGCGGCCAACTCAGGCGGCATTGAGCGCGTGCTGGTTTAATGCCGGCAGGGCACAATGCAGGTTACTGATTTATAGCCGTTCGCGGCAGAGGTTCCTCATGGCAGGTCTGCAAGCCGGCGCTCCAACGCCACAATCGCTCGTCGTTCATAGCCAGTCCAAAGTGCTGGAAGTGTCTTTCTCCGATGGCTCCGAGTTCCGGATTCCATTTGAGTTGATGCGTATCTATTCTCCGTCCGCCGAAGTTCAAGGCCATGGTCCAGGGCAGGAAGTTTTGCAGACGGGAAAGCGCAACGTCGACCTCGCTGCACTGGAGCCCGTAGGCAATTACGCCGTACAACCAACTTTTTCTGACGGCCACGATTCCGGTATTTTCTCTTGGGATTACCTCTACTTTCTGGGTTCGCAGCAAGACAAATTGTGGGCCGAATACGCATCTCGCCTGACAGCGGCCGGTGTGGAGAGGGACGCAGACATGCCTGAAAAGGCTGGTCATGGATGTGCGAGCCACTGACATGTCGTCAACCCATTTCGGATTTGAATCAGTAGACGAGGCCGACAAGGCGGGTCGCGTGCGTGGCGTGTTTGACTCGGTGGCGTCCAAATACGATTTGATGAACGACCTGATGTCCGGGGGGCTACATCGTATCTGGAAGGCCTATACCGTGAAGGTGGCTAACCTGCGTGAAGGGGACTGCGCTTTGGATATCGCGGGTGGAACCGGCGATCTAGCTTTGGCATTTGCCAAAAATGTCGGCAAAACTGGTCAGGTGGTACACACTGACATCAATGAGTCCATGCTTCGCACGGGACGGGATCGTTTGCTCAATGAAGGCGTCGCCCTGCCAACCGTGGTGTGTGACGCAGAAAAGTTACCTTTTTCAGACAATTACTTTGATCTGGTCAGCGTAGCCTTTGGCTTGCGCAACATGACGCACAAGGACATCGCGTTGTCAGAGATGAATCGGGTGCTGAAGCCTGGTGGAAAACTTCTGGTGTTGGAGTTCTCGAAAGTAGCCAAACCACTGGAAAAAGCGTACGACTGGTATTCCTTCAAGATATTGCCGGGGCTGGGCAAGCTGGTTGCCGGAGATGATGCCAGTTACCGATATCTGGCGGAATCAATTCGCATGCATCCTGGACAGGAGGAGTTGAAAGGCCTTATGAAAAATAATGGCTTTGGTCATGTGGATTACCACAACCTCACAGGCGGTATGGTGGCATTGCATGTTGGAATCAAGTGCTGAAGTTTTTTGATATTGAACAAATATTGGTGGTTCTGGAGACATTATGAAAGTATGGTCATTAATTTTGACGCTGGTGATGGTCATGGCAAGCTTGGATGCCGAGGCGGCCCGTCGCATGGGTAGCGGTCGATCATTCGGCAAACAGTCCAGCAATGTCACACAGCGGGAGGCTGCTCCTGCTGCACCCGCTGCACCAACTCAAAATGCCACGAATTCCGCAGTCAAACCCGCTGGCGCTGCTCCCGCTGCAGCAGCGGCGCCGAAGCGGCCTTGGGGTGCCATGCTGGGCGGTTTGGCCGCTGGTCTGGGTTTGGCGTGGTTGGCCAATTCTCTGGGGTTAGGTGAGGCTTTCGGGCAAATCATCATGTTTGCGTTGCTGGCAATGGTTGTGATGATGGCCATTGGCTGGTTCATGCGGAGCCGAAAACCTGCTCAGAACCAGAATGCAGCACCTTTTGCTTTTCAGGGTGCTGGTACGGGCGGTGCGCCAGTATCTGACGTGAAACTTTACCGTCCCGAAAACGTGGGAAATGACGCGTCGGCACGCCCTTGGGAACGCAGTAGTGCGATGGCGTTTGAAACGCCCGGCATGTCGGGTGGTTCAGGGTCAATGATTGGATCGGCATTGTCTGGATCGCAAACTTGGGGTATCCCCGCCGGGTTTGATGCGGAAGGCTTTCTCAAGGCTGCCAAAGCCAACTTTGTGACCCTGCAGGCGGCTTGGGATAAATCGGATATTCATTCGCTAAGGGCCATGATGACTGATGAGATGCTCAAGGAGATTCAGGCCCAACTGGCGGAGCGTGAGGAGCACACTGGCGGCCCGGTGAACCATACAGATGTAGTCATGATCGACGCCAAATTGCTGGGCATTGAAGATCTGGGTGATGACTATATGGCCAGCGTGGAATTCTCCGGCATGATTCGCGAAGAACCCTCCGCAAGTCCGAACCCTTTCCGCGAGGTCTGGAACATGACGAAACCTAAGAGTGGTGCCAGTGGCTGGTTGGTGGCAGGGGTCCAAGCCCTGCAATAAAAAGCCCTGCTGCAAGCTGGTGATAATCGGGGACTATGGCAACACAGTCCCCTTTTTCTTTGCTTGAGGAGTTTCTGCAAAAACTCAGCTCCAGTTTCCAACCTCCAGACTGGGCGGTCGAAGAGACGCAGCGACGCGTCGTTTTGCTGCTGAACCATGTGCTGATGCAGGAGCCGGAGGCCATGGCCCGCCTGCTTCGTCAAAAAGGCCGGACCGTGATGGTGACCTGGCGCTCTGTTCGCCTTCAGCTGGTGGTGACGCCGGCGGGCTTGCTTGATCTGGCTGGGCCGCAGGCATCATCCGATTTGACGCTGACGGTGACGGAAGAATCGGCGGTTGCGCTGGTTCAGGCCGCACTCAAAGGTGACAAACCCACGGTGCGAATTGAAGGGGACGTTCAGTTGGCTGCTGAAGTCAACTGGCTGGTTGACCATGTCCGCTGGGATCTGGAAGAAGATCTATCCAGAATAATTGGTGACGTACCTGCCCATGCTGCTGCTGAAGCATTTCGCCGTGTTGCGCAGGCTCTGCGGGGATTTGTCAGCGGAACCAAATCATGACGCGCCTGTTTCGAGGCGCCTTCATTGTCTGGGTTGTGCTGCGATATGGCCTGGATGAGCTGGTCCTGACGAGTTTTCAGAAGCCCTGGCTTCGGTTGCTGGCGCGTATTGTTTCTGTGGGGCGAAATTTGCAGGCACCCCGCGGTCAGCGCTTGCGCGAAGCTCTGGAGCGTCTAGGCCCGATTTTTGTCAAATTTGGGCAGGTGCTGTCCACCCGTCGGGACCTGATGCCAGTCGATATTGCCGATGAGTTGGCGCGTCTGCAGGACCGCGTTCCACCTTTTCGGTCTGATCTGGCAGTCGCCACCATTGAGCGCGTTTTCCGGAAACCTCTGCAGGAGATATTTGTCTCGTTCGAACAGGTGCCCGTTGCCAGTGCGTCCATTGCGCAGGTGCATTTTGCGGTGCTGAAGGATCGCGCTGGCCAAAATCGTGATGTGGCCGTGAAGGTGCTGCGTCCCGGCATGTTGCCGGCCATCGAAAAGGACCTGAGCCTGATGCGCATGATGGCAGGGTGGGTGGAAGGGCTGTCCGCCGATGGCAAGCGACTCAAGCCGAGGGAGGTTGTTGCCGAGTTTGACAAGTACCTGCACGACGAACTGGATCTGGTGCGGGAAGCGTCCAGTGCAGCCCAGTTGCGTCGGAACATGGCAGGGCTGAATCTGGTGCTGATACCCGAGATGATGTGGGATTACTGCACCACCGAGGTTATCGTGATGGAGCGCATGGATGGCATCTCGATTAACCAGGTGGGCCGGTTGCGCGAAGCGGGGGTGGATATTCCCAAGCTGGCCAGAGACGGAGTCACGCTCTTCTTTACACAGGTTTTCCGGGATGGTTTTTTCCATGCCGACATGCATCCCGGCAATATCCAGGTGAGTGTGGCGCCCGCCACATTCGGCCGTTATATCTCGCTGGATTTCGGTATCGTTGGCACGCTGACTGCATCTGACAAGGAATATTTGGCCCACAATTTTGTGGCTTTCTTCCGGCGCGATTACAAGCGGGTTGCCCAGCTGCACATTGAGTCAGGCTGGGTTCCAGCCGGTACACGGGTCGACGAACTGGAGGGTGCGATTCGTTCGGTTTGCGAGCCATATTTTGATCGCCCACTGAAGGAAATCTCGCTGGGCATGGTGTTGATGCGGCTATTCCAGACCTCACGCCGGTTTCATGTTGAGATCCAGCCACAACTGGTCTTGTTACAAAAGACGCTTCTAAACATAGAGGGGCTCGCACGGGATCTGGACCCTGAGCTGGATTTATGGAGTACTGCCAAGCCTTTCCTGGAAAAATGGATGCTGGAGCAGGTTGGGCCCCAAAAATTTCTCGACAAAATGAAGGAGGAGTCTGCTGCCTACGCAAAATTTTTGCCGGAACTACCCAGGTTGCTCCACGAGTACTTAAGGCGTAACAATGGTGAAAGTGAGCGTGGCCTGCAAGACCTGCTTACAGAGCAAAAGCGGACAAACAAGCTTTTGCAAGGGCTGATTTATGGTGGTATTGGTTTTGCGCTGGGTCTAATTGCCATGCAAATCCTGATTCGCGTGCGCCTGTAGGTCAATGTCCTGACCTTAAAACAGGGTCGGCAGCCTATAATTGAAGGTTTTGCACCTTTACCAACGCCCTTAATTACGCCATGCCAATTTACGCCTACAAATGCGAGTCCTGCGGGTTCGCCAAGGACGTGCTGCAAAAGATGTCTGACGCTCCGTTGACTGATTGCCCCGGTTGCGGTGCAGCCACATTCAAGAAGCAACTTACTGCTGCAGGCTTTCAGTTGAAGGGTTCTGGCTGGTATGTCACGGACTTCAAGGGAGGCGCCGCAGGTGCGACTGCGTCTTCAGCAGGGCCGGAAGGTGGCAAAGCGGAATCTGCTACGACAGGTAGCTCTGGCGGCCAAAGTGATACCAGCTCGGCAGGAAAGTCTGCAGAGAGTGCAACTCCGGCGGCCAAAACCGAGTCGGCACCGGCCACGCCCAGTACCAGCTCTACTTCATCCGGTACGACCAAGTGAAAACGTTCATGGATTCTTTCCGGAAATGGCTGCTGGCCGGTTTGCTGGTCATCGTGCCCATTGCCATCACCGTGTGGGTACTGGAGTGGGTTATCAGCACGCTGGACAAGACCTTGCTCATTCTCCCGGCTAGCTGGCATCCTGACCAGTTGATCGGCTTTCACATTCCCGGGTTCGGCGTTTTGCTGGCGCTGGCAATTTTGTTGGTCCTGGGGGCTACGGCCAGCAATTTCTTTGGCAACAAGCTGGTGAACTGGTGGCACGCTCTGTTGAACCGCATACCCATCGTTCGCTCGATTTATTCCGGCGTGAAACAGGTATCCGACACCTTGTTCTCCGAGTCTGGCAACGCGTTCCGTAAAGCAGTTCTGATCCAGTGGCCGCGTGAAAATGTCTGGACAATAGCATTTGTGACCGGCAACCCTGGCGGCGACGTCGCCAACCATCTTCATGGTGACTATCTGAGTCTGTATGTTCCCACCACACCCAATCCTACGGGTGGCTATTTCGTAATGCTCAAGACCAGTGATTGCATTGAACTCAAAATGAGTGTGGATGAAGCGTTGAAATACATCGTCTCGATGGGCGTTGTCGTTCCGTATGCTCACGTCCCCTCATTAATCAAATAACCTGTTTGCACCCAATTAGACGGGTGCAGTTCCTGAAGAGAGCCCAAGAATGTCCATGCGTTCCCACTATTGCGGTCTGGTGACCGAAGCCCTGTTAGGCGAAACTGTCTCGTTGTGCGGTTGGGTGAATCGTCGCCGCGACCATGGCGGTGTCATTTTTGTGGACTTGCGTGACCGTGAAGGCTATGTGCAGGTGGTTTGCGATCCTGACCGGGCAGAGATGTTCAAGGTTTCTGAGGGCCTGCGAAACGAGTTTTGCGTGCAGGTAAAGGGCCTTGTGCGTGCGCGTCCGGACGGGACGACCAATGACAGCCTGAAGAGCGGCAAAGTGGAAGTGTTATGCCATGAGCTGATCGTGCTCAACCCGTCGGTAACCCCACCGTTTCAACTGGACGACGAGAATCTGAGCGAAACCACGCGCCTCACGCACCGTGTGCTGGACTTGCGCCGTCCTTACATGCAAAACAACCTGATGCTGCGCTACCGCGTTTCCATGGAAGTGCGCAAGTTTCTGGACGCCAATGGGTTTATCGACATTGAAACGCCGATGTTGGGCAAGTCCACGCCAGAAGGTGCGCGCGACTACCTAGTGCCCAGTCGTGTGCATGATGGGCATTTCTTTGCGCTTCCACAAAGCCCGCAGCTGTTCAAGCAATTGTTGATGGTGGCTGGTTACGACCGCTACTACCAGATCACCAAGTGTTTCCGTGATGAAGACTTGCGGGCCGACCGTCAACCGGAATTCACACAGATCGATATCGAGACATCGTTCCTGACGGAAGAGGAAATTCGTGACATGTTCCAGGGCATGATCAAGACGGTGTTCAAGAACACGATGGGTGTTGATCTCGGCGAGTTCCCGGTAATGCCTTATTCCGAGGCCATGCACCGCTATGGTTCGGACAAGCCTGACTTGCGAGTCAAGCTGGAATTCACTGAAGTCACTGATGTGATGACGGATGTTGATTTCAAGGTCTTCGCCGGTGCGGCAACGATGAAGGGAGGACGCGTAGTGGCACTTCGCGTGCCCGGCGGCGCTCGGGAAACGGGCGGCTTGACCCGCAGCGAGATCGATGCATACACCGAGTTCGTCAAGATTTATGGAGCCAAAGGCCTTGCATACATCAAGGTCAACGAGCTTGCCAAGGGGCGTGATGGTCTGCAATCGCCTATCGTCAAGAACATTCATGATAAAGCCATCGCTGAAGTGCTGACACGTACCGGTGCTGCGGACGGGGACCTGATTTTCTTTGGCGCAGACAAGACGAAGGTCGTCAACGATGCCATTGGTGCCTTGCGTATCAAAATTGGGCACAGCGAATTCGGCAAGAAAAATGGCTTGTTCGAAGCTGGCTGGCGCCCAATGTGGGTCGTGGACTTTCCAATGTTTGAATTTGACGACGAAGCCCAACGCTATACGGCGACACATCACCCCTTTACAGCGCCGAAGGACGGACACGAAGACTGGATGGTCACCGCGCCTGAGAAATGCATTTCCAAAGGGTATGACATGGTGCTCAATGGCTGGGAAATGGGCGGCGGTTCGGTGCGTATCCATCGCGCCGACGTGCAGCAAAAAGTATTTGATGCCCTGAAGATCACACCGGAAGAAGCCCAGGACAAGTTTGGCTTCCTGCTGGACGCGTTGCAGTACGGAGCACCACCGCACGGTGGATTGGCGTTTGGCTTGGATCGCGTTGTGACCCTAATGACCGGTGCTGAATCTATCCGTGACGTGATTGCCTTCCCCAAGACGCAGCGCGCACAGGACTTGCTAACGCAGGCTCCCAGCATGGTGGACGAGAAGCAGCTGCGAGAATTGCATATCAAGCTTCGAAACACGGAGCTGCAGAAGGCTGGCTGAGGTTCTGGCGGGAGAGCTGAATGACGACTCCCGTTGGCGGCTACAAAATTCCACAATCCGTGCTGGTGGTGATCCACACTCCTGCACTGGAAGTACTGCTGATCCGCCGTGCCGATGCTGACGAGTTCTGGCAATCGGTCACTGGGAGCAAAGACCATGACGACGAAGAGTTTCACTTCACTGCCGTAAGGGAGGTACTGGAGGAAACGGGTATAGATTGCGGCGAAAGCAGTCCGATGGCCATTGGGCTTCGAGACTGGTGTCTTGAAAACGTCTATGAGATATATCCGCGGTGGCTCCATCGCTATGCCCCGGGGATAACACGCAATACGGAGCATCTGTTTGGTCTTGAGGTGCCTGAGCCTGTATTTGTGCGATTGAGCCCGCGGGAGCATACAGAATTTTTGTGGCTTCCATACCAGCAAGCGGCGGAAAAATGCTTTTCTCCATCCAATGCGGAGGCGATACTGATGCTTCCCCGGTTTGTGGGAAATCATTGAACCCACCTGTAGAAATGCATATCCCATGACCACGCTTCGTGTTGCCACCTACAACATCCATAAGGGTGTACAGGGTTTTGGCCCGAATCGCCGCCTGGAGATTCATAACCTGGGCCATGCAGTAGAACAGCTTGATGCAGACATCATTTGTCTGCAGGAAGTACGCAAGGTTCATCGACGCGAGGAAGAATACTTCACGCGATGGCCGGAGTTGCCGCAAGCTGATTTCCTTGCGCCGGAAGGGTATGAAGCTGTCTACCGCACCAATGCCGTGACCCGCCACGGTGAACACGGCAATGCCATGTTGTCACGATGGCCCGTGATCATGCACCAGCACGAAGACATGTCGGACCATCGATTTGAGCAACGAGGCCTGCTTCACGCCGAGGTGCTGGTGGATAGTCAATCGGTTCATGTTGTGGTTGTTCATTTGGGGCTGATTAAAGCGAGTCGCACTCGGCAGGTAGCCCAGTTGCAACGCTACATCGCACGTGAGATTCCTGAAGTAGCACCCCTGCTGATCGCAGGTGACTTCAATGATTGGGGAAACCTCGTACACACCGCGTTTGCCAAGGTGGGGCTCACTTCGTTTCAAGCTTCCAGACATCCGACATTTCCTGCCCGTCTGCCGCTGGTTCAACTGGACCATGTTTTTGGCAGAGGATTGAATCCGCTTGCGGTGCATGTGCCGCGTGGTCGCATTTGGTGGCAGATGTCGGATCACCTGCCGTTGATCGCGGAATTCAGCTTCCCGAAATAAGGTCCATATTGATGTCGACACTAGCGGGCGGCCATCAATTGCAACTCTTAGAAGGGGGTGGTGAGTTCTTCCCGGCGTTGACAGCGGCCATTGATCAGGCCAGGCGAGAGGTCCGACTGGAGACCTACATTTTCGATTTTGAGGGTGCTGGAACTAGCGTTGCGATGGCGCTGGAGCGTGCCGCTACACGTGGAGTTGCCGTCTTTCTGGTGATGGATGGCGTAGGTACCCCCCGCCTTCCAGCGCAATGGGTTGAACGCTTCGACCAGGCCGGCGTGAAGTGGCGCATCTTTTCACCGCTGGGAGGGCTTGGCTTGTTGATTCCCAGCCGATGGCGGCGACTGCACCGCAAACTGTGTGTAGTAGATGGCCTGCAGGCGTTTTGTGGCGGCATCAATGTGCTGGATGATTTACATGACCCAAACCATGGACCACTGACGGCTCCCAGGTTCGATTTTGCCGTTTGTGTAAGTGGGCCTCTGGTACAGGACGTGCATCAGGCGTTGGCCTTGTTCTGGACACGCATGGAAGTCAGCAGAACGGTGCGTCAGCCAGATCTGCAAGCGGCTTGGCAATCGCTGCACGAGGTCGTCGCCACGGAATGGAAAACCCATTGGCACGAAAAGCCAGTCCCGTCACGATCAACACCCAACGGTGGGGCCAGGGCGCGCGCAGGGCTAGTGCTGCGAGACAATGTTCGTAACCGGACCCGTATCGAGCGCAGCTACCGTCAGGCTATTGGAGAAGCGAGGCACGAAATCATTATTGCCAATGCTTACTTTCTCCCAGGTGCCAAATTGCGCAAAGCGCTGATTCATGCGGCCAAACGCGGTGTACGGGTGCGCCTGCTTCTGCAAGGTCGTTATGAATATTTCATGCAGTACCACGCAGCCAGGCCGGTATACGGCGCTTTGCTGGCAGCCGGTGTGGAGATCACCGAATACGCTACCAGTTTCCTTCACGCGAAAGTGGCAGTGATTGACGGGCGGTGGGCGACAGTGGGTTCTTCCAATCTGGATCCTCTGAGTTTGTTGCTGGCACGGGAAGCCAACGTGCAGGTGGAGGATGCTGCATTCGCAGCTGCTTTGCATCTGAAACTGGAGCAGGCCATGGAGCGGGATGGTCACCGCGTAGATCCCGCCGAATACGCCAACCGGCCTTGGCAGATGCGCATTCGGGACCGTGTTGCTTTCGCCCTGATGCGTTTGGCACTGTTTCTGAGCGGGAATCGCTACTGAAATAATAGCTACTCACGTACATTCTACGCGGGTTAAAGGGCAAAAACCCTACTGGCCAATCGCTGGTAATATTCGTCCATGTTAATGAAAACCCCCAATCCCATGAACTCAACCGATGAAGACATTGGTACACCGGTGTCCGTCAAGATCCGTCAGCGGCTGGTGGCGTCCCGCAAGCGTTTCAACGCCAACGACAATATTGCTGAATTCATCGAACCGGGGGAGCTCGAAAAACTGCTCGATGAAGTTGAAGAAAAGATGAAAGGCGTGCTTAGCAGCCTGGTTATTGACACTGAACGGGATCACAACACCGACAACACGGCACGCCGCGTTGCCAAGATGTATGTGAACGAGGTATTCAAAGGGCGGTATGTAACGGCGCCCGTGATCACCGAGTTTCCCAACGCCGAACACCTGAACGAGCTCATGATCGTAGGCCCCATCACGGTGCGCAGTGCCTGCAGCCACCATTTTTGCCCTGTGATAGGGAAAATCTGGATTGGTGTACTGCCCAATGAACACACCAATGTGATCGGACTTTCCAAGTACGCCCGGTTGGCCGAATGGATCATGGGTCGCCCGCAGATTCAGGAAGAAGCGGTGGTGCAGCTGGCAGACTTGATCCAGCAAAAAACCCAGCCCGACGGGTTGGCGATTGTCATGGAAGCCAGCCACTATTGCATGGCCTGGCGCGGTGTTAAGGATATGGACAGCAAGATGATTAATTCCGTCATGCGTGGCACCTTTCTGAAAGACCCGAATCTGCGTCGCGAATTCCTGTCACTCATTCCCGGAAGAGGTTGAAACCATGCTCGTACGTCTTCTTTATGCAAGCCGCGCACTGGATACTAGCGCGGACGCCATCGACACCATCCTGTCTCAGTCGCGGCAGTCCAACCCCGCCTGCGGCATCACAGGCATCCTGTGCTACGGTGGCGGAATTTTTTTGCAGGCGATCGAAGGGGGGCGCATGGCGGTCAGCGAGCTGTATGGACATATCCAGAAAGACCCTCGCCACAAGGATGTGGTCCTGTTGCACTATGAGGAAATCGCCGAGCGCCGTTTTGGTGGCTGGACGATGGGACTGGTCAACATGTCCAAGATCAACACTTCCATCCTGCTGAAATACGCCGAGAAGCCTGAACTTGACCCCTACGCAGTATCTGGCCGGGTATCCCTGGCGCTACTTGAAGAATTGATGGCCACGGCGTCGATCATCGGCCGGGCCTAGCGTTCGCCGGGCGTCTTGGCGGGTTTGCGATGATGCCGTTGATGGGCTGCGACTTCACCAGCCGTCCAACCATTAAAAAGCCAATTATTTTAGCCATCGGGACCTCGCAGAATGGGCGTGTCCAGCTATTAAAACTGGAGCGCTTGAGTTCACTGAACTCGTTTGAAGCTTGGTTGAATCAAAACCCGTACTGGCTGGGTGCGCTGGACCTCCCATTTGGATTGCCACGGGAATTAGTGGAGACGCTGACTTGGCCAACGCAATGGGAGGCCTGCATTCGTCACTATGAAGGTTTGAGTCGTGCAGACATTCGCGCCGCGTTTGCTGCTTTTTGCGATGCACGGCCCGCGGGTCAAAAATTTGCGCATCGGGCTACCGACATTCCAGCGGGATCCAGCCCGTCGATGAAATGGGTGAACCCACCAGTCGCTTATATGCTGCATGCAGGTGTGCCACTGTTGCTGAACTCGGGTGTGCACCTGCCAGGTCTGTATTCAGGTGACCTACGCCGGGTAGCACTGGAAGGCTATCCCGGATTGCTTGCACGGGAGGTCATTGGCAAGCGCAGTTACAAGAGTGATGACAAAGCAAAACAGACACCGGATCGCTTGATCGCCCGCAAAGACCTGCTGGGTGCACTGGAGAATGGTCGTACGCGCTTAGGGTTTCGCCTGAAACTAACACATGCCCAGCACGATACTCTGGTAGACGATGCGAGTGGGGATTCGCTTGATGCCGTGTTATGCCTTTTGCAGGCTGCATGGGCCCAGGCGCGCGGTGCGCCGGGGTACGGTTTGCCCAAGACGATGGATCCTCTCGAAGGCTGGATCGTTACTGCCTGATGGCAGGCTAAGGCTGTTGTGGAAGGACAGTTTCCATCACTTTGGCTGCCAGTTGTGATATTGCCAGACCGGCGGGGCAGCCCGGCATGGTCTGCATAAGCAGCTGGCGTTTCATCACGGCCTGTCGCACCATAGGATCTGCAGGAATATCGCCGAGGTGCAGCAGTTTCACACTGTGTCCTGGCTCTGAGGTAACAAAACGGTCAAGAACCTGTTGTAACTGCGCCGTGATGGCGCGACCGTCGCCCAAACGGGCCGTCTGGTTGACGATCAGCCGAACGGCTTTTCGACCCTGTTGTCCAACGAGGACCTTAATGGTGGCATAGGCATCCGTAAGCGAGGTTGGCTCCGGTGTTGCGACAACCAGCACTTCGGACGCCAGCGAGACAGCAAACAAAACAACGTCCGAAATGCCTGCCCCGGTATCCAGCAGCAGCACGTCATAGTGGGGTACCAGTCCGCTCATGATGCGCAGAAAATCATCGCGCACCTCGGGCGTCAGACGGGAGTATTCAACCATGCCCGAACCCGCCAACAAGACCGAGAAGCCGCCAGGCGCCTTGATGATGGCTTGCTCCAGCTTGGCTTTGCCAGTGAATACGTCGTGCAGGGTGATCTTGGGGTAAAGATTGAGTACAACATCCAGATTGGCTAATCCGAGATCCGCGTCCAGCACCAATACCCGGAGTCCGCGCTTGGCTAGCGCCGCTGCCAGATTGGCAGAGACAAATGTCTTGCCAACGCCGCCCTTACCACTGGTAACGGCCAACACCTTGCTGAAAGGCACTAAGGGGACACTGGGCGGCTTCGCACTCTCCAGAGTCGTGGGTTGTTTTTCACTCATGAGGTTACCTTTTGTGCGGCATTGCTGGAGCCATCGCCCTGAATGGCCTCGATCCACGCAGGTTCGCCCATTGCGAGGTGGCCGAACAGCATGTTTTTCTCTTCGGCGCTGACAGAAATGACCTGCTGATGATCAATGCAGACCCGGTTGCGACCCTCGGCCTTGGCTCTGTACAACTGAACATCGGCCCGCTCGGTCCACAGTGTGTTCGTTGACCGCACCCACTCCGGTGCAAATGCACCGCCGATGCTGACTGTGACATTGAGTGTGACTAGCGGTGAAATGGGGATGGGTAGCGACTCCACGGCGTGGCGGATTCGCTCGGCAACCGCTGCGCCAAACGACACCTGACAGTTGGGCAACACCACTGCAAATTCTTCACCGCCATAGCGAGCTACGGTATCCATCGGTCGAACGCAACCTGCCAGACACTTGGCAATGGCCTGCAAGACCTGGTCACCAGCCTGATGGCCATGCGTGTCGTTCACCTTCTTGAAGTGATCAATGTCGAGCATCAGCAGCAGCGCTGAATCTCCAGATCTGGCAACCACCTCTATGCCGCGTTCCAGAACCGAGTGAAATTGCCGACGGTTGGCCAGGCCTGTCAGCGGATCCTTGAGAGATAACTCGCACAGACCATCTATGACACCCTGCAGATAAGCAACTGACGACTTCTGTGGGGACACCAATCCATCCACTGCGCCACTGTGTTTGAGTAGCGCCAGTGCATCACCCAGACTCAGGTCGGGCAGGTTGACAGGGGCAGGATTAGTTGAATCGACCACAGGGTAATTGGGATAGGATCGGGGAAAGTCTAACAGGACGACCTGTTTTCAAGTTGGGGAAATCGGCCAGATTTCCTAGGCATTATTTGAGCTTGGTAATGATCAGGGTGTCTTCGGCAAGTCAATGAAGGTTTTGATGCAACTGTTACCCCGCTGGATCGCGAGCTACCCGCGAGAACGTTTGTCCGATGACCTGGTCGCCGGCGTAATTGTGGCGGTGCTGGTCATACCCCAGAGCCTGGCGTATGCCCTGCTTGCGGGCCTGCCACCCCAGGCTGGCCTGTACGTCAGCATCTTTCCCGTTATTGCTTACGCTTTGTTGGGCAGCAGCATGACCCAGGCGGTTGGTCCCGTAGCCATTACATCCATCATGACATATGCCGTGTTAAGTCCCCTGGAAGTGCCCGGCAGTCCGCAGTACATAGCGCTGGCGGCCGGGTTGTCACTGTGCTCCGGTGTGTTAGTTCTGGCCTTTGGAGCGTTGCGGTTGGGGTTTCTTTCACAACTTCTCAGTCGACCGGTCGTCAGTGGATTTATTTCTGGCTCGGCTCTTTTGATTGTTGTCAGCCAACTCAAGTTTTTACTTGGGGTGACGGTAAATAATTCCAGCACATGGCGGGTTTTACGGTCCCTCTATGACAAGCTTTCTCAGACCAACTCCACCACACTACTGATTGGTGTGGTTACTTTGACAGTGCTGTTTTCGTCTCGCATGTGGCTTGTAGCCGCCGCCGGAAAGTTCGGCCTTTCGAAGCTGCACGCGGAATTTTTTGTTCGTGTTATGCCATTGCTGGTTTTGGTTGTTGCCACGCTGTTTGTGGTTTTTCTTAATCTGGACCTCGCGCAAGGTGTCGCGGTGGTGGGTCTCGTGCCGGAAGGACTTGCCTCTTTGACGTTGTTTTCCCCTGATCTGGAGTCTATTAAAACGCTGGCCACACCCGCCCTGGTTCTAGCCTTCATCGGCATGGTCCAAAATATCACCATGGCCCAGGCGTTGGCAGTCAAGCGACACGAGCGCGTGGATCCCAACCGGGAACTGGTTGGACTGGGCACTGCCAATGTTGTAGCAGCCTTTTACGGTGGCATGCCTGTGGGTGGCGGTCTTTCCCGGTCCGCCATCAACACCGCTGCGGGCGCCCAAACGCCGCTAGCCAGCATTGTGTCCGCGTTGGTGCTGCTGGGTATTGTGTTGATGGGCACGCACTGGTTTGCCAGATTGCCACTTGTTGTACTGGCCGCCAGCATTGTGGTCGCAGCCGTCAGCATGATAGATATCAAAGCGTTCCGCCAGGCCTGGTCCTATGACCGCGCGGATGCTATGGCTTTGTTGGGTACCGCTATGGGCGTGCTTTTACTGGGTCTTGAGTGGGGAATCGCCCTGGGTATCGGGTTATCGCTTGCAATGCTGCTGTTGCGGGCGAGTACGCCTCACATCGCGGTTATTGGCCGGATTGCTGGTACGGAACACTTTCGCAATATCGAGCGGCACGGTGTGGAGACCATTCCCGGTGTACTTTTTTTGCGAATCGATGAAAGCCTGTTTTTTGGTAACCTGAACGCCGTGGAGTCGCGCCTGAGCACTGAGTTGGCAAGGGCGCCAGACACGCATGATGTGGTATTGATCATGAGTGCTGTGAACAGGGTGGACGCGACGGCCATGGAGGTTCTGACGGATATCAACCGTGAGTTGGGTGAGCGTCGTATCCGGTTGCATCTGGCTGAGGTTAAGGGACCCGTGCAGGATCGCCTCGTCAATTCACCGCTTTGGAAAGCCCTGTCTGGAGGTGTTCATCTCTCGGTAAACAGTGCCTATGAGGTGCTGGCGACTTCCGGGAAGGTACATACATGAAATCACTCAAGTTTTTCGCTATTGCCAACAAGGCAACGCTGATTCATTATTTGACGGCACTTTGGCTTTTGTTGAAAGACCCGCGTACCCCGCTGGCAGCCAAACTGGTCGCTGGTGTCGTCGTGGCTTATGCTCTGAGCCCCATTGACCTAATCCCTGATTTCATCCCGGTGCTTGGCTTGCTGGACGACGTTATTCTGGTCCCGTTGGGGGTGGCATTAGCAGTCAAGCTGGTGCCCACGCCGCTATGGGCGGAAATGCGGCAGCAGGCAGAAAGCTTTCAGGGACGTTTGCCAAAAATGATGTGGGGCCTACTGATCGTAGCTGCAATCTGGTTGGTGTTGTTGGCCGCCTTCATTTATTGGTTGGTGCATTCCGTACTCAACGCATGAAGATTTGGCTACCGGTGTTGGCTACCGTGTTTGCCGCGTGTTGCGTGCATTCCGCAGAGCCTTGGCCGGGTGTCGTGACCCGGGTTTCTGATGGCGACACACTTTGGGTCCGCCCGGCCAGTGGTGGTAAACCGCGCAAGGTGCGAATTGATGGCATCGATGCTCCGGAGATTTGTCAGATCTGGGGGCCTCAATCGCGCGATGCGTTGGCGAAGCGGCTTTTGCGCCAGACTGTGCTGGTGCAGGTTCGAAGCAAAGACAGCTATGACCGCACGCTGGCCAATCTCAAGTTCAGAGGTGAAGATGTGGGCGATTGGATGGTAAAGCGTGGATATGCGTGGTCATACCACTACCAGCGCAACGTGGGCCCATATCCTGAGCAGGAGATGCAGGCGAGGGCCAATCGACGCGGGCTCTTTGCTCATATACGGTTCATCCGGCCCAGGGAATTCCGGAAAGAACACGGCGCCTGCAAATGATCAGTGACGCGAGCCACATACCACGCATGAAGTATTGCGGGGCAGGCCGATATCGCTCCACTCCATCGAACGTCCGTCAAGCATGAGCAGACGTCCAGCAATAGATTGTCCTGCCCCGCTGAGTAGCTTCAGGGCTTCTGCCGCCTGCATGGAGCCGATGATGCCAACCAGAGGAGCGAACACCCCCATTGTTGCGCAGCGGGTTTCTTCAAAGTTGGCGTCCGGAGGGAAGACACAGGCATAGCAGGGCGAATGGTCATCACGAGCGTCATACACGCTGATCTGCCCATCAAAACGAATGGCCGCCCCGGATACGAGGGGTTTGCGATGTTTGACACAGGCTGCATTGACCGCCTGCCGAGTGGCAAAGTTGTCGCAACAGTCCAGTACCACATCAGTTTGCTCTACCAGGGTGTCTAGCAGACCAGCATTGGCACGGGCCTGAATGACAGTTACGGTCACATCGGGGTTGATTGCTGCAATAGCCACTTTGGCGGAAGTAACCTTGGTCTCTCCCACGCGAGCAGTGGTATGCGCGATCTGCCGCTGTAAGTTAGTGAGGTCCACAGTATCGTCATCGACCAGTGTGATGTGCCCGACACCAGCAGAGCCCAGATACAGCCCAACGGGTGAGCCCAACCCGCCAGCGCCAACTATCAGCGCGCGGCCACTGGAGATCTTCTCCTGTCCCTCGATGCCAATTTCGTTCAGCAGGATGTGGCGCGAGTAGCGCAGAAGCTGGTCATCTGTCATGGTGGAGCCGTCGCATCAGCTCTTGTAGGCATGGCAGGCCTAGTTTTCCTTAATCTCTTCCTTGCGCTCGGTCAGCGTTTTGCTGACCATGACAGGGCGACCCTTGAGTTTATTGATGGCCTGCATAAGCGGAAAGTCTTTGTCAGAGCCGAACTCAGCCACTTTGCGGTCTGCAGCAGGTTTTTTGGATTCGTCTTCCAGTTTTTTCAGTGCTTCGTCACGTGCTTTCTCGCGAGCAACATCTTTCTTTTCTACGCCCTGGCCGCTATTGAGGTGCTTTTCAAGATCCGCTTCGCGCGTACGCAGCGCCGCGAACAAGTTACCTTCTTCGGTTTCATCGACCATCACATCCGGCACGATTCCCTTGGCCTGAATTGAGCGGCCACTCGGCGTGTAATAGCGGGCCGTGGTGATCTTCAGGCCGGTGTCAGGTCCCAACGGGCGAACCGTCTGTACCGATCCTTTGCCAAAGGTCTGGTTACCCATGATCACGCCACGTTTGTAGTCCTGCAACGCGCCAGCCACGATTTCACTTGCGGATGCCGAGCCTTCATTGACCAGCACCACCAGCGGGATGGTCTTCAGGCTTGCAGGAAGGCGCTTTAGTGGATCTGGGCCACCGCGGCGCTGATAAAACTCGGGCGACGCCTTATAAGTGAATTTGCTATCTGCCAATTGTCCATTGGTGGAGACCACAGTGACGTTTTCCGGCAGAAATGCTGCAGACACCGCCACGGCGGCGTCCAGTAGCCCACCCGGATCGTTACGCAGATCCAACACCATACCTTTGAGGTTGGGGTCCTGCTTGTAAACCTCTTCCACCTTGCGTGCAAAGTCATCGACAGTTCGCTCCTGGAACTGGCTCAATCGGATCCAGGCATAGCCCGGTTCCATCACTTTGCCACGAACCGACTGGGTACGAATTTCTTCACGTGTAATCGTGACGGGGAAACTGCGGTTTTCATCTTTACGGAAGATGGTGAGGATAACCTTGGTGTTAGGCTCGCCACGCATGCGCTTGACGGCTTCGTTCAGTGGCAGGCCTTTGACTGCCGTGTCGTCGATTTTGGTGATCAGGTCATTGGTTTTGAGACCAGCCCGAAATGCAGGCGACCCTTCGATTGGCGTCACCACCTTGACCAGTCCATCTTCCTGTGTGATCTCAATGCCTACGCCCACAAAACGGCCTGAGGTACCTTCTCGGAATTCCTTGAAAGATTTTTTATCGAAATATTGCGAATGTGGGTCCAGACTCGCAACCATACCGGTAATGGCTTCGGTGATGAGTTTTTTCTCGTCCACGGGTTCTACGTAGTCACTTTTGACGATGCCGAATACGGAGGCTAGTTGCTGCAACTCTTCCAGCGGAAGTGGCGCCAGCGTTCCGCGCGCAACTGTTTGAAGCGATACCGTCGTCAGCGCTCCGGCAACAACGCCCACAGAAATCCAGCCCGCAATTTTCAGTTTTTGACCCATATAACATCCTGTGCAGCAAAAACTGCCGCTTCAATATACACCTTGGAGGCAAGCTTTGCCTCTCAGTTCCCCTGTGCTCGAGTATTTGAGGGCAACCAGCTGGTGGCAATCGTCAAATCTGGTCGAATTTACTCAAGCTTTACCTTGGGCCGCCACGGCGGCAGCGGCTTTGGCGGCAACTTCGGCATCGCCTAGGTAGTAATGGCGAATCGGTTTCAGGTTGGCGTCCAGCTCGTAAACCAGAGGAATACCGTTGGGGATGTTGACCCCGACAATATCGTTATCGGCGATGTTATCCAGATACTTCACCAATGCGCGGATGGAATTTCCGTGCGCTGCCACAACGATGCGCTTGCCGGCCTTGATGGCAGGCGCCATGGATTCGCTCCAGAAAGGCATTACCCGCGCAACGGTGTCCTTCAGGCACTCTGTAAGTGGTATCTGGTCAGGTTGCAGTCTGGCATAGCGGACATCACCCCGCTCACAGCGAGGGTCTGTAGCTTCTAGCGCCGGAGGCGGCGTGTCGTAGCTACGGCGCCACACCAGCACCTGTGCGTCGCCGTACTGTTTGGCCATGTCGGCTTTGTTCAGCCCTTGCAGAGCCCCGTAATGGCGCTCATTGAGGCGCCAGCTGTGCACTACAGGCAGCCAGGTACGGTCCATTTCGTCCAGACAGTGCCACAGGGTCCGCGTAGCTCGCTTTAGTACGCTGGTGTAAGCCAAATCAAAGTCATATCCCTCGCTTTTTAGCAATCGCCCGGAATTTTTTGCCTGTTCAATGCCGGTGGGTGTCAAATCCACATCAGTCCAGCCAGTGAAGCGATTTTCAAGGTTCCAGGTGGATTCGCCATGGCGGACGAGAACAAGTTTGTACATGTTTGGGGAGGAAGAGTTTGGGGAAATGGGGCCGCCTGCGAAGGCATGCCCCGCCATTCTATAAAATGACTGGTTTTACAGTTGGTAACAAGATTGGAATGTTTGTGAAATTCATTATGGATAACTGGATGCTGCTGGCTGTTGCGTTTGCATCGGGCGCCATGTTGATATGGCCAGTGGTTCAGGGGGCAACCAATGCTGGCCTGAGTGCGGCGGGGGCTGTTCAGTTGATCAACCGCGAGAAAGCGGTGGTGATTGATGTTTGTGAAACCACCGAATTCGCGGCTGGGCATGTGGGGGGCGCTAAGAACATACCCCTGAGCCAGCTGGAGGAAAAACTGCCGGGAGTCGTCAAGAACAAGTCTGTGCCTGTCATTCTGGTCTGCCAAAGCGGCGCGCGCTCAGGGCGCGCAGTGGCAGTGGCGAAGAAGCTGGGTTATGAGCAGGCCCAGTCTCTGGGCGGTGGGCTCGGTGCCTGGAGATCCGCCAACCTGCCTATTGAAAAGGCCTGATCAGGCCCGAAGTTAGCTCCCAGAGGTTCAACATGCAAACCGTCAAGATGTACACCACAGCCGTTTGCCCCTACTGCATTCGTGCCAAGCAACTGCTGAATGCCCGGGGCGTTTCCGAGATAGAGGAGATCCGCGTGGACCTGCTTGCCGACGAGCGGAGTCGCATGATGGAACTCACAGGGCGGCGCACCGTACCGCAGATATTCATAGGCCAGACTCACGTCGGTGGCTGCGATGACTTGATGGCGCTGGACGGGCGAGGTGCCCTGATGCCCTTGCTCACTGGCACCTGAGATAATCTGCTTCGACTGATTTTCTTACGTTCCTGATTGCCGACGCACCCGTTCTACCAACCGGGCCGGCTTCGTTTTAACCTGAAAGAGTTTCCATGGCTGACCAGCAAGACCCCGTGTTCCAGATACAGCGCGTTTACCTGAAGGGCGCTTCCTTGGAGCAGCCCAATTCTCCGGCCATTCTGCTGGAACAGGAGCAACCCACTGTTGATATACAGCTGGGCGTCAATGCATCGCCGGTGGCCGACGGCATTTTTGAAGTTACCGTGACCGCGACCGTGCAGACCAAGATCAAGGACAAAACCGTGTTTCTGATCGAAGCCCAGCAGGCCGGCATATTTGAGATTCGCAACCTGCCTGAAGAGCAGATGAGTCAGATCATGGGCATCGCTTGTCCCCAAATCGTATACCCCTACCTGCGTGGTAACGTTGCGGATCTGATCCAGCGCGGAGGTTTTCCGCCTGTGCACCTTTCAGAAATCAACTTCCAGGCCATGTACGAGCAACAGCAGGCGCAGACGGATGACGATGCCCCACGCATTGTGACGCAATAGGATATTTTAGGCGTCTAGCCGCGTCCATTATGCGTTAGTCGCTATGAAAATAGTAGCGCCATGAGAATCGTCATTCTGGGTGCAGGTGCATGGGGTACGGCATTGGCTGTCAGTGCGTGCCAAAACACAAAGGCCGGTCACGTCGTCAGCCTGTGGGCCAGGGATCCTTTGCAGGCCTCAGGCATGCGCGCCGAACGTGTGAATGCCCGTTACTTGTCAGAAGTAGCTTTGCCCTCTCAACTGGATATTTTCTCCGGCCCGCTGGACCCGCTGAAAATGGACCTGATTGTGGTGGGGACTCCCATGGCGGGCCTGCGCGGCATGCTGCAGCAATTGCAAGAATGTAAGGTGCCTGTTGCGTGGTTGTGCAAAGGGTTTGAACCTGCTTTTGAATCCGACTCTGGCCTTCTAGCTCATGAAATACAAGCTCGGGTTGCTCCCAAGTTGCGAGCGGGTGTCCTGAGCGGGCCTAGTTTTGCGCAGGAAGTGGCTCTTGGCAAACCGACCGCACTGGTTGCTGCGAGCGAACATGAGTTGGTACGCGACGCATTGGTCGAAGCCTTTCATAGCCCATCATTGCGTGTATATGCCAACGATGACATCGTCGGTGTGGAGGTGGGGGGCGCGGTCAAGAACGTCCTCGCCATTGCGACCGGCCTGTGTGATGGCCTTCAGCTTGGCCTCAATGCCCGTGCAGCGCTCATCACGCGGGGCTTGAGCGAAATGATCAGATTGGGCGTTGCTTTGGGTGCCAGGGCAGAGACTTTCATGGGCTTGAGCGGGCTGGGCGACCTTGTTCTGACAGCGACCGGTGATCTTTCACGTAATCGCAAAGTGGGTCTCGCCCTGGGGCGGGGACAAACCCTGACCCAAGCGATAGAGTCATTGGGGCACGTGGCAGAAGGCGTTTACTGCGCGCGCACGGTTGTGCAGCGCGCCCAAAACCTGGGGATAGACATGCCAATTTCATCCGCCGTCGTGGCGTTGCTGGACGGGCAGATAACGCCAGCGCAGGCGGTGACAGCCTTGATGGGCCGTGAGGCCAGGGAAGAAACCTGATACCTGCAAAATTGACTACGATGAATCAGAACTTTGGCTTTACCACTATAGAGCTGGCCCAACTGGCAGCGTCAGATACCGCGCGTGCGTTACAGGAAGATGTGGGCACTGGTGATCTCACCGCTGGTTTGATAAATGCCTCACGGCGTGCCCGAGCGCATGTTCTGGCACGCGAGCCCGCCATCATCTGTGGTGCCCCGTGGGTGGAGGCTGCCCTTCGTCAACTGGACCCCGATGTTCGTATTCACTGGCTTGTAGGCGAGGGCCAGTGGTGCAAAGCGGATCAGGTTGTACTGGAGCTGGAAGGCTCGGCCCGGGCACTACTCTCTGCTGAGCGTACGGCACTTAATTTTTTGCAGCTGCTCAGTGCCGTAGCAACCAAAACTGCCCGGTATGTTGAGGCTGTGCGCGGCTCGCGTGCGCAAATTGTGGATACCCGTAAAACCTTGCCAGGTCTGCGGCTCGCGCAGAAGTATGCTGTGAAAACTGGCGGTGGAACCAATCACCGGATCGGTTTGTATGACGCTGTTTTGATCAAGGAAAACCATATTGCCGCCGCCGGTGGAGTGACGCAGGCGTTGAGGGCTGCTGCCAAAGTCGCCGCTCAGGCAAGCTTCATCGAGATTGAGGTGGAAACGCTGATCCAACTGGAAGAGGCCTTGCAGGCCGGTGCCCGGATGGTATTGCTCGACAACATGGAGACTCATATCCTTCGGGAAGCGGTTCGCATCAACGGCGGGCAGGCCATTCTTGAAATATCCGGTGGCGTGACGTTGGAAAGCGTCCATGCCCTTGCACTAACTGGGGTGGACCGTATCTCAATTGGGTCGTTGACCAAAGACGTTAAGGCAACGGATTTTTCGATGCGCCTTAAGGAGCTTTGATGCATGCTGGACAAACCGTGGGCGTGAACCCCGTGATTGACGTAGATTACGAGCAACCCGCAACTGAGGGTGAGTCAGCCTGCTTGACCAAACACGCCTGGGCGCGTGTGCCGTTGGAGCCTGGTCCGTTTGAGCGTGCGGCACTCAAGGAAAAGATTCGCCGGTTGCTGAAGGACCGGAATGCCGTGATGGTTTCACACTACTACGTCCATCCGGATCTGCAGGACCTGGCTGAAGAGACGGGCGGTATTGTCAGTGACTCCCTGGAGATGGCACGCTTTGGCCGTGACCATTCTGCACAAACTCTGGTGGTATCTGGTGTTCGCTTCATGGGTGAAACATCAAAGATTTTGTCGCCCCAAAAAACCGTTTTGATGCCTGATCTGGATGCCACCTGTTCGCTGGATTTAGGTTGCCCCATCAATGATTTCAGCAGCTTTTGCGATACGCATCCTGACCGTACGGTGGTTGTTTATGCCAATACCAGTGCGGCGGTGAAAGCCCGCTCCGACTGGCTGGTCACATCTAGCTGCGCGCTGGACATAGTGCGAGCCCTTAAAGACAAGGGCCACAAGATCCTGTGGGCGCCTGACCGACATCTGGGTAGTTACATCCAGCGTGAGACCGGCGCTGATATGGTGATGTGGAATGGCGCTTGCATCGTCCACGATGAGTTCAAGGCTTTTGAACTGCAAGCACTTATGAAAGAGCACCCCGGTGCAAAAGTTCTGGTACACCCCGAGTCGCCCGCCGATGTGGTGGCGCTGGCGGACTCTGTGGGCTCTACCTCAGGCATTCTGAAGGCTGCTCACGAGATGGATGCCAAAGTGTTCATCGTCGCCACTGACAACGGCATGATGCACAAATTGCGTACGCTCAATCCTGGCAAGCTTTTCATTGAAGCGCCCACCGCGGGCAACAGTGCTACCTGCAAAAGCTGTGCGCATTGTCCCTGGATGGCCATGAACAGCCTGGCAGGAGTGGTTCACGTCCTTGAGACGGGCAACAATGAAATCCAGGTTGATCCGGCGTTGGGCCTTCGTGCCCGTGTGCCGATTGACCGCATGTTGGCGTTCACCGCTGCGCTCAGGAGCGGACAAAATGCAGGCGCGCTTGTGCCGGATATCGGTGCGGCCTGAGACCTAAAACTCCAGGTTGTCGATCAGGCGCGTAGTGCCCAACGTAGCCGCTCCCACCGCGACCAGTGGCTCGCTCTCCGTTGGCGGCAAAAGATCAGTGCGACGCCGTATCACCATGTAATCGGGCTTCCAGCCGCGCTGGGTCAGGGTGTCCATGCCTTGGGCCTCGATGGAGGCAATGTCTTTGTCACCAGTCTTTAACGTAGCCGCCATGACTTTGAGTGCGCGCGAGAGGTGCACGGCTTCTTCCAGTTCCGCCGGCGATAAGTACCCGTTGCGTGATGACAGTGCCAGCCCGTCGGGCGCGCGGTTCGTTTCGCCGCCCACGATATCAATGGGCATTGCAAACTGCTGAACCATGCGGCGGATGATCATCAGCTGTTGGTAATCTTTCTTGCCGAATACCGCAATACGGGGCTGCACGCATGCAAATAGCTTCATCACCACGGTGCTAACGCCAATGAAGAAGCCAGGGCGAAAGTGTCCTTCCAATATGTCCGCCAGCTCTGCGGGTGGGTGCACTTTGTAGGTTTGAGGCTCCGGATAGAGTTCATTTTCGTGGGGTGCAAATAACACGTCACAGCCCGCCGCCGTGAGCTGGGCGCAGTCTGATGTCCAGGTGCGTGGGTAGGTGTCGAAGTCTTCGTGCGGCAAAAATTGCAGACGGTTCACAAAGATGCTGGCCACGGTCACATCACCCAAAGTTCTGGCTTGATTGACCAGTGCGATATGCCCCTCATGCAGATTGCCCATGGTGGGAACAAATGCAGGCCGCTTGTAAGCAGCAAGAAGATCACGCAGCTCGGTAATGGTGCGGGCGATTTGCATGGCGGATCAATAAGTATGCAGGGTGGGGTCGGGGAAACTCTGGTCCTTGACAGCAGCCACAAAGCGGCGCACGGCATCATCCACTCCGGAACTTCCGTCCATGAAGTTGCGGACAAAACGTGGCAATTTTCCCGTGGCGATGTTCAGCATGTCGTGTAACACCAGAACCTGACCGCTGCACTGAACACCGGCCCCGATGCCGATCACAGGAATGGGCAACGCCGCAGTCACTTCCTGCGCCACCGCGGCAGGGATGAGTTCCAGCACCAGCATGGACGCACCGGCATCGGCCAGTTCTTGCGCCTGGCGCTTCAGCAGGGCAGCGCTATCCTCGGTTCGACCCTGAATGCGGTAGCCGCCCAGTGCATGAACCGATTGCGGCGTGAGCCCTAGATGCGCACACACCGGTATGCCCCGCCCCACCATGAAACGCACGGTGTCTGCCGTCCAGCCACCACCTTCGAGCTTGATCATGTGCGCACCGGCCTGCATGAGCAGTGTGGCGCTTCGCATTGCCTGCTCCTTAGATTCCTGGTAGCTACCAAACGGCAGGTCGCCAATGATCCAGGCTGTGCGGTTGCCCCGTGCCACGCAGCGGGTGTGGTAACACATTTCGTCTAACGTGACAGGTACCGTGCTGGGCTGGCCTTGCAGCACCATGCCCAGGGAGTCGCCCACCAGCAGACAGTCCACGCCCGCTGCGTCCAGCGCATGGGCAAATGTGGCGTCGTAGCACGTGAGCATTGTGATCTTTTCACCCGTGGCGTGCATGTCCCGCAGGCGGTGCAGCGTGATGGGCTTGCGCGTGGAAGGCGTGGCAGATGGATTCATAGTTCAGGTCCTTGCGGGGAGAGAATAGTTGGCAGCGCCTCAGTCGCCATGGCGGGGTAATCCAGACTGAAATGCAGGCCCCGGCTTTCATGCCGCCCCTGTGCCGAGCGCACGATCAGATCGGCCACCTGCACCAGGTTGCGCAGCTCAAGCAGGTCGCGCGTGACGTGAAAATGTGCGTAGAACTCCTGAATTTCACGCTTTAGAAGCGCGATGCGGTGCGCGGCGCGATCGAGCCGTTTGTTGGTGCGCACAATGCCCACGTAGTCCCACATGAAGCGACGCAGTTCGTCCCAGTTGTGGGAAATCACCACAGCCTCGTCGGCATCGGTCACACGGCTATCATCCCAGGGCGGCAAGTCTGGTGAAGCAGCCGATCTCATACTGACAATGTCCTGCGCCGCCGCGCGTGCAAACACCATGCATTCCACCAGTGAGTTGCTGGCCAGCCGGTTGGCCCCGTGCAGTCCGGTGCAGGCGGTCTCTCCAATCGCATACAGCCCTGGCACATCGGTGTGGCCATGCAAATCGGTCAATACGCCGCCGCAGGTGTAGTGGGCAGCAGGCACCACGGGAATGGGCGATTTGCTGATGTCAATGCCCAGCTCCAGGCAGCGCGCGTAGATATTGGGGAAGTGCTCCTGCAGGAATGCCAATGACTGGTGCGAGATGTCCAGGTACATGCAGTCAAAGCCACCCTTCTTCATCTCGTAATCGATGGCACGGGCCACCACGTCGCGCGGCGCCAGCTCGGCACGTGGGTCATGCTGGGTCATGAAACGCGTACCGCCTGCCTGAGCTGGCAGCCGGAGCAGCCCCCCTTCACCACGCACCGCCTCGGTGATCAAAAACGACTTGGCGTGCGGGTGATACAGGCAGGTTGGGTGAAACTGGATGAACTCCATGTTGCTGACGCGACAGCCTGCGCGCCACGCGGCCGCTATGCCGTCGCCCGTGGCGGTGTCGGGATTGGTGGTGTACAGATAGACCTTGCCCGCGCCGCCTGTGGCCAGAATGGTGTGGGGAGCGCTAAAGGTCACCACGTCATCAGTGGTTTCATCCAGCGCGTAAAGTCCCAGACAACGGTTGTTTGAAGCCTCTACTGTCGTTCTGCCGGTTTTGGCGTCGAGTTTGTCCTGTGTGATCAGGTCCACCAGCATGTGGTTCTCAAACAGCGTGATATTGGGCGTGCGGCGCACCTGGGCGATGAGCGTTTTTTGAACAGCGGCACCGGTGGCGTCAGTCACGTGCACGATGCGCCGGGCGCTGTGGCCCCCCTCGCGGGTGAGGTGGAGTTCGCCGTGCTCCTTGGAAAACGGCACGCCCAGCTCGCGCAGCCAGGCAATGCTTTCCGGCGCATGTTCCACGACGAACCGTGTGGCTTCGGGGTCGGACAGGCCGGCTCCAGCCACCAAGGTGTCGTCCACATGCGACTCGAAGGTGTCGCCTTCGGCCAGCACGGCGGCAATGCCACCCTGCGCCCAGCCGCTGGAGCCATCGCTCATTGCACGTTTGGTGAGAATGGCCACGCGGTGAGTCGGAGCCAGGTGCAACGCGGCACTCAGTCCTGCCAGGCCGCTACCGACAATAAGCACGTCGAATTCAAATGCAGGAGAGGTCATGCGCAGGGGTTCTTTCGCGGTTAGGCGGGCGGTAACGGTCGTCCAGGGACGCGGTCACGCAGGTGAGTAGGCCAGGCGTACGTAAATGGGCGCGAATGCTTCGGCCTGCGTGATCTCGATCAGGGTTTCCTTGGCCAGCTCCAGCATGGCGATAAAGGTCACTACAAGCACGGCAGCACCTTTGGTGGGGTCAAACAGATGTTCAAACTCCACAAACTTGCGGCCCTGCAAATGGCGCAGCACGATGCTCATGTGCTCGCGCACCGACAGCTCTTCGCGGCTGATCTTGTGGTGCTGGATCAGTTTGGCGCGCTTCATGATGTCACGCCAGGCTTCCTGCAGTTCCACCACATGCACATCGGGGAAACGCGGCTGCAGCGATTGCTCGATGTACACCTGAGCCTTCAGGAAGTCGCGGCCAAACTGCGGCATCGCGTTGAGCTTGGCGGCTGCCAGCTTCATCTGCTCGTATTCCAGCAGGCGGCGCACCAACTCTGCACGCGGGTCTTCGGGCTCCTGCCCCTCGGCGACTTTGCGCGGTGGCAGCAACATGCGTGATTTGATCTCGATCAGCATCGCTGCCATCAGCAGGTATTCGGCCGCCAGTTCGAGGTTGCGGCCCCGAATTTCGTCCACATACACCAGATACTGGCGCGTCAAGCCCGCCATGGGGATGTCCAGAATGTTGAAATTCTGCTTGCGGATCAGGTACAGCAGCAAGTCCAGCGGGCCCTCAAAGGCCTCCAGAAACACCTCCAGTGCGTCTGGAGGGATGTACAAATCCTGTGGCATGGCGAACAGCGGTTCGCCGTACAGGCGTGCCAACGCAACCTGGTCCACAACGTCAGGCATGCCCGCCAAAGCCGGTGTGAGCGCCGGTATCAGCGAATCGCTGTCAACAGTCTGGGTCATTCAGTTGCTATAAAAATAGTAGCTACAAACGCATATCCGGAGAGGACTAGGTCCCTATTTGGCTACCAATGCCGTGCTATTTTGAGTCGGTCTGGTAGACGTAGGGCTTTTGTGGCACGCGCGCGGCCCGGTACTCGGCCCAGGCGTTACGGTCTACGGCTTTGTCCCACAGCAATTCGCGGCCCAGACGCTGCTTGGCCTCCAGATCAGGCTTTGCGGCTTTGAGCTGGTCGATGAATTGGGTGGCTTCAGACTGGTAGTCCGGGCGGCGGAAGATGGATTGCAATAACGACATAAACTTACCTCTTTGGTCAATTTTACCGGGGCTGACATGCACAACTGTAATTTGTTCTCCATCCGGCGTTTCCTGATCATGGCGGCGCTGCTGGGGGCGGTGTTGGGGCTGGCCGCCTGCGACCAGCAGCGCATCAACGAACTCGAAGACGGCGTGGCCACTGAAGGTGATGTGCGACTGAAGTTTGGAGAGCCCGAAAAAGTGTGGGAAGGGCCTAGTGGCGCCCGGATATTTGAATACAACCGACAGCCGGCTGGGCATGTCAACTACATGATCACCATTGGGACTAACGGCAAAATGAGCGCCCTGCGCCAGGTGTTGACGCCTGAAAACTTTGCCAAAGTGCAACCTGGCATGGTGATGGAAGACGTGCGCAAAATGCTGGGTAAACCGATGAAAATTACGCCCTACGAGTTCAAGCGGGAAATTGCTTATGACTGGCGTTTCATGGATACCCAGAAATCGATGGTGTTCACCGTGTACTTTGACCCTGACTACCGGGTGCTGCGCACAGCCCGCATGGTTGACCCGGATACGCAGGAGGGCGGCGCTACGCGATGAGCGATATTCCTGGAGGAGGATTTGAATCCCTCCAGTTCGATCCACCGTTCGTCCGCGAGGCGCATGGAACCAGATCCCTGCATTTCACATATGGTGAACTGCAAAGCCAGATGCAAACGGGCAGCCCCTGGCATCTGGAGGTGGATTACACCCGCACGATGATGGGGTTCCTGTTGTTCAACAACAACCCTGCCGTCGTTGGCATGATCGGTTTGGGTGGTGGTTCCCTAGTGAAATTTTGCTACCAGCATCTGGTGCACGCCCGAGTGATGGTTGCTGAAATTAATCCTCACGTTATTGCGCTGCGAGATACTTTTCAGATTCCTCCTGACAATGAACGGCTTCAGGTCATCGCCTGTGATGGCGCACGCTGGGTGCGTGATCTGCCTTCAACGACAGACGTGCTGATGGTAGACGGGTTCGACGCCAGGGGACAGTCTGCGCAACTGTGCTCTCAGGCTTTCTATGATTCATGTGTCCAGGCACTGTCCCCGCGCGGCTTGCTGGTGGTGAACCTGCACCGTGATCACCTGGACTATCCGTTGCTTCTGGAGCGCATCAATCGCAGCTTTAATGGCGCCACTCTTGAAACGCTGGCGGAAGAAAAAAGTAACGGAATTATTTTTGCGTTCAAGGACGCCACCGTGCTACAGCATCCCAACAGTTTGAAAAAAAGCCTCCAGCATCTGGACCCCCAGGCGCGTTTGCAACTCACACCCGAACTGGCCCTCATCCTCTGGCAGATGAAGAACCCTCATCTGCCGTAAATGACTACGCGTTGGGAGTGGTAGCCGGGCTGCCAGACGCTACGGCCATCAGCGCGCCAGGCAGGTCAGCAAAACGGTCGATTTCCGTCACCCTCAGCAGCAGACCACTGCGATTGGCAATATCCAAAGGCTGGTGCGTCAGGCCGCAGAAGATCAGCCGGACTTGCTTTTTCTGACATGTGCGGGCCAGATTTATAAGCGCGTCAGCGCCAGAGGAGTCCACATAAATCACGTTTTTGAGGTCCAGCACCAGTGCCTGTTTAGGTAGAGCATTCTCAATCTCTTCCACCAGTTTGACGGCACCAAAAAAAAGCGCTCCATAAAGCCGGTGTGCACTGACGGCCACCTGCCCATCGGCCCCGGGGATTTGGCCCGGAATGCCGACGGTTTCCAACCGCGACAGGCTGGAGATTCGGTAGATAAACGTGACACATGCCGCGATGAGGCCTACTTCCACCGCTACGGTCAGATCAAATATCACTGTCAGCAGGAACACTGCCAGCAGCGTGACACGATAGGGCACCCGGTATTGCCGCAAGTGCACAAATGCCCGCCATTCACCCATGTTCCAGGCTACAAACATCAGCACTGCAGCCAGTGCGGCCAGCGGAACATGGGTGGCCAGCGGCGCTGCGACCAGGACGATCAGGAGCAACACAAGGGCATGTACGATACCTGCGATCGGGCTCGTTGCTCCGCTCTTGATATTGGTCACCGTTCGGGCAATCGTGCCAGTGGCGGGCATGCCTCCAAAGAACGGAGTGACGAAGTTCGCCACGCCCTGTGCCATCAATTCCTGGTTGGGGTTATGTCGGTCATCAATCATGCCGTCAGCAACGCGCGCGCACAGCAGTGATTCAATGGCCCCCAGTAGTGCCAGCGTGGTGGCGGGTACCAGCAGGAAACGGGCAGACTCCCACGACAAAGCGGGCCATTCAAAGGGAGGCAGGCTGGCGGGAATGCCACCAAAACGGCTGCCAATGGTCTCCACTGGCAGGTCCAGTGACGACACCGCCAGCGTAGCCAATACCAACGCGATGACAGAGCCTGGCACCACAGCAAAGCGCTTCGCGCGAGGAATGTCGTTACTCAGCCTGGGCAGCCAGAATTGCCAGAAGATGATGATTGCCAGTGAGGCTGAAGCGATACCCAGTGCGTGTAGGTTCGTGGTGCGGAGCGTACTGGTCAGCGTAGCCAGAATGCCAAAAAAATCAGCAGGCATATTGATCACCTGAAGACCCAGAAAATCCTTGATTTGAGACAACACAATCAACACCGCAATGCCGTTAGTAAAGCCAATGACCACCGCCACGGGAATGAACCGTATCAGCGTACCCATCTTGAAAAGTCCCATCAGGAACAACATGACGCCTGACATGGCGGTGGCGATGACGAGGTTGCTGAGCCCGTAACGCTGCAGGATGCCGTACACGATTACGATAAACGCCCCGGCCGGGCCGCCAATCTGAACGCGGCTTCCGCCCAGTGCCGAGATCAGGAAGCCTGAAATGATGGCTGTGACAATGCCGGCTTCCGGCTTGAGCCCACTGGCCATGGCAAAAGCCATGGCCAGTGGCAACGCAACGATGCCCACTGTTGCGCCAGCACTGAGGTCGCGCGCGAACTTTTGTGTGGAATAGCCACGAAGGGCATCCACGAGATAGGGGCGAAACGGGGCAACGAGAGAGGTTGGGTTCAGATCAGGCATGGAGGCTTGAAAGCACCAGGTCAGTGCCCCCGGAGATCGTGCAGGATAGGCCTAATGACCAGAATCAGCAACACAATAGCGAGAGGAACAGTGGAGACGTAGCCGATAGTTTTGAAGCCAATTGCCCCAGCCAGTCCACCCGCAAAAAAGCTGAGGATCAGGATGGCGTGAATACGCAACTTACGCTGATTGGCGATTACCAGAGGTGCGTCTGTCAATCGGTTGACATACAGCAGTTTGCCGATTTCGATGCCCAGGTCGGTAACCAGACCGGTGACGTGGGTGGTACGTATTTCAGCGTTGGATATCTTGGTGATGACAGCGTTTTGCAGCCCCATGATGAAACACAGGACAAGAACCGTCAAAGGCACAAAAAGGCCAGAAAGAAAATTAATGGCCGCACCGAACAGTCCAAAAATGAGGAGCAGTGCAGCCTCAATCAACAAAGGCCGGCCATAAGCACTGCGCAGTTTGCGGCGCAGGCTCCAGTTAACCATCCAGGCTGTCGTCACGGCACCACCCATGAATGCAATCAGGGAAGCCAATCCCGCCAGCACCAGCCCAATCTGTCCCAGCACCAGATTGTCAGCAACGGAAGAAACCACGCCCGTCATGTGTGAGGTGTATTGGCCCACCGCCAGAAAACCACCTGCGTTGGTGGCGCCCGCAACAAAAGTGAGCGTAGCGCCCAGGCGGAGGTTGTTCTGAGGTGTCCGGTGGACGTCTGTCCACCCGCGTATCTGGGGAATCATGCTAGGGTCAAGCGCCAATCCGGTGTTCTTCCAAAGGACATCTCGTAAGGTCGCGAATTTGCAATGCGGGAGCCATGGGTTTATGGGAGTTTACGCTTGCCAACCCACACCTAACTACTGCGGGTTTGTACAGTACGGTCAGTTCTGCCATGATTGTGGTGTGGGCAAAACAGCTGGTGTAATGCTCTGGACTACGGGAAGAAAATCAAAAACCTGCCGGGGAACCCGGTCGAACAGTCAATGAAACATCTGGTCGAGTTTGTGCGTGCCACTGGCGTCCGGTGGCTATGGCCGCTTCTGGCAGGCGTGCTGGCGGCCAACATGGCGCTGGCTGTGCTCGCCTTTGCCAATGCGACCCCCGTGATCCAGGCTGTGGTTCTGACCATTGCCGCTACAACTGTCATTGGCACGGCGCTGCTGGTGAAGCTGCTTGCCCGAACTGCCCTCAGCCTTGAAGAAGCCCGCCAGGACGATGAAGCGGCTTACCTTCACCTGCGCGAAGCCATTGATGAAATGCCCGCCGCGATCGAACTGTTTGACGAACAGGACCGTGTTGTTGTCTACAACCGCCGGATGGAAGAGATGTACCCCCAGCTGGAAAAAAGCATGGTGCTGGGCCAAACCTTTGAAGAGCAATTGCGCAGTACTGCTCAGCCTGGCTGGCCCGAGGGAGCAACGCCTGTCGAGCAGGAAGCCTGGATCAATCAGCGCCTGAATGAACGTGGTGCCACCGACGGGCCCCAGTTGCAGCGTCTGCCAGATGGCGACTGGGCCTATCTGTACGAGACCCGTACCACCTCAGGGTGGGTAGCCACCGTGCGTGTGAATGTGACCGAAATGATTCGTCAGCGCGAAGCGCTGGATCTGGCGCGGCTGCAGGCCCGGGTAGCGGACATTCGTTTGCGCGAGGCCACCGATGCCATGCCAGCCGGACTGGAAATGTATGACACAGAGGGTCGGCTGGCGTTTTACAACCAGCAGCTGTTGCAGATGTACCCCGAGATGGCTCAGGCACTTGAGTTGGCTGTTGAGAAAGGGCACACCTATGAAGATCTGCTGCGTTTCAGCATCCGGACCGGGCTGGTGCCGGAAGCGCAAGGACGCGAGGACGAATACGTTGTTGAGGTGATGAACAGCCTGGGTATCAGCGACGAGCCCCGTGTGGTCGCTACGCCATCTGGACGCTGGCTTCACGTCTATGAAAAACGCACCCGCTCGGGCGGCGTGGTCAGTGTCCGGCTGGATGTGACGGCTTCCATCGAAGCTGGCAGGGCACTGGCGGATGCGAACGAGCAACTGGCCCGTCTGTCCACTACTGATGGCCTCACCGGTGTCGCAAATCGGCGCTTTTTTGACCTGAGCCTGAGCAGCGAATGGCAGCGCAGCACCCGTAACCGCGAGCCGCTGTCACTGCTGATGATTGATATTGATCACTTCAAGCTCTACAACGACCGGTACGGTCACCTCGCCGGTGACGAGTGTTTGCGCCGGGTGGCGCAGGTGCTGGACGACTGCATCCGGCGTTCTGGCGAGGTGGTGGCTCGCTACGGCGGCGAGGAATTTGCCGTGTTGCTGCCCGGCACAAACATTGAAGCGGCGGTGATGATCGCGCAGCGCTGCCTGGACGGCACCGTGCAGGCAAGCATTCCCCACGCCGACTCCCCCACGTCGCCGCGGCTCACCTTGAGCATTGGTGTGGCCACGCTGGTGCCGGTGCCAGGCAGTAACTCCACCACGCTGGTAGAGCATGCGGATATTGCGTTGTATGAGGCAAAACGCGCCGGCCGTGCGCGCCTGCAGCGTGCCAGCGCGGTGGCCTGACTCCCCGCCGGTCTCTCTGGCTCAGCGAACCCGCATGCCTGGCAACGCGCCGGGAGTGGGTTCCAGCACATAAATGCCGGGGTTGGCCTTTTCGTCACCATGGCTGGCGGCCAGCACCATGCCCTCAGACACGCCAAACTTCATTTTGCGCGGCGCGAGGTTGGCAACCAATACCGTGTGTTTGCCAATCAAGTCGACTGGTTTGTAGGCGCTGGCAATGCCGCTGAACACGGTGCGGGTTTTGCCTTCGCCCACATCGAGCGTCAGGCGTAGCAGCTTGGTGGAGCCTTCCACAGCCTCGCAGTTGACGATCTTCGCAATGCGCAGGTCGATCTTGGAAAAAACATCGATAGTGATCGTAGGGGCGATGTCCTCACCGCCTGGTGCTGCAGTTTCGATAGCTGGTTGCGCAGATTCGGTTAGGGCTGGAGGTTCAAATAGTGCATCAAGTTGCTTGATGTCTACACGTGCCGCTAGATTTTGATACGGGCTTAGCTTTTGACCAGACAGTAACTCACCACTATGGATTCGCTCCCAAGAAGGAATATTGGTAAATGGAACGTCCTCACTCCATTGATCGTCGTCATTCCATTGTTCGCCCGCAGTCTTTGCTAACTCTGGGAGTATTGGAGATAGATAGATAGTCAGAATCCTGAATGCTGTCAAAGAAATCGAACAAACTACATGAAGCAATTCGCTGGATTCCTGATTCTTTGCAAGTTCCCATGGCTTGTACTTGTCTATGTATTGGTTGACATCATCTGCAAGAAGCATGATTTCTTTGACTGCTTTTGAGAAATCACGAATTTCATACAGGTTGGAAATATCTAACGAAGCCCGCCTTAAAGTTGCCAATAAGTGCGTGTGTCGGGCTTGTTCGTCTTCAGCAATGCCTTTTAATTCCTGTAGATTGACCGCATAGCCATTAAATCTTTTGGCAATAAAGGAGGATGTTCGGCTTGCAATATTTACCAGCTTGCCAACTAAGTCCGAGTTCACCCGCGCCATGAAGT
>JAKQJK010000102.1 GCA_029561195.1 Pseudomonadota bacterium
GTTGCCTTGAGTTGCAGAAGAGAATATTTTCATAATGTGAATAGAAGTTGGAGACGAATAAATCCAACGACCTGTTTCACTACGGAAATCTCCAAGGTGAAACACGTCGGCTCGCGCGAAGACAAACGAGTTCTAAGGCGGTCTATGGCGGATGCCAGGTGCCGACAAACCCACAATGTCGAGCGTGCCAGGGCAGAGTGATCAGACTTGGCGACTTGACTGGCGAGACCCGTAGGGTCCTGCAATTGGCCCTGCAAACTTTGGAATGGACCGGTCGCAACCCACCTGTCACGCAGGGGATCGCGGGTTCGAGTCTTCGCGAAGCCTGCACTAATCGATGCTTGGTCATTTGGTTACAGTGTTCGTTACTACAATTAACTACAACGATTTAATCATAATACAATACAACAAATTGGAGATCAAATGCTTTTGCTACTGCTTCTCTTGGGCCAAGAAGGGTTGGCTCAAAACAGAGTGCTGATTGATGCTTTGTTGTCTGTGTCCCACAGATCGGCCGCTTCTGTCTGTCGGCAGTCTGGTGTCCAGCCGGCCAATTTGACGCGTTTTCGAGATACAGGCGGCGAAGGGCAAATCTCGGAGGAACTGCAGTCAAGTCTTTTGCGTTCCTTGAGGTGGACGCGCGGGACCCCTGACAATGAAAAGGTGCATATCTGGTCAGTTAAGACCTCGGAAAGTCTGCTTGCTATGGAGTGGCTACTCCGCGAAAAGCTGAAATGCAAAGCGCAGCTAGCTGCGGTTGACATCAAGGGTGAAAGCACTCGTGACCTCGCTGAAAAGGTCCTTTGGGTTGGCACTCTGACCCCGGATGGTGCCCCATGTGCAATATCTCTTCATTGTCAAAAGACTGAAGTGAAGCGAATCGCCGAAATCCTAATGCGAGGCGAGATCTCGCTCCCGGCAAAAACAAAGATCAACCTTTCCAAGAGGGATTACGACCTAGCTTTTCACAACAAGGTTCGGGAGGGGGATCTAGCTGAATTGCTGATACATCCAACTTCACCAGCATACGAAGCTGGCTCGGAGCATGTGCTATCCAATGAGCTTGCTCAGATCGGCCTTACCGCGGAGGCGCATACGAATTTGTTGCTCGGCTGGCTCAGGAAACAGGCCCAGGATCACCCTGTTGAATTAGACAAGACTCTTTCGACTATTGAGCAGCTGAACGTTAGTGGTAAAGCGTATCTGCCGAAATCGATGACTTTTCCGCAAAGAATGCGCTTAATCAGGCATTGGGCGCAGGGTGAGATTTAATCCGCCTAATGGATTGGCGAGCTTGACTAATAAAACTAAGCGCACTTTTCACTAAAGATGCAACTTGACATTGGATATTCATCCTTCTCCGGGCAAAAATCCTATGTGGCTGTTGTCTGCTCCGACGCCAAAAGCGTATATTCGCATTTATTAATATAAAACTAATAGCTTTTGATACGGAGTACTCGCAAGATGGTCAAACGTGCAGTCAAGAAGATCCAGGATGTGCAAGCTGAGCCGGATGAAGTGTTTGAGTTGGCCGCAGAACTTTTCCGGGTCATGTCAGCGCCGATGCGTCTGAAAATCATCAGCAGTCTGTGTAATCGGGAAAAAAACGTCAGCGAACTGCTGAGTGAAATCGATACCACCCAGCCTAACATGTCACAGCACTTGAACACGCTTTATCAGGCAAGCGTTCTGGGAAAGCGGCGGGATGGTGTGCAGATTTACTACCGGATCATTGATGAACGGGTGGCCAACCTGTGTCGTGCCGTTTGCACGCAGATTGCCATTGAGGGCGACTACGCAGACGCCTGAATGGGGAAAATAGAGGCCCTGTCGCGGGTTTCTACGGTATTGGCAACGGTGATGATGGCTTTAGCATTCATGGCATATATAAGGAATTGATCATGAAGCGTTTTATGCTGTTGTTTGCCGGTTTGCTGACGGCTTCACTGGCATGGGGGCAAGTCAAGGTGGTTTACCACTTGAGTGAGGGCATCCCACAGGCTGCACGAGCCATCGGAAACATTCGAAATCATCTCAACGCCGACTCGACAGCCAAGATCGTTGTTGTGACACATGGCGCTGGTATTGATTTTCTGCTCGACGGTGCAAAAAATCCCAGAGGACAGCCCTTTACCGGAGATATCGGAGAGCTTGCTGGGCGTGGCGTGGAATTCCGGGTCTGCAACAACACGCTGATTACGCGCGATCTCACCAAGGACAAAGTGGCGATGGAGGCAACTATCGTCCCGTCCGGCGTTGCGGAAGTAGCGAGACTTCAGGCTAAAGAAGGTTTTGTATATATCCATCCCTGACTGGTACCTGGGTCAAATTTCTAATTGAATATTCTTACTTTTTCAAATGCACACAAGGAGATTGAGCGATGAAATTGAACGCTTTGGTTATAGCCAGTGCGCTGACTGTTGTCACTGGCTGGGCACAAGCACAGGCGGTTGATCCGCTGCAGGTTCGCAGTTGGGCGTCAGCCTGCGCTAGCTGCCATGGAACCCACGGAGTGGCCCAGGCCGGCAATGAGTCCCTGGCAGGTGCCAACAAAGATGACATGCTGAAGAAATTGCTGGACTTCAAGTCTGGCAAGAAGCCTGCGACCATCATGCACCAGCTCTCCAAGGGTTACTCCGACGAGCAGCTTGCTGCATTGGCCACCTATTTCTCCGCACTGAAAAAATAAGAGAGACCCTATCATGATGAAACGTCGTCAATTTGTACAAACGGTTGGTACGGCTGGCTCCCTGGGCGCGCTGGGTTTGATGTCTGGCTGTGCAAGCACGGGCAGCGGCAAGGGCCCCAAAGTGGTGGTCATCGGTGGCGGTTATGGCGGTGCAACTGCGGCGAAATACGTCCGCATGTGGTCTGACTACGGTATCGATGTGACACTAGTTGAGCCCAACAGCACATTCATTTCATGCCCCATTTCCAACCTGGTTCTGGGCGGCAGCAAAACCATGGCCGACATCACTACACCGTATGACAACCTTGTCAAGCGACACGGTGTTCGGTTGGTACAAGACATGGTGACCCGCATCGATTCAGATAAACGCATGGTCATGTTGGCGAAAGGCGGCGAACTACCTTACGACCGTTTGATCGTGTCGCCGGGAGTGGACTTCATGTGGGAAAACCTTCCTGGCATGGCCAAAGATGGTGCTAAGGACAAGGTGCTGCATAGCTGGAAGGCTGGCGCGCAGACGGTTGCCCTGCGCAAACAGCTGGAAGCCATGCCCGATGGTGGCGTGTATGCCTTATCCATCCCCCTTGCACCATACCGTTGCCCGCCCGGCCCGTACGAGCGCGCGTGTCAGGTTGCCAGCTATTTCACCAAGGCCAAACCCAAGAGCAAGGTGTTGATACTGGATGCCAATGACGACGTCACGTCCAAGGGGCCTTTGTTCAAGAAAGCATGGGCAGACCGTTACGCTGGCATGGTTGAGTACCGCCCCAAGCACAAGGCTGTAGATGTAGATGCCGCTACCAACACGTTGAAGTTTGAGTTCAACGATGACGTGAAGGCGACCGTGCTCAACGTTATTCCTGAAATGCGCGCGGGTGACATTGCAGTGAAGACCGGCATGGCCACTGCCAACAAACGTTGGTGTGAAATAGATTTTCTGACGCACGAGTCCATCGCCGTAAAAAACGTACATGTCCTGGGCGACTCCATCCAGATCGCGCCGGCAATGCCCAAATCAGGACACATGGCCAACCAGCACGGGAAGACCTGCGCTGCAGCCGTAGTGGCGCTTTTGACGGGGAAGCAGCCCAACCAGCTGCCCATCTACAACAACACCTGCTACAGCTTTGTGAGCGAAGAAGATGTGGTGCATGTCTCCAGCGTTCACCGCTACGACGCAGAAAAGAAAACCATGTTGACAGTTGCCGGCTCAGGCGGTGTATCCAGCGCAGCCAATGAACTAGAAGGGCGCTATGCCATGGCTTGGGCGCGCAACATCTGGGCCGACACACTGGCTTGATGGGTTGATTGCAAGGTAGAAAGATGAGAGCAGGTTTTAAATGGGCCGCTGCACTTGCCATGGCGGCCAGTGCGAGTACATGGGCGCAGTCGGCTGATGAAGCACGGGCAAAAAAAATCGTGACAGGGGTCTGCTTTGTCTGCCATGGTGCGGAAGGAGAATCCTCCAGCGAGGTATTTCCCCGCCTGGCTGGGCAACACTGGGAATACATTGCCAAACAACTTGAAAACTTCAAGTCAGGCAAGCGCAAGAGCACAGCCATGGCGGACATGGTGGCCAAGCTGACCCCGGGCGAGATGGTAGCGTTGGGCAAGTATTTCGAAAAGCAGAGCGCGCCAGCAGAACCACCCAAAGATGTTGCTTTGGCGGCGGTTGGGCGCTACATTTTTCACAATGGCAACAAATATAGTGGTGTTGCCGCCTGCGTCAGTTGCCACGGAGAAGGTGCCTTGGGAACCACCAGTTTGCCACGTCTGGCAGGTCAATATGCTTCTTACACAGAGAGCCAGTTGAAGCTATTCAATACCCGCGAACGGACCAATGATAATGCGGTCATGCATTCCATCGTGGCAAAAATGACACCGCTGGAAATGGCCGCTGTAGCGGAGTATCTGAGCGGCAAGTGATTACTTTTGAAACCTGCCAGTTACGATGGTCAGGTAGCCCGCGCAACAGGCAGGTTTCTGGCGATGGATTCGCCTTTGATGGGCCGGTTGTCCAGCAGTCGGTCCATCAACCCCGCACCTCCCCACATGCCCAGCAAAGTGATCCAGGCCGTGAGCGCAAAAATGGCGCCGCCTGTCATGCCAGCGCCCACCGCGCAGCCACCGGCCAGCATGGACCCAAATCCCATGAATATGGCGCCCGCGATGTAGCGTGTCATGCTGTAGCCATCCTTGAAGCCTTCGAGCTTCAGGTCTCGTCCGAACCAGGCTCCCAGAAACGACCCGGTGAATACACCCGGCAGCAAGCCAAAATCGAACCCGATCCCCGGGGCTGGAGAGGCCAGCACGCGCATCAACCATTCGGCAGAGGGCCCACTGAATGTCAGGCCCTGAACCTGGATGGGCTGGAAAGATTGGGTCGATATCAGATAGCTGAACCACCAGGCCGCGGCCACCGTCAGGCCTGTACCGATGCCACCCAGCCAGATCCAGAAACTGTGGCGGGGGCTGCGCCATGAAAAATACATTGCAGCGGCTAGCCAGATCAGGCCCGCGACCAGACCGCCCCACGGCCCAACGCCGGTAATGGCCAGCAGATCACGTGAAGGGCCTGCCTCCACGGTCCACCAACTGCTGATGATGCCGCGTAGCGGTGCGAGTGCACCCGAGAGCGAGGCCTGTGCGGTGACGGCGAAGATAAGGCCAGACAACAAGGCCCGCAGGTTGCCATTGGCTGACAGCACCAGCAGGCGGCTGGCACAACCGCGCGTCATAATCATCCCGGCGCCGAATACCAAGCCACCGATCAACGCGCCCGACAGGCTGCCACGCGTGGCAAGCTGACGTGCGGTGCTAACGTCCAGGTTGTGAGTCAACAGCAGCGCTTGCACGGTCACCACGGCAGTTGCAAAGGCAAGAAGCCAGACCGACAGCTTTTCGCCAAATGTTCGATGCCAGAACTCAATCACCGCCGCGCGCAGACAAAACCGCGACCTTTGGGCAAAAAAACCAAAGAGCGCACCGATGACTGCGCCACCAACGGCGAGTACGGTTCCGTCGCCATATTGCTCCAAAACGGTTGCCAGATCCACGGCATTCCCCAATAATTCAGTAATTGCTTATATTAATGGCAGGCGAATCATGGAAGTTGACCCTGATCAAAAGTTTCGTGACTGTTTGTGGCAAGGTGGAGTCCACGTGGTGCCAAAGATGCATTGACTGACATACAGAAGGTGAAACCATGAATTTTCTGACCCGGAACGCAGCAGGAAAGAGCGTGCGGCTTCGCGCGCTGGGCATGTTGTTGGCTGCTTGTGCGTGCGCACCTGCGCTCAGCCAGACAACCGCGAACCAAAACGGCACCTCGAATTCGAAGAAGACTGCACCGGAAATGGCAGCACAGAAGGTATCGCCTTCTGCCTGGTACGTGGAAGGTTTGGGCGCTTTGGGCTCCAGTGCCAATCAGAACTTCATTTCCAACGCGGCGTTCATTGTGACGCCGGCTGGTGTGGTCGTAATTGACGCGCTGGGCTCGCCGGCACTGGCCGATCGTTTGATGGCGGAAATCCGTAAGGTGACGCCACTGCCTGTTTCTCACGTCATCATCACGCACTACCACGCAGACCACATTTACGGTCTACAGGCTTTCAAGGCGCAAGGTGCGCGCATCATTGCGCATCGTGCTGCATTAGAGTACCTGAACTCGGATACGGCACGCCTGCGGCTTGAAGCCTCAAGGCAAGAACTCTCGCCATGGATTGATGACAAGACGCGTCTGGTGCCTGCAGATGAGTGGATTGACGGACCCCGGGAGCTGACCGTGGGCGGCGTGCGCTTCATGTTGCAACCCGTCGGTCCGGCACACACGCCCGAAGATCTGGTGGTGTATTTGCCTCAGGAAAAAGTGCTTTTCGCAGGTGATCTGGTCTTTCGCAGCCGCATCCCCTATGTCGGGCAGGCGGATAGTGGCCACTGGATCAAGTCACTCGATACGCTTCTGGCTTTTGACTCGAACGTGATTGTTCCCGGGCATGGACCGCTCTCGTCTGAGGCCCGCAAAGACATGGAACTCACGCGGGATTACCTGATCTACCTGCGTACGGCCATGGGCAAGGCGGCGCGTAACATGGAACCATTTGAAGAGGCTTATCAGGCGACGGACTGGATGGCGTTTGAACATCTTCCCTTGTTTCGTGTGGCCAATCGAATGAACGCATATAACACCTATTTGCTGATGGAAAGAGAGGCGCCCTGATGTTGAAACCGGATATGCTGCGCCGCCGCGACTGGCTCATGGTGGCCGGAAGTACAGCTGCGGCTTCAATAACGCCTTATGTCTGGGCTGCTGGCGCCGTATTGCCGGCTCCGGAATCGCTGGCTGATGAACTGGCCAAGGCTTTGAGGGCAGGACAGCCTTTGGTCGTCATGGTGAGTCTGGAAGGGTGTCCGTTTTGCCGTATTGCCCGGGACAACTACCTAGATCCGGCGCGTCGTCAGGACGGAATCCCCATCTTCCAGATCGATATGCGCAGCCCGGTGCCCGTGCGTGATTTCAATCGGGCGGCGGCAACGCAAGACCAGCTGATTCGCGACTGGAAAGTCAAAGTTGCTCCCACAGTCTTGTTCTTCGGCCCCGGCGGCAAGGAAGTTGCCGAGCGCATGGTGGGTGGCTACATCGAAGACTTTTACGCGGCGTATCTGGAGCAGCGACTCAAAACTTCCCGTGCAGCCATCAAGGCCTGATGAACCTGGGTGGTTAAAAAGCCTTATATTTCATGCCTGAATAGGCCTTAGACCTCGTCGGTATTGTGTGAGTAGCTATCAAAAACATAGTGTATGACGCAAATACGGTGACATGCCACAATTACATCAGCCGTGGCAAATATAGATTGACGGCGCAACCGCATTCAGCGTGTAAGGCACCATGATCCCCATCAAGACCGAATCCGCCTGGAAAGGCACTTCTGATTGTCGCAATTGTGGCATTCGGGACATGGTGCTGTTTGCCGATCTGAACGAGCAGGATTTTGGACTGATCCACGCGCCAATTGATGACATGGAATACCACGCTGGCGCCGCGTTGTTTCAGGAGGGCGACTCCGCGGTCGGCATCTTTACGCTGCGCAAGGGGATGATCAAACTGGTGCGAAGCACCAACGATGGCCGTCCGCGCATCGTTCGCGTGTTGCGCGCGGGTGACGTCGCCGGGCTGGAAGCGCTGGGCAATTCCCGGTACGATACCGACGCGATTGCGCTCACCGATGTGTCGGTGTGTCGCATACCCCTTTCGGTTATCCATACGCTGGGCTCCCAGTCGCCCCGCCTGCACCAGCGCCTGATGGAAAAGTGGTCGCGTGCCCTGCGCGACGCCGATGACTGGCTGGCCGACCTGAACTTTGGCACCGCTCGTAACCGGGTCTGCAACTTCGTACTCAAGATGCGCAGCACGACCGACGCACAGATCGTCACGCTGTTTGCCCGTGAAGACATGGGTGCCATGGTTGATCTGAAAATGGAAACGGTCAGCCGTGAAATTAGCGCGCTCATCCGTGAACAAGCGATTGAGCCACTGGACAAGACGGGGCGGATCTACCGCATCTTGAAGCCAGAACAGCTGCAACCAGCCTGAAGGCGGTTGCAGCTACAGCGCCTACTCGTCCGCATGGCGAGCGTCTTCATTCATCTTGCGTTTGAAAAAACGCATGAAAAATACGCCCATGCCCAGCATGAATATGATTCCCGTAATGCTCATCAGGCCGTAGTCAGTCGAAAAAAGATCGGTCAGCAGTTTCATGATCAGGGTTCCTCAATAAGTTTTTTGAGTATGGAAGCCTGACCGGTCTGCGTAGTGATATTTATCAATGCGTTGCAGCGGCGATGCGCTTTCCGGCTTTTCCTTGATGCAGAACAAACTGGCGTTGTTTGGTTCTTGAACTTGGGGAAAAATTATTGATTCAATCCCTTTTTTCAGTATGGCAAGCAGGTTTGCTATCTAATTTATAGCTAATTACTCTTGTTGAATAAGGACTGATGGCCAATTTGGCATCTCATTTCGTCAAGTTGACGAATAAACGGGTGAGCCGTTCTGGCAGTTGCTCAATCCGGTCCACCACGGTGGCGTGGTGGCCAAAGATGTCATGCACGTAGGCATCGGCCAGCAGGTCGAGGCTGATGCAGTGGGTGTGCATGCCCTGCTGGGCGAGTTCCTGAACCGCTTGTCGGGTATCGGCGACCAGTGCGGCTTCGTCGGGCACATCTACGTCTGACGGGCGGCCATCGGTCAGCACCAGCAGAAGTTTTTTGTCCGCCTTTTGTGCGCCCAAGTAATGGGCGGCGTGGCGCATGGCCGCCCCCATGCGGGTGGAATATTCTGCCTTCAGTGCCGCCAGCCGTGCCTTGGGGGCATCGCCCCAATCCTCGTCAAAGCCCTTGATGTGCTGGTAGCGCACATCATGCCGGGTGTTGGAGTGAAAGCCAGCGAGCGCAAACGGGTCGCCCAGCCGGTTGATAGCCCAAGCCAGCAGGGCCACGGCTTCCTGGCTGAGCGCCAGGCGCGTTTGGCCAGTTCCGGGCACAGTATCGTTGAGCGATTGCGACAAATCCAGCAGCACCAGAACAGCAATGCTGCGGCCGTCCGTTCGGTGGCTCATCAGAATGCGCGGGTCTGGCTGCGCACCAGCGCGCCAGTCAATTAGCGATCGCAGGGCCACATCCAGATCCAGCTCGCTGCCGTCTTCCTGGTAGCGGATGCGCACGCGGCTTTGGGGCTTGAGTAGGTCCAGCAGCCGCTGCAGCTCGCGCGCCAGCCCTGCGTGTCGATGCAGCAGCGCGTCGATGTAGCTGGCGTCACCGCTGGGGTGCAAAGCTTCATACACGCTTACCCAGTCGGGCCGGTAGGTCTGGCTGGCAGCGTCCCACTCCGGGTAGTGGCGCGGCGGAAGGCCGTGCTCTTCTGCCTTGTCTGCAGGAGGGGGCTCTGTAAAAGCATCTTCCTCGTCGCCGGCTTCGATGAAGGTCCAGAGATGACGGTTGTCGTCCCGGTAACCAACCACGGTATTTTCGAAATACACGCGTCCCAGTTGATCGCTCTGGCGGCGGGTGCGGGTTGAGTGTTGAATGGCCAGCATCTGCATGGCCAGGGTACTGGACTCGTCATCCGCGAGCAAGGTGTGGAAAGTTGCAACGCAATGGTTCAGTGCAAGATCCTGATAGTCATGCTGCGGGTCAAGCAGAGCCCGCGACAGCATGGCTAGGCGGTGGCGCAGGCAACTGGCCACTAGCGGGTCGCAGGCCCCTTCCGCGGGCCGAGGATGCAAAGCCAGCAGCAACGGGTGCAGGCCTGGGTAGTGGCGCAGCAGCAGGTGATCCACGCGGGCGTCTTCCAGGCACTCAATCGTCAGGCGCTGCAAGGGGCTAAGATTGTCGGCCACCAGCGACTGACTCCAGCGACGGTGTGCGGCCATGTGGGCCAAAGCCAAGCGGTACCGGTCGATGCCTTTGATCGGGTATTCGCCTGCGAGGTCGTCATAGACATCGGGCAGGCAGATGCTGTCGTCCGGTGTGTGGTGTGTGGTCCAGGGTGCCGGAGTGGTTTTGTCGCCCCATCCGGTGGCGTAGGCACACAACGGCACATTGATTTGCCACAGTGCACGTAGCGTCAGACTCAGCTGGTTCTCCACGTTGGCCAATAGCGTCCCATGACGCTCACGTTGCAACACCGCCCGGCTGTCGGTTAGTTGCAGGGAAAAATACTCACACTGGCGCTGGGGGTGATGCTGGTAGTGGCGCGCGCCGTAATCTGCCCAGCGCGCAAAACCCGCTACGGTCAGCACGCGCAGCAAATGCGGCGCCTGAGCCAGTAACACCGGCAAACCGGGGCTCGCAAAGGTGGTGTGGTGCCCGTGGATCGACACCGATGTGCGGGCCATCACCTCTTGCACGGAGCGCAGATAGTGGCGCAATGGGTCTGGTCCCTGCAGACGTCGCGCAACGGCAGCGAGGGTTTGCAGCAAAGGCGCCATAGCACCGCTGTTGGGTGACTTCTGCATGGCGAACAGCACGGCTGTTACATCGGCCAGTGCTGTTTCACCCACGATGCGGGCCACCTGTGGCCACTCCTGCAGCATTGCCAGCACCGGCTCCGGCCCGCGACCCATCTTGCCTAAAGCACGAGCGCCATCCAGATACGCATCCATGCCAGCGGGGCTGAGTACCAGCGCAGCCTCTGCCACGCAGTCAGCAAACACGGCCTGTACGGCGGGGAAGCTGCACGCCAAATGGTAGCGCCAGGATTCAAGTTGCTCAGGCGTGGGAGCCATGATGCCAGGGCTCAGGTCAGCACCGCATCGATGGTGTGGTCCAGCGTCTCACGAATGTCGGCGTCATCGGTGATGGGGCGCACCATCGCCATACGACAGGCATCTCGCGGGGCCACGCCACCCATGATAAGTTTGGCGGCATACACCAACAGACGCGTGGAGATGCCCTCAGAAAGACCGTGGCCTTTGAGCTGGCGCGCAGCGTGGGCAATCTGCACCAGTTGTGCCGAGCGTGTTGTGACCAGCCCCGTCTCGCTACTGACGATCTGAGCTTCCAGCCCAGCGTTGGGGTAGTCAAATTCAAACGCTGCAAAGCGCTGTTTGGTCGATGGTTTGAGATCCTTGAGCAGACTCTGATAACCGGGGTTGTATGAGATCACCAATTGAAAATCGGGATGGGCATGAACTGTCTCCCCCTTTTTGTCCAATGGCAGCTGGCGGCGGTGGTCGGTTAGCGGGTGAATGACCACCGTGGTGTCCTGCCGTGCCTCGACAATCTCATCCAGATAGCAAATTGCACCCGTTCGTGCAGCCACGGTTAACGGTCCGTCCTGCCAGCGGGTGCCGTTGACATCCAGCAAAAACCGGCCTACAAGATCCGATGCGGTCATGTCTTCATTGCAGGCCACGGTGATCAACGGGCGGCCCAGCCGGTGTGCCATGTACTCAATGAACCGCGACTTGCCGCAGCCGGTTGGCCCCTTCACCATCACGGGCAGACGGGCTGCGTAGGCCGCCTCGAACAGCGACACCTCGTTGCCCTGGGGCTGGTAAAAAGGAGTGGTCATGAATGCCTGCGCTGAATGCTGCGGCTTTAGCGGTGGGCGCCAATTTTTTCGCGCCAGCCGGGGTAGAGTTTGTCGGCGTCGCCGGGGAAGGACTCAAACGCCCGTGCAAACTCTTCGTGCTCTTTTGCCCACTCAATCGGGTCAGCACCGGCCTTCCAACATTCATAGGCCTGGCGCAACGAGGTGGCGCCCGCCGCAGGGCTGTCGATGTGACCGTAACTGCCGCCGCCCGAGGTGTTGATGACGTTGCCGTGGCCCAGATTCTCGAAGAAGCCAGGCAGGCGCAGCGCGTTCATGCCGCCCGAGATGATCGGAGTGGTGGGCTTCATGCCAAACCATTCCTGGTGGTAGGCCGGGCCCGTGTAGCTGTCGCGCTCGATGATGTATGCAATGGCGCGGTCGTCCTTCTCACCTTCCATCTTGCCGTAGCCCATGGTACCCACGTGGATGCCCGACGCGCCCTGCAGGCGGCTCATCTTGGCCAGCATATAAGCGGTGTAGCCGCGCTTGGCGCTGGGTGAGGTAACGGCGCCATGGCCGGCACGGTGGTAGTGCAGATACTGGTTAGAGAAATGCCGCCTCGCAGTGGTGATCATGCCCGGGCCGCCAACGTAGCCGTCCACCAGAAAAGCTACCTTGTCGGCGTCGGGGCCGAAGGTTCGGAGGATGTATTCGCCGCGGGCAATCATCTCGTAATGATCATCTGCGGTGATGTTGGCCGAGAAGATTTTGGCCTCACCGGTTTCGTCCATGGCGCGCTTCATCGCGTCGTAGACCAGCGGCATAACCTTGTTCATCGGGGCAAAGGTCTGGTTGCCTTGTGGCTCATCGTTCTTGATGAAGTCTCCGCCCAGCCAGAATTGGTAGGCCGCTTTGGCAAATGGCTCGGGGCGCAGGCCGAGTTTGGGTTTGATGATGGTGCCGGCAATGTAGCCACCGTCCTTGATCGGGCGGCCCAGCACGCGCCACATGTCGGAGATGTCTTTGCTCGGGCCATCGAACAGCTGGATGGCACGCGGTGGCATGAAGAAGTCGTAAATCTTGGCATGTTCGATATCGCCCATGCCCTGGTTGTTGCCGATCACCAGTGTGAGGAATGACACGATCATCATCCGGCCATCGGTGATGTTGCGGTCAAACAGATCCAGCGGGTAGGCAATGCGCATTTCCTCCGTGGCCTCGTCGATCAGGTACACCAAGGCATCCACGCCTTTGGTGAACTCGTCGGTGGTGGACACTTCCACGTTGGTGCCGGTGGAGGACTCGGCTGCAAAGTGGGCTGCGCATTGCAGATAGCTGCCAAACCCTGATTTGGGCTTCATTTTGTAAGCGACAAGAATGTGGTTGCCACCCTTGATCAGGTCTGCCTCCGACAGGCTCAGGTCAGCGTAGCGGTTGGATTGGTCCATGTGAAGTCTCCAGTGGTTGACGTTGATCGCACAACCTTGGGCGCTTCAGCAATCCAGCTGCCTCAAGGTTTCTGGTGCCGACTATAGAAGACTGTGTTCATAAGTAAAATTCAAATATTGTTTTTTATAAATAAGAAAAAACTGATCTATTAAGGTGATTTAGGCCCAAGAGTCAATCAATGGCCCGGCCTGTTCAACCAGGAATGTCTTGAAGGCCTTGGCGGCAGGCGACAGCTTCTTCTGGCTCAGGTGCGTGACATACCAGTTGCCCACCAGTGGCATGCCGCTCACATCCAGAAGGGCAATGTGTCCGCTGGCCAGTTCGTGCCGGACGGTGCGCAAGGACAGAAAACTCAAGCCCATGCCTGCCATCACTGCCTGTTTGATAGTTTCGTTGCTCGGCATTTCCATCACAACCTTCATCTCCACTTCGTTTTGTGCAAACAGGCGCTGCATGGCGGCGCGTGTGCCAGAGCCCTGCTCGCGCACCACAAAGCTGTATTCCGCCACAGCGCTGAACGGCAGGTGCTTTCGCCGGGAGAGCGGGTGATCGGGTGCGGCCACTATGCTCAGCGGGTTGGTGGCAAAGGAAGTTGCCTCGCAATCCAGCGTCTTGGGTGCCCGGCCCATCACCACCAGATCGGCTTCGTTGCGGGCCAGCATCCCCAGAATGTTCTCCCGGTTGTCGATGCTCAGGGTGATGTCCACCCCCGGATACAGTTTGGCAAAACGCACCAGCAGCATAGGCACAAAGTATTTGGCGGTACTGACTACGGCCAGATTGATGTGGCCCTTCTTCATGCCCACATGCTCGGCCATCACGGCCTCCAGGTCCTTGAGTTGGCCCATGGCAGCGATCGCGTGGGTAAGAAAAGCCTCGCCCGCATTGGTTAGCTGGATGTTGCGCCCAGCGGACTCCACCAGCGCCAGGCCGAACGCATCTTCCAGCTGTCGCAGCTGCATGGAAACAGCCGGCTGGGTAACGAAAAGCCGTTCGGCCGCCTTGGATACCGATTGCTCACGGGCGACCTCTATAAAGGTCTGGATTTGCTTGAGTGTGTAATTTCGCATGGTATTCAATTCATCAGATATTTCTGATGAAAAGTACATAAAACATGATTTGAGTTTATGCGTTTTGGCAGATAAAGTAAATTCGCTTTGACTGATATAGAACGGTCAACTGGCACCCAATAAGGACTTTTCATGCTCAGCGCCCTGATTTTTGATGTCGACGGCACCCTTGCCGACACCGAAAGCGCCCATCGCGCCGCGTTCAACGAGGCATTCGCCGAAGTTGGCCGCGACTGGGTCTGGGATGAGGCGCTGTACACGCAGTTGCTGGAGGTGTCGGGCGGCAAGGAGCGCATCCTGCACTACTGGCAGCAGATCCAGCCAGATCTCAAGCAGATCAACAGCTCCGGTGTGCGGGACACCGTCAACCGCATGCATGAGCTCAAGACGGCCGCTTACGAGCGTGCGGTGCAGGACGGTGCAGTGCTGTTGCGCCCCGGCGTGTTGCGCCTGATTGAGTCGGCCTATCA
>JAKQJK010000111.1 GCA_029561195.1 Pseudomonadota bacterium
AATGGCCGAGGCCATCATGGATAGCGCCCGGAATCGGGGATATGACTGCGTCCTGCTGGACACGCTGGACGAGATGGAGACGGCACGCGCCCTGTACGAGGACCTCGGGTTTGTGGAGGTACCCCCGTACTACCACAACCCCATCCCGGGCGCGCACTACCTGAAGGCCAAATTATAGAGGCCTTTTAAGCCTCTGGCCTTCATTGGTATTGCGTCAACAGCTATTCTAATGATAGCGAACCGGACCGTTTTCAGCCTTTGGCTTGTGCCAGCAAGGTTGCCGCATCGCTCACCTCAAACTTCCCCGGGCCTTCGATATTGAGCGAAGCCACCTTCCCGTCCTTGACCAGCATCGAATAACGATTACTGCGCAGGCCAAGGCCTTTGCCAGTCAAATCCAGCGTCAAACCGGTGGCCTTGGTGAATGCTGCATCACCGTCGCCCAGCATGCGGACCTTGCCCGCTGTTTTCTGATCACGCGCCCAAGCACCCATCACGAATGCATCATTCACACTGACACACCAGATTTCATCCACACCAGCGGCCTTGAACTTGTCGAATTGCTCGACATAGCCCGGAACGTGTTTGGCCGAGCAGGTCGGTGTAAAGGCACCAGGCAACGCAAAGAGGGCGATCGTTTTACCTGCAGTGGCTTTGGCCGTGTCAACCGGGTTGGGGCCAATGCTACAACCTTCGCCCTCGACCTCCGAGAACTCCATAAGGGTTGCCACTGGAAGGGTATCGCCTACTTTGATCATTTGTTGCTCCTGAAAAATGGATCACTGAAACCGGGATTTCGCTCGTGGAACCCACAAACGAAAACGACCCACATTGTGGGCCGTTTTCGATGCGCCTGCAGGCGAGGTCGGTGAAGACTTAAACTGCAGCGGCCTTTTCAACCAGACGGGTGGCAACCCAGTTCTTGGTCTTGGAAATCGGACGGCTTTCCGTGATTTCGATAACATCACCCAGTTTGTACTCACCCTTTTCGTCATGGGCGTGGTATTTGCTGGATTTGCCGACGATCTTGCCGTAGAGCTCGTGTTTCACACGACGCTCAATCAGCACGGTAACAGTCTTGGCACGCTTGTCGCTGACCACCTTGCCAACCAAGGTGCGCTTGAGGGATTTTTTAGCTTCCGTCATTTATCGCTCCTTATTTGGCGGATTTTTCAGCGCTTTGCTTCTCGACAAGAATGGTCTTGGCGCGGGCAATGTCGCGGCGCGTGGAGCGCAGCGTAGCGGTGTTATTGAGTTGTTGCGTGGCTTTTTGCATACGCAGGCCAAAGTGGGCTTTCTGGAGCGCTTTGACTTCCGCTTGCACACCGGCAACGTCTTTCTGGCGCAGTTCAGTAGCTTTCATTTCTTTCTTCTCCTGATTACTGGCCAATCATGCGAGCCACAAACGTGGTGCGCAGGGGCAGCTTGGCAGCTGCCAGGCGAAACGCTTCACGCGCGAGTTCTTCGGGTACACCGACGATCTCGTACAGAACCTTGCCAGGCTGGATTTCAGCAACGTAATACTCTGGATTACCTTTACCGTTACCCATGCGAACCTCTGCAGGTTT
>JAKQJK010000117.1 GCA_029561195.1 Pseudomonadota bacterium
TGGCGCAGGTGATGGCCGGTCTGGCCAGTGAATACGACGTGGTGATGGTCGCGCGCGCAGACGGCACGCTGGCCGCTGATGTGCGCCCCCTTGTGCGCCTGAGTGTGACTGTGATCGCCGAACAAAAAGGCCGCCGCGAGATGGGTTCAGGCGGCGGTGGCGGTCGTTTTGGCCTGGCTTATTTTGATGACGAATGCATTGAAAAATATGTGAACGAGGCTGTCAAGGCGGCGCTGACCAATCTGGAATCACGCCCTGCGCCGGCTGGTGAAATGACCGTGGTGCTTGGCCCTGGCTGGCCCGGCATCTTGCTGCACGAAGCCATTGGCCACGGGCTGGAAGGCGACTTCAATCGCAAGGGCTCCAGTGCGTTCAGCGGAAAGATTGGCAAGCGCGTCGCTGCCAAGGGAGTTACCGTTCTGGACGATGGCACCATTGCCGACCGCCGCGGCTCGCTCAATGTGGACGACGAAGGCAACACCAGCCAGCGCAATGTGCTGATTGAAGACGGCATCCTGAAAGGCTACATCCAGGACGCGATGAACGCACGCCTGATGGGTGTGGCCCCCACCGGCAATGGCCGCCGCGAAAGCTACGCCCACATCCCCATGCCGCGCATGACCAACACCTACATGCTGGGCGGCACAGCAGCGCCGGAAGAAATCGTGGCCAGCATCAAGAAAGGCCTGTACGCCACCAACTTCGGCGGCGGGCAGGTGGACATCACCTCGGGCAAGTTTGTGTTCTCGGCCAGCGAAGCCTATTGGGTGGAGAACGGCAAGATTCAGTACCCCGTCAAGGGCGCCACGCTGGTGGGCAGCGGGCCGGAATGTCTGAAGCGCGTGAGCATGATCGGCAACGACATGAAGCTCGACAGCGGCGTGGGCACCTGCGGCAAAGAGGGGCAGAGCGTGCCCGTGGGCGTGGGCCAACCGACCTTGCGCATTGATGGCTTGACGGTGGGTGGTACGGCCTGATTTTTGCCCCTGTTCAATTCCATGCTACATTTCGCTTCATGAATTCAGCCCGTTTTTACTTTAGCTATTTTTGGTTCTCAAGCGCCACCGGCGGTAGAGAGATCTGAACGTTGCCCCAGTAAACGTACCGAATCTGCAAAAACCGCCGGCCTCCCCGGCGGTTTTTTTATGCCTTTTTGACACCCATTATTCGTAGAAGGAACACACCATGAATGCCAAGACCACGGGCACTGCTGCAGACACCTGGTATGCGAACCCCGCCGCTCGCCCCACAGACCGCACCAGCAAGACCGACGACGAACGCATCAAGGACATCACCGTGTTGCCACCTCCTGAACATTTGATCCGCTTTTTTCCGATTCAGGGCACGGCGGTGGAGTCGCTGATCAGCAAAACCCGCCGCCACATCCACAACATCATGGCGGGTAAGGACGACCGCTTGCTGGTCATCATCGGGCCGTGCTCGATTCACGATCCGGCTGCTGCGCTGGAATACGCGCGCCAGTTGAAGGTGCAGCGCGAAAAATATGCCGACACGCTGGAAATCGTCATGCGTGTGTACTTCGAAAAACCCCGCACCACAGTGGGCTGGAAAGGCCTGATAAACGACCCGTACCTGGACGAGAGTTTCCGCATCGACGAAGGCTTGCGCATCGCGCGCCAGTTGCTGATAGAGATCAACCGCCTGGGGCTGCCCGCCGGCAGCGAGTTCCTGGACGTGATCTCGCCGCAGTATCTGGGCGACCTCATCGCCTGGGGCGCTATTGGCGCGCGCACGACCGAGAGCCAGGTGCACCGTGAGCTGGCTTCAGGCCTGTCGGCGCCAATCGGATTCAAAAACGGGACGGACGGCAATATCAAGATTGCGACTGATGCCATTCAGGCTGCTGCCGGGGGTCACCACTTTTTGTCGGTCCACAAAAACGGCCAGGTGGCGATTGTGCAAACCAATGGCAACCCGGACTGCCACGTCATCCTGCGTGGTGGCAAGGCCCCCAACTACGACGCTGCCAATGTGGCCGCCGCCTGTGCCGATCTGACCAAAGCGAAGCTGCCGCCTACGTTGATGGTGGACTGCAGCCACGCCAACAGCAGCAAACAGCACGAGAAGCAGCTGGACGTGGCGCGCGACATCGCTGCGCAGGTGCAGGGCGGATCGAAAAGCGTGTTCGGTGTGATGGTGGAGAGCCATCTGAACGCCGGAGCGCAGAAGTTCACCCCCGGCAAGGACGATGCCACCCAGCTGGAATACGGCAAGAGTATTACCGACGCCTGTCTCGGCTGGGGCGATTCGCTGGAGGCGCTGGATGTGCTGTCGGCAGCAGTGAAGGCGCGCCGGGCGCGTTGAATCTTCTTCCGGTCAGCTGAATTCGGGGGGTGGGGGTCTTTTTGGCATCCGCCCCCTGCATTTATTGCGCGACCAGATCCTGCTTTTGTAGCGCCTGCAGCAGCGTCAGGTGAACGCCACCGAAGCCACCGTTGCTCATGCAAACGATGTGGTCACCCGGCCGTGCCGTAGCGCTGACCTGCCCAACCAGTGTTTCAATCGAGTCGGCCACCAAAGCCCGCGCACCCATAGGGGCCAGCGCCTCGCGCGCATCCCAGCCCAAGCCGCCGCTGTGGCAAAACGCCAGATCGGATTGCTCCAGACTCCAGGGCAGTTGGGCCTTCATGGCGCCGAGCTTCATGGTGTTGGAGCGGGGCTCGAACACGGCCAGAATCCGCGAGCCTGGCCCGATGCGTCGGCGCAAACCGTCCACCGTGGTGCGGATGGCGGTCGGGTGGTGGGCAAAATCATCGTAAACGGTGATGGAGCCCATGGGCGAGGCGATGGTCCCGCGAATTTCCATTCGGCGCTTGACGTTCTGAAAGGTGGCCAAGGCCTGAGCAGCTGCGGCTGGCGTCACGCCCACATGCTCGGCTGCCGCAATGGCAGCAAGCGCATTCAACTGGTTATGCAAGCCTGTGAGTGCCCACTCCACGCGGCCAACGCGCCGGCCCTGGTACAGCACATCAAACTGATGCGGTTCGCCTTGTGCAGTGAAGTCGCTCACCGTGGCGCCAAAACTGCGCACCTCGCTCCAGCAACCAGCGTGTAACACCCGGGTCAGGCTTTCCTCGAGCCCGTTGACGACCACCCGGCCCGTGCCGGGCACGGTGCGCACCAGGTGATGGAACTGCCGCTCAATGGCTGCCAGATCGTCAAAAATGTCGGCGTGGTCGAACTCTAGGTTGTTGAGTACGGCGGTGCGCGGGCGGTAGTGCACAAATTTGCTACGTTTGTCGAAGAAGGCGGTGTCGTATTCGTCTGCTTCGATCACGAAGAGAGGGAGGCGGGACGGCAATTGGCTCTGCTCCGTGTCCCCCATCCGCTTTGCAGGCTCCTCTTTTACCTGCGCAGAACCCATTGCAGTCCCGCCTCCCAGCCGCGCGGAGATGCCGAAATTCAGCGGCACCCCGCCCACCAGAAACCCTGGTTGCAGGCCGGCGCTTTCCAGAATCCAGGTCAGCATGGCCGTTGTGGTGGTTTTGCCGTGGGTTCCGGCCACGGCCAGAACGTGGCGGCCATGCAAAACGTGCTCGGCCAGCCATTGCGGGCCGCTGGTATAGGGCACGCCGGCGTCCAGAATAGCTTCCATCAGCGGGAATTTCGGGGTGCCGTCGGCCAGTCGGCTGCGGCTGACCACGTTGCCCACTACGAACATGTCGGGTTTGAACGCCAACTGGTCTGCGCCAAAGCCTTCAATCAAATCGATACCCAGCGAGCGCAACTGGTCGCTCATCGGCGGATAGACGCCCGCGTCGCAACCCGTTACCCGGTGCCCCGCTTCACGCGCCAGCGCGGCCAGACCACCCATGAAGGTGCCACAAATACCAAGAATATGAATGTGCATGACCGGATTTTAGGTGAAATTCACGCCCTCAACCCTCGTCAACATTGCTCAAGTAGCTATCAAAAAAATAGCAAATCAAGGCCACATCAGTCAATCTTGATTGGATGCAAAATGACGCCCATGGATACCCTGGCATCAGAGATTTCGGCCGTTGCCGCACGCATGGTGGTTGAGGAAGGGCTGGAGTACGGTCCCGCCAAGCGCCGTGCCGTCAAGCAATTGGGGTTGACTGGCCGCACAGCCCTGCCAGGCAACGACGAGGTGGAAGAGGCTGTGCTGGAATACATCTCGATTTTTTGCGCCGAGACTCAGCCGCAGGAATTGCGGGCCCTGCGTCAGTTGGCCCTGATATGGATGGAGCGCATGGCGGCGTTTCGTCCGCACCTGGGTGGTGCGGTGTGGCGCGGTACTGCCACCCGGCTTTCAGACATCTATATTCAGCTGTTTTGCGATGACTCCAAGTCCGCTGAAATTGCCCTGATCGATTTTCGGGTGAAATACGTGCCGCGCACGGTCAAAGGCTTTCATGGCGATGATGTCGATGCTCTAAGTGTCCACAGCTATTGTGAAGGTCTGGGCGAAGAGGTGGGGGTTCATTTGCTCATCTATGATTTTGACGATTTGCGGGGAGCATTGAAGCCCGATTCCAAGGGGCGAACACCTCGTGGTGATATGGCTGCAGCGCGAAACTTGCTGCATGATGCAGTTTTATAATTGTCTTTTCATAAAAATGACCGAAGTTGTTGAAGAAATTAAGCCCCGTCGGGGCTGGTTGTTGGGGGCTGTAGCGAGTGCGGCGGCCCTGGCGGGTGCTGGTTGGGCATGGTTCAAGTACACGCCGCAGCCCCCCGCATCAGGCGCTTTGGATGCTCTATGGCAGCTCACCATGGACACACCAGAAGGCGGAAGTCTGGCACTTGCGACGCTAAGAAATAAACCCCTGCTGGTCAATTTCTGGGCAACCTGGTGCCCGCCATGTGTCGAGGAATTGCCGTTATTGGATCGCTTTTATCGAGAAAATAAGGCTAATGGATGGCAAGTTGTAGGCATTGCCGTTGATCAACGTGACCCCGTGGTTCGGTTTTTGGGAAAGATGCCGCTGCAGTTTCCGGTGGTGCTCGCTGGCTTGTCAGGTATTGATTTGGGGAAGGCGCTGGGCAATTTAAGCGGTGGGCTGCCGTTTTCGGTCGTGGTGACTGCGGGTGGCATCATTGCCCATCGTAAAATGGGGCGTGTTACGCCAGAGGACCTTAAGGCGTGGGCGTTACTTCGGTAGCCCAGAAAAGTATCAACAGGGAATTCTGCTGGTTACATAAAAATAAAAGAAGATAAAACACGTTGGCCGGAATTTAAGGTAAATTCGCGACCTGTCAGTTCAAGACCTGTTGTTGGAGACGCTATGGATTTAAGAAAACTGAAGACCCTGATCGATCTGGTGTCGGACTCAAACGTATCCGAGTTGGAGATCACTGAGGCTGAGGGCAAGGTTCGCATTGTCAAGGGTGGTACAGGCCAGGCGCAGCACTTCGCCGCCCCGGTTGCCATGCCGTTGGCTACCGCTGCAGTCCCTGTTGCTCAGGCTGCTCCGGCACCCGCCGCCCCGGTGGCTGCCGAAGTTCCGCAAGGCCACAAGGTGAAATCACCGATGGTCGGCACCTTTTACCGTGCAGCCTCACCGGGCGCGAAATCGTTTGTGGAACTTGGCGATTCGGTCAAGGAAGGACAGACGATTTGCATCATTGAGGCCATGAAAATTCTTAACGAGATCGAGTCGGACAAGACCGGCATCGTCAAGGAGATTTTGTGCGAGAACGGACAAGCCGTCGAATATGGACAACCTCTGTTCGTGATCGAATAAGGCCAAAGCTCAAACCGACATGTTCAAAAAAATACTGGTTGCCAACCGTGGGGAAATTGCGCTGAGAATCCAGCGCGCCTGCCGGGAAATGGGCATCAAGGCTGTCATGGTGTATTCCGAGGCAGACCGCGAAGCCAAGTACGTGAAGCTAGCCGATGAGGCCGTATGCATTGGTCCACCGCCCTCTGCGCAAAGTTACCTCAACATGCCAGCCATCATTTCGGCGGCTGAGGTAACGGATGCCGAGGCTATCCACCCCGGCTATGGCTTTCTGAGCGAAAACGCCGACTTCGCCGAGCGCGTGGAAAAAAGCGGTTTCCAGTTCATTGGCCCCACGCCGGAAAACATCCGGACCATGGGCGACAAAGTGTCGGCCAAACAAGCGATGATCAAAGCGGGCGTGCCCTGCGTGCCAGGCTCCGAGGGTGAACTACCCGATGACCCGGCGCTGATTCGCCGTATTGCCAAATCCATTGGTTACCCCGTCATCATCAAGGCGGCGGGCGGTGGTGGCGGGCGAGGCATGCGTGTGGTGCATACCGAAGCTGCGCTGGTGAACGCCGTGCAAATGACCAAAGCGGAAGCTGGGACAGCCTTTGGTAATCCGGCGGTCTATATGGAGAAATTCCTCCAGAATCCGCGTCACATTGAAATCCAGATTCTGGCGGACAAGTTCAAGAATGCCGTTTATCTGGGTGAGCGTGACTGCTCCATGCAGCGTCGTCACCAGAAGGTGATTGAAGAAGCGCCCGCGCCCGGCATTGCGCGAAAGGTGATTGAGCGCATCGGAGAGCGCTGTGTTGCAGCATGCAAGAAAATTGGCTATCGGGGTGCAGGAACGTTTGAGTTCTTGTACGAAGACGGCGAGTTTTACTTTATCGAGATGAATACCCGGGTGCAGGTGGAGCATCCCGTCACCGAACTCATCACCGGTGTGGACATCGTGAAGACGCAGATAATGGTGGCCGCGGGAGAAAAGCTGCCGTTCACGCAACGCCAAATCGAGATTCGCGGCCACGCCATCGAGTGCCGGGTGAATGCTGAAGACCCCTACAAGTTCATTCCATCACCTGGGCGCATCACCATGTGGCACCCGCCGGGTGGCCCGGGCGTACGCGTGGACTCCCATGTCTATACCAATTATTTTGTGCCGCCCAATTACGACTCGATGATTGGCAAGATCATTGTGCATGGCGACACGCGTGAGCAGGCTCTTGCACGCATGCGCACAGCATTGGGTGAGACCGTGATTGAAGGTATCAACACCAACATCGCTTTGCACCGCGAGTTGATGGTGGACGCCAAGTTCATGGGCGGGGGCACCAATATTCACTACCTTGAAGAGTGGCTCGGTCACCACAAGCGCTGATCAAGCCAAGCCATGTTTGAGCTGAGCCTGATGTGCCCGCAAGACCGGGTGGAAGCGGTGAGCGATGCACTGGACGCGCTGGATGCGCTGAGCGTCAGCGTGGAAGATGCGGATGCACAAACCGATGCCGAGCAGGCGCTATTCGGCGAGCCCGGCATGCCGCCTCCGAAAGATGGCTGGCAACGGTCCCGTATCAAGGCGCTGTACGCAACCGAAGAAATGGCGCGTGAGTCTGCCACGCTGCTGGGTGCGCAGGACTTTTTTGCAAATTGCCAGGTGTTGGGCGTATCGGCCATTCCTGATCAGGACTGGGTGCGGTTAACCCAGTCGCAGTTTGCTCCAGTCGAGATTACTCCCGAGTTCTGGATTGTGCCGACCTGGCATGAGCCACCGGCCGAAGCGAAGACCTTGATTCGTCTGGACCCCGGCCTCGCATTCGGCACGGGGACGCATCCCACGACTCGCATGTGCCTTCGCTGGATCGCGGGCCATGGCATGGTGAAGGGCGGAACATCAGGTGGTGAGTTGGGGCGGGTTCTGGATTACGGTTGCGGTTCAGGTATTCTGGCGATTGGTGCCGCGAAATTTGGAGCAAAGGAAGTGGATGCTGTGGATATTGACCCGGCTGCGGTCGAATCAACAGTTCTGAATGCCCAGGCTAACCACGTGTCTCTCAATTCGGGCTTGCCCGACAAGGCGTCAGGAAGCTATCAGACGGTATTGGCTAACATTCTTGCCTCGCCATTGAAAGTTCTGGCACCGCTGCTGTGTTCCAAAGGCGTACCTGCTGGCCATTTGGTTCTCGCTGGCATTCTGGATCGTCAGGAGCAGGAACTCAAGGAAGCTTATTTACCTTATTGCCGGTTGTCTGTGGCAGACCGGGAAGATGGCTGGATATTGATGACAGCCACACTCTGATTCGTCAGACTTCGGACTTTACAATCAGACCCAATGAGTCTGATCACACGTTGCCCTTCCTGCGAAACCCTTTTCAAGGTGGTTCCGGACCAGCTGCGTATTTCCGACGGTTGGGTGCGTTGCGGACAGTGTGAAGAAGTCTTTGATGCATCCCGGCATTTGCTGTCGGAGGCCTATCCGTCCACCATCATGATGGACATTCCCCCAGTGACTGAGCCCGTGAAGGAACCAGTCAGTGCGGACATCGCTGACTTTCTGGATAGCCTCGAAATACCTGTCGAGCCGGTCGTGTCTGAAGTGTCGTCTGAGCCTGATGTATTACTCGAATTTGCTTCAGAGGTACGCTTTGAAGCCCCTCTCATTAACGAGCCACCGGTCACGAACGAAACTTCACCGAGCGCGGATGAAAGAGTCCATGCAGAATATGTCGAAGCGTCAGATGACGCAGCACTTGCGGATGCCGATAGTGACCCCGGCCGTGATGAGGACAGTGACTCATCGTGGAGCCCGGAGAGTGAGTCGCCCCCGTTGGAGGAGTTGCAGGAGCTCGAAAGTGAAACCGAACTAACCGGGCACTTCAATGCGGCAAGGGAGGCGCCGCTTGCTGAACAACTGGAAGAATTTGTAGCGCGGCGATCTCAGCACGCGCCGTTGGGCCAACACATTGACCAGCCGGAGGCCACTGAATATCTGCCCCCCGGCCCCGTGGCGGTAAGTGATGAAGGCGATTCAGTGCCGCAGTCATCGGAATTTTCCTTCATGCGGGGTTTCGGACGGCGGTCCGTTTGGCGCAAGCCAATTGTCCGCGTTGGCCTTGGCGTCACGGCACTGGTGCTGATGGGGACGTTAGCGATACAAATGACGATTCAAGATCGCGACCGAATTGCTGCGATGGCGCCCGCAGCGCAACCCTGGGTAGCCGCCGTTTGCAAGCTTGCTAACTGCACAATCGCGCCTTTGCGGCAGATTGAATCTATTGTCATCGAGAGTTCCTCGTTTGCAAAAACCCGTGGCGACGCCTATCGGTTCAATTTTGTGCTGAGAAATGGCGCCGCTGTTGGGCTCGCCATGCCGGCGGTGGAGCTTGCCTTGACAGACCCCCAGAACCGGCCCGTGATCCGTCGGGTATTTTTACCCGGTGAGTTCGGCGCCCAGGCCGACGCACTGGCGCCAGGTTCCGAGTGGGCTGGCTCATTGGCCGTCAGTGTGAAGCTCAATGGCGACTCTGAGCGCATTTCCGGTTATCGCGTGCTGGCGTTTTATCCCTGAACCTTTCCCCTTTTTTTCTTTTACATAGCAGGATTTATGGCATCCATCATCTGTGGTTCTTTGGCCTTCGACACCATCATGAATTTTGAGGGCCGGTTTGCTGAGCAAATCTTGCCTGATCAATTGCACATTTTGAATGTTTCGTTTCTCGTTCCCGCGTTGCGCCGGGATTTTGGGGGCTGTGCTGGCAATATTGCCTACAGTCTGAAAATGCTGGGTGGAGACCCGCTGCCCATGGCGACCATTGGACTGGACGGTGATGGCTATCTGGAGCGATTGAAATCTCTGGGAATCGACTGTGGTTTCGTTCGCAGACTCGAGGATGCCTACACGGCGCAGGCCATGATCATCACCGACCAAGACAATAACCAGATCAACGGTTTTCACCCTGGGGCCATGGCGCATGCACACCTGAACGTCATCTCCGCGCGTAGCGATATAAAGTTGGGCATCATCGCTCCCGATGGGCGTGACGCCATGCTGCAGCATGCAGAGCAATTTGTCGCTGCTGACATTCCCTTTGTTTTCGACCCAGGTCAACAATTGCCGCGATTTGATGGGTCGGAGCTGCGCAAGTTTGTTGAGCAGGCCAGTTGGGTAACGGTGAATGACTACGAAGGAAAAATGCTCAGTGACCGTACGGGCTGGAGCACCGAGGAAATTTCACGGCGTGTGCGTGGCCTGTTTGTCACGATCGGAGCCGAAGGCAGCGAGGTGTGGGTGGATGGCATCAAGACGCTGGTGCCACCGGTTAAGGCGCATGCAGTCGTCGACCCGACCGGCTGCGGGGATGCCTACCGAGGCGCTCTTCTGTTTGGACTGGAGCGTGGTTGGTCCTTGACCCGCTGTGCAGCAGCTGGGAACTACATCGGATCAGTCAAGATTGCCCAACGGGGACCGCAAAACTACCAGCTTGACGTCAACCGAGTCACTGCTGAGTGAGTGTCTGTCCGGGAGATCTCTGAGGCAAATAAAAAGCCCGGCATCTTTCGATACCGGGCCTGAGGATAAACCGTCGAAGGTTTATGGCTTGCTGGCGGTAGGAAACGGCCAAGCAGCTTGCGGGTTCAGAGTAGTCTGAGCCGCTGGGGCAGCAGGAGCAGGCGCTGCTTTGGCAGCGGGTGCTTTCGCGGCTTTCTTCGCAGCCGGCTTCTTGGCTGCTTTCTTGGCGGCTGGCTTCTTGGCAGCAGGCTTTTTGGCTGCAGCTTTCTTCGCTGCTGGCTTTTTAGCTGCGGCTTTCTTTGCTGCTGGCTTCTTGGCTGCTACTTTCTTTGCTGCTACTTTTTTAGCAGGAGCTTTCTTTGCCGCAGCTTTTTTGGCTGGAGCTTTTTTCGCCACTACCTTTTTAGCAGGAGCTTTCTTTGCCGCAGCTTTTTTAGCTGGAGCTTTTTTCGCCACTACTTTTTTAGCAGGAGCTTTCTTCGCGGGAGCGGCCTTTTTTGCGGCCGGTTTTTTTGCAGTTGCCATTAGATTTTCTCCTTGATCAATTAACAAAGAGCACTTCATGCCAGTTGGATTGCATGAAGCGATTCATGGTGCTGGGACTGACCCCAACACCATGAACACGGGTACACAAACCACTCGCGCAGTCTTCGCCGCGATAAATGGTTTGTGGAATTCTTGATTTCATATGAATAAAAGGATCAATCCCAGGACAGCGCGCCACCGGATTGATATTCGATGACCCGGGTTTCAAAGAAGTTTCGTTCCTTCTTCAAGTCAATCATTTCACTCATCCATGGGAACGGGTTCTCCTCGTTCGGGAAAATGGTTTCCAGGCCAATTTGCGTCGCACGACGATTGGCGATGTAGCGCAGGTAGCCTTTGAACATGAATGCATTCATGCCCAACACGCCCCGTGGCATGGTGTCTTCAGCATACTTATATTCAAGCTCGACAGCTTCAAGAAACAGGGCGTTGATTTCTGCCTTGAATGTCGCAGTCCAGAGTTGAGGATTTTCGAGTTTGATCTGGTTGATCAAGTCAATGCCGAAATTACAGTGCATGGATTCGTCGCGCAGGATGTACTGGTACTGTTCGGCGGCACCTGTCATTTTGTTCTGGCGACCGAGAGCCAGAATCTGCGTAAACCCAACATAAAAGAACAGGCCTTCCATTAGGCATGCAAACACAATCAGCGACTTAAGCAGCTTCTGGTCGTTCTCCAGTGTACCGGTAGAAAAGTGCGGATTGGTCAAGGTCTCAATAAACGGAATCAGGAATTGGTCCTTGTTCCTGATGGACTCAACTTCGTTGTAGGCACTGAAGATTTCACTTTCATCCAGGCCCAGCGATTCCACTATGTACTGGTAAGCATGGGTATGAATGGCCTCTTCGAAAGCCTGACGCAACAGAAATTGTCGGCACTCGGGTGCCGTAATGTGCCGGTAACTCCCCAGCACAATATTGTTCGCAGCCAGCGAGTCTGCGGTTACAAAGAAGCCCAGATTGCGCTTGACGATGCGACGCTCGTCTTCGGTCAACCCGTTCGGATCTTTCCATAGCGCGATATCGCGCGTCATGTTGACTTCCTGCGGCATCCAGTGATTGGCACAACTGGCCAGATACTTTTCCCAAGCCCATTTGTACTTGAAAGGCACGAGCTGATTGACATCGGTCTTACCATTGATGATGCGCTTGTCAGCAGCCTGCACCCTTCGCGGCGGCACTTGGGGTGTTGATGAGCGGGCGGTGGTTGGTGGCAGAACAGCAGCTTGCACTACGGCTCCATCGTCCAAAGTGCGCAACTGTGGGGAAAGCGGAGGTGACTCTGTCGGGCGGCTGCTTGATGAGCCGCGTGCGAAAGGCGCTTGCGATGTGGGCTTGACTTCTTCGTCCCAGGACAACATAGATGATTCCAATCAGCGGATTATGAGAGCAGCGAGATGAAAAGAAAAGTACTCATTCACTTCGCTGCCGATTTGTGTTGTTCAATTGCATCGTCTCGCATCAGACAACACGGGTTTCACTATTGGCACGACTCACACGTTGGATCATCAATGCCGCAAAACTTGATATCGGTCGCAGGGCTTGCAGCCATCTGCAACTGCGCCGCTGCTGCCGCTGCATCGAGTGCACTCAAGCCTGCAGAACCTGAACGTGGCTCGCTGTTGCCTGAAGAAACCGCATTCATCCGGCCCGCCGTCACTGTAGATTTTTCTGCATGTGTTGCCGACATTGTGCGCAGGTAGTAGGTGGTCTTCAGTCCGCGAATCCACGCCAGCTTGTAGGTGTCATCCAGCTTCTTGCCAGAGGCGCCTGCCATGTAAATATTGAGCGACTGTGCCTGGTCAATCCATTTCTGGCGACGCGCCGCTGCCTCGACTAGCCACTGGGTTTCCACCTCAAAGGCGGTCGCATACAGTGACTTGATTTCCTGAGGAACCCGATCAATCGGGTTAAGGGATCCATCGAAGTGCTTGAGGTCCATAACCATAACGTCATCCCACAGACCTAGGCGCTTCAAGTCGCGCACCAGATAGTTGTTGATGATGGTGAACTCGCCAGAGAGATTGGATTTGACGGAAAGGTTTCCGAAGCAAGGCTCAATCGACGCGTCTACACCAATGATGTTGGATATGGTGGCGGTGGGCGCGATCGCAACGCAATTGGAGTTGCGCATACCGTCTTTGGCAATCTTCTTGCGAAGCGTTTCCCAGTCCATTGTGGACGACCGGTCCACCTCAACATAGCCACCGCGTTCGCGTTCCAGCATGTCTAGTGTGTCGATTGGCAAAATGCCTTTGTCCCATAGTGAGCCTTTGTAGCTGGAGTATTGACCACGTTCACGTGCCAGCTCGGTAGAGGCCCAGTAAGCGTAATAGCAAACTGCTTCCATCGATTTGTCAGCGAATTCAACGGCCGCATCGCTGGCGTAAGGAATGCGCAACTCATACAGGCTGTCCTGAAAAGCCATTACGCCCAAGCCAACGGGGCGGTGACGCATATTCGAGTCGCGAGCTTTCTTGACCGCGTAGTAATTGATGTCAATTACGTTATCCAGCATACGCATGGCAATCGAGATAGTCTTTTGTAGCTTGGCGTGGTCAACACCACCGTCTTTCAGGTGCTGCAGCAGATTGACGGAGCCAAGGTTGCAGACTGCAGTTTCCGTATCGCTGGTATTCAGCGTGATTTCCGTGCACAGGTTGGAGGAGTGAATGACTCCGGCATGTTGCTGTGGCGAGCGCACATTGCATGCATCCTTGAACGTAATCCATGGATGGCCGGTCTC
>JAKQJK010000122.1 GCA_029561195.1 Pseudomonadota bacterium
GTCATACAACTTCGGCGCGAGGGTGAAGCGAAGGGCTTTATCTACGGCACAGGATTAGATCCTGAGGGTGGGTTCAAGCTCTCTTCGCTTCTTGTAGCGGACGCTATCCACTACAGTTCTTAAGATACAAGGGTGGGTTTCAACCCACCACAAATTGATACGAGCCCTGACGGGATGGTGCGGTGAACCGCACCCTACATGCGATTTCAGGATGCACAAATCGTTCGAGATGGCGTTCTCTCGCTTGACGCATCACGTCTTTGGCCGCATTTCTCGGCCGGTAGGATCGGTCTTAAGTACGGACTCGTGCAGGCCACCTATCGGTTCCCCGTGCGGCGTTTCACCCTCGTTGAGCCTAAACAGGCGCCAGTGGATATTTTCTAATCCAGGTTCCTCGTAAGCAGGACCATCGATCAAATAGCTAATGCTGAACAGCGCTTGAGCTTGTAGGCAACGACCGATTTCAGAGATGTCTTCGCGTGACGCGCCTGCAGCAAGCACTCGCTGCAGCGCAAACCCGAGACCAGCATAAGGCTCGCTTGGGCTAGAACGGGCTAGTTCAATTGCCTGATCTATCCAAGTAACCTGCCCGTCTGCGATCAGGCGTTCCCACGCTTGCTTGAGAAATAGATACCGCGCGAGTTGTGGCTCTGGATCGGCTAGGACGTGAGATATCCATTGCTCTGGAGCGCGCGCACGAAGTGAGCGAAACAGCACCGCTAGTTCCAATTCGGTTTGGGGATAAGCCACGATTTCTCCTCTGATTCCAAGCCTTACGATTGCTGTCGAACAATATAGCGATGTCTCGGCTCTTCGATTTTGGTGAGCGGCCCCCCACGTCCATGCGCTATCGCTCAAACAAGCCAATCCGCGTGGGCAACAAGTTGCCCACACTACGTCAAAATCAAGATTACAGCTAAACGGCCCCAGCGACTACCCAGTGGTACACGCAGCCACATTTAGCACGTAGTCGACAAATAAGAAAATTCGCATCAAACGACCGCCAGGCAGTCGCTCGACACAAAAAGCTGTTGCCCGATTTCAGCTCACCGATACAATGCGATTCATGACTGCGGCCAATGCTTTTTCTTCACCCGCCGCTTCGCCCCCGAACCGGGAATTGAGCGAACCTTGCGAACCCCTTGTCGAGCTTAAAGATGTGAGCTTCGGGTACACGCGCGACCGGCAAATCCTCTCTGGCGTGACGCTCACGGTGCCTAAGGGCAAGCTCGTGGCGGTGATGGGTGGTTCAGGT
>JAKQJK010000128.1 GCA_029561195.1 Pseudomonadota bacterium
TACGCATATTCACCTACTAGGGTTTTCCCTTGTCAGGGTCTACAATTCACGTCCCTTATCAAAGCTGGCGGGCTGGCCTTTCGGTCATACTCATAACAGCAGGAGACAACAATGCCCCAGACAACGGCCAACGCCGAAGAAAAACGCGCCGAGTTGCGCAGTGCCGCACTCGAGTACCACCAGTTCCCGACGCCTGGCAAGATTTCAATTGCCGCGACCAAGCAGCTGATCAATCAGCACGACCTGGCGCTGGCTTATTCGCCCGGTGTCGCCGCGCCCTGCGAGGAAATTGTCAAGGACCCGAACAACGCGTTCAAGTACACGGCTCGCGGCAACCTGGTGGCTGTGATCACCAATGGAACCGCCGTGCTGGGTCTGGGCGATATCGGCCCGCTGGCAGCAAAACCAGTCATGGAAGGCAAGGGCGTTCTGTTCAAGAAGTTTGCCGGCATCGACGTGTTTGACATCGAGATCAACGAGAAACACGACCTCGACAAGCTGGTGGACATCATTGCCTCGCTGGAACCGACGTTTGGCGGCATCAACCTCGAAGACATCAAGGCACCAGACTGCTTTTATGTGGAGCGCAAGCTGCGCGAACGGATGAAAATCCCAGTCTTCCATGACGACCAGCACGGCACTGCTATTTGCGTGGGTGCCGCCATCCTGAACGGTATCAAGGTGGTGGGCAAAGATATCAAAACCGTCAAGCTGGTGACTTCGGGCGCGGGTGCTGCGGCACTGGCCTGCCTGGGCTTGTTGGTGAAGCTGGGCCTGCCCCGTGAAAACATTTTTGTGACGGATCTGGCTGGCGTGGTTTATGAAGGTCGCACCGAGTTGATGGATGCTGACAAGATCGTGTTTGCACAGAAGACGTCGGCCCGCACGTTGGGTGAAATCATTGATGGCGCAGACATTTTTCTGGGCCTCTCCGCCGGGGGCGTGTTGAAGAAGGACATGGTGGCCAAAATGGCCGCCAAACCGCTGATCTTTGCGTTGGCAAACCCCACGCCTGAAATTCTTCCTGAAGAAGTGAAGCAGGTACGCGACGACGCCATCATGGCGACTGGCCGTACCGATTATCCGAATCAGGTGAATAACGTGCTGTGCTTTCCGTACATCTTCCGCGGTGCGCTGGATGCGGGTGCATCCACCATCACGGTCGAGATGGAAATTGCTGCCGTACACGCCATTGCCGAGCTGGCGCAAGCCGAGCAAAGCGAAGTGGTGGCGGCTGCTTATGCGGGTGAGCAATTGGCTTTTGGCCCGGAATACCTGATTCCCAAGCCGTTCGATCCGCGCTTGATGATCAAGATTGCTCCGGCCGTAGCGCAGGCTGCAGCTGACAGCGGCGTGGCACTGCGCCCCATCAAGGACATGGCAGCCTATCGCGACAGGCTGCAAAGCTTTGTCTACGCGTCAGGCACAACGATGAAGCCCATTTATACGGCGGCCAAAAAGGCGACGAAGAAACGGGTGGCCTATTGCGAAGGTGAAGAAGAGCGCGTGCTGCGCGCGTGCCAGATCGTGGTGGACGAAGGCCTGGCCCGGCCCACGCTGATTGGTCGCCCGGCCGTGATAGCTCAGCGTATTGAAAAGTTCGGTCTTCGGCTAAAGGAAGAACTGGACTACGACGTGGTCAACGTGGAGCAGGACCGCCGCTACCGTGACTTCTGGCAAACCTACCACCGCATGGCCGAACGCAAAGGCGTCACTGTGCAAGGTGCCAAGATCGAGATGCGCCGCCGCCTGACGCTGATTGGCTCCATGCTGCTCCACAAAGGAGACGTGGACGGCATGATTTGCGGCACCTGGGGCACAACGGCCATGCACCTGCAATACATTGATCAGGTCATTGGCAAACGGGCTGGTGGCAGCCCCAGCACACCACAAGATGTTCAAATCTACGCTTGCATGAACGGCCTGATGTTGCCTGACCGGCAAGTGTTTCTGGTTGACACCCACGTCAACTACGACCCAACTGCCGAAGAGCTGGCCGAAATCACCGTGATGGCGGCTGAGGAGATGATGCGCTTTGGCTTGCATCCAAAGGCCGCTTTGCTCAGCCACTCCAACTTTGGCTCCAGCAATCAGCCCAGCGCTATCAAAATGCGCAAGGCGCTTGAAATCCTGCACACACAGGCTCCGTGGCTGGAGGTAGACGGCGAGATGCACGGTGACGTGGCGCTTGACGGCGCTGCACGTACGGCGTTAATGCCCAACAGCTCACTGGTAGGTGACGCCAACCTGCTGGTTCTGCCCAATATTGATGCGGCCAATATTGCATACAACCTGCTCAAAACAGCTGCAGGCGGTAACATTGCGATCGGCCCGGTACTCCTTGGAGCGGCCAAACCGGTGCATGTTCTAACTGCAAGCACTACAGTGCGTCGAATTGTAAATATGACGGCACTGACCGTTGCCGATGCAAACGCATCCAGATAAGCCTTAAGATGTAAGCAAACGCTTACATAACAACCGCAATAACCCCAAGGGCCTGCCCATTTTTTGGGCAGGCTCTTGCGCTTTTCCCGCAAATCAACGACACTACAGTCTGTGAAATTTACGGGTTAACCCGAGGTTTGGGAGCGCAGGATGGTGCAGTCAAATGGCTTCAAGTTAGTACTTACTGGCTTATTGCTTGCTGCGGTATCCATGACCAATTTGGTGCAAGCCAAAGGTCCTGCCACTGCAGGTGATGTGGCCACGGTGTCTGTTACGGAGCTGCCCAGTCAGGGCTCACAGACCTATGGCCTGATCCGTCAGGGTGGTCCGTTTCCCCATGAAAAAGATGGTGTGGTATTTGGCAATCGTGAGCGTTTGCTACCGCTTCATCAACGGGGTTATTACCGCGAATACACCGTAAAAACGCCGGGTGTGAGCCACCGGGGAACCCGCCGCATCGTGTGTGGCGGTCAACCCAAAACACCGGATGACTGTTATTACACAGCCGATCACTATGCGAGCTTTCGCAAGATCGTGCCTTAGATTTGAGTATCGTCATTATGGAAAGAGAAGCGGGAATGAATATGCCACTTCATCAGGAAACATCGGCACAGGCGCCCACGCGCAGTGCCGCCGAGACGCCATTGCGTGGCGTGCGGAACAATATTGTCCAGTCGATCCGTGCTTTCAGGGTTCAGGATCTGCAGGATGCCGCCCAGGATTTGGGCCAGCACTTTCTGTATGCCAATCTGGCCAGCGCGCAGACCAAACAGGATGTGCTGGACATGATTGGCCAGCAGTTCATGCTGCCAGCACATGTGGGCAAGAATTTTGATGCGTTGTATGACAGCATGACAGACCCGGTTCACAAGTCTGGCCCACAGCCCGGCTTCATCGCCGTGCTGGAGCACATACCGGCCAACGCCAAGTTTGACAAGGAAGCGCGTGAGCAGCTGCTGGACATCTTCAGGGATGCCGCGGACTACTGGGGAGACCGAAAGATACCGTTCAGGTGCTTCTATTCTTTTCTGTAGCCCGTTCTGCACACACCAGCCAAGCAGAACGGGCGAACGAGGCAAGCAGCGAAGGACATGGCACGCAAGCCGTTTCCGGTATTGAGTTGACAACCGAGGGCGGAGAGAAAATGCCGACCGACAAACTGGTGGATGTGTCTCCATTGGCCTTGCGCATGAGCAGCCCGTTTAATGCGGGCTACTGGCTGGCAGCAGCCTGATTTTTTCAGCACTTCAACAAAAAAAAGCCCGTCGATCAGACGGGCTTTTTTTTGCGTAGCCGATTCGTCATGCACGCATGGCCAGTTCAACATATTCGGACACCGGCACTTCTTCAGCACGGCGCTGCACATCGAATGTGCCGGCAAGCCCCTTTTCTTCCAGCCATCGACCCAACGTGTGTCGCAACAGCTTGCGACGCTGGCTGAACGCCACCTGAACGATTTCGCTCAGGCGATTGACATCAACCGGCGCCGGGTTATCAAGAGGCACCATGCGCACTACGGCGCTATTCACGCGCGGCGGGGGGTCAAAGCTTTCAGGTGGCACAAACAACACGTTCTCCATCTCGTAACGCCATTGCAACATGACACTCAGGCGCCCATAGTCGGACGTTGCAGGACTGGCCACCATGCGGTCGATCACTTCCTTTTGCAGCATGAAGTGCTGGTCTTCAATGACATCAACATACTCCAGCAGATGGAAGAGGATGGGCGTTGAAATGTTGTAGGGCAGATTCCCGACCACGCGCAATCTAGAGGGGTTTGCTCCTGAATTTGTAGTTGTCTGTGCCTGTGCGATTTGGGCAAAGTCCACTTTTAGCACATCAGATTCAATGACGGTGAGCTGGGAGTGGGTACGCAAACTGGCCGCCAGGTCGCGATCCAGTTCAATTACGGTGAGACGACCCAGCCGTTCGACCAACGGCTGCGTCAAGGCGGCCAGACCGGGGCCGATTTCAACCATGGCCTGCCCGGGTCTGGGCGCTATCAGGCCAACGATATCCTCAATGATGCCCGCATCAGTCAGGAAATGCTGGCCGAATCGCTTGCGGGGGATGTGCTTCACTATTGGGGTGGCTCACGCATGTCAACGTAGGCGCGCGCGCGGATGTCACGCTCCCAGGTCGCATAAGCCTCTTCCAGTTTGGACTCGCGCAACATTTCCCGCACAGCTTCACGTTCTTCGCGCGGGCTCAAGGCCACTTTACGACGCTCGGTGAGCTGGATAATGTGCACCCCAAAACGGGATGTCACGGGTGGGCTGATTTGACCTGGCGCCAGTGCGTTCATGGCTTCTTCAAACTCGGGCACAAACTGCCCCGGATTCGCCCAACCCAGATCGCCCCCCTGCGCGGCACTGCCGTCCTGCGAGTTTTCCCGGGCCAGCACGGCAAAATCAACCTGGCCAGCCGCTACGCGTTTTCTGAAGTCTTCGAGTTTGGTGCGTGCCGCAGTTTCCGTCAGCTGCGGGCTGGTTCGCAGCAAAATGTGTCTCGCCCGGCTCTGGACAACCGTCATGGCTGGCAGCCCGGCAGCCTGTTTCTCGATCACCTTGAGGACATGAAAACCTGCGCCAGAACGCACCAGACCCGTAGCCACGTCACCCGTGTTCAGGCTTTGCGTGGCGTCAACAAACAGCTGCGGGTATCGGTTGGCGCTGCGCAAGCCAAGCTGGCCGCCATTGGCCTTGTCCGAAGCATTGGACAACTCTTTTACCAGCGCAGTGAAGTCTTCTCCGGCACGGGCCCGCTCCAGAGCACGCGTTGCTTTTTCCTGCAACGACTTGACCTGATCTGCCGTCGCAGCTTCAGGAACCGCGATCAGAATCTGCGCCAGATTGATCACCAGATCTGCGGGGTTGGCGCCGCTTTTCTGGCTCAGAATGTATTGCTCCACTTCCGTGTCAGAGATGCGCAGTTTGGAGTCAACTTCGCGCTCACGCGCCCGGGTCAGGGTAAGTTGCTCACGCAACTGCTTGCGAAACTGGCTGACGGTGATGCCGTCAGCGGCAAGGCGCTTAAGCATATCAGCCACTTCAAGCTTGTTCTGGCGCGCGACGGACTGTTCGGCCTGATCCACATCAGCCTCCGACACACGAATTCCGGACTCCGCGGCAAACTGCAAGATGGCCTTTTTGCGGATCAGGCGTTCGAGTGCCTCACTGGTCAACTCGGCCGCTGTTGGTTTGGGCGCATTTTGCTGCTGCGCCAGCTGCTGGGCCATGCGGCGGGCTTCCGCGCGCACATCGTTATTGGTCACAGGCTGGGAGTTCACCACAGCCACGATGAAATCCGCAGCTTGCTGGCCGCCACCCACAACGGGTACCACGGGCTTGACAACAGCGGATGCGCTGGCCGCGGGCAGACGCAAGCTCTGGGCTTGGGCAGGCGCAGCCCCCAATGCAGCAAAGACAGCCAGAGTGAGTACCAGGATGCGGTGATTCATATTGCTTAATCGTAATTGCTGAAGCGGCTGGGTGAGTTGATTTGCTCACGCAGATACTGGTAATGCGGAATATTTTCCTTGAGGGTTTTCAGCGGATTGGCCCCCAGCCGGGAGAACCCGACAAACTCCAGCTGGAACATGATTCGCTGCGTAGCCGATGTAGTGCCTGTCTGCAAGCGCTCCAGAACGACCCGGCCCAGCCAGCAACAGGCATCGTACTCAAGGCCCACAATCGAGTCGACCAGCTTGCCGTCTTTCATGCTGAAGTTCAACCGCCCCACACTGTACCAGCGGCCACCGCCCTGGCCCTGCCCGGGTCCGAGGTCTTGCCCCATGTCGCCCCAAAGGTCATTGATGGGCCATTGCCAGCCAATGTCGAGTTGTTCACTCAGGTCTTTCTGGAACCGGTATGCCGCACTGATCACACGGTAGTTGCCCGGGCTGTAACGTGCCCCGATGGTTGAACGCTCGGAGCGTCGGGTTTTGGGATTGAACTGGACTGTGGTGTCAAACGTCCATTTGGGATCCCAATTGAGCGACGCACCCAGCAGAATATCGCTGATGCGGTCAGCCACCGGCGTGCCGCCAGGGAGGGTCACATTCTGGTTCTTGAACCGCAGTCGCTGGGCAACACCAAAACGGGCAGCTTCAGCGCCTGTGTCGGGGTCAAGCAAACGCGAGGTCAAACCCAATGTCAGCAGGTTGTTATCCGAAATGCGGTCATTGCCGACAAAGGCATTCTCTGTATAGATGTTCGCAAAGTTGAAATCGGTCGCTCCCGAATCGTAAATGGGGAGATGGGACTGATCCCGAAACGGCGTGTATACGTAAAAAGCCCTTGGTTCCAGCGTCTGGCGCAGCGCACGACCAAAGTAACTGGCATCACGCTCAAATACCAGCCCGCTGTCCAGGCTGAAGGTGGGGACAATGCGGCTGGCCGACTTGGCGCCATTGGACAGCGGGGTATCAAACTGGTAACTGGAGGCGTGCAACTGCACCTTGGGCGTGAGAAACCCGGAGGGAGTTTGCCAGGGCCTGCTCACCTGCGCGAGCGCAAAGGTCCTTTGCGTGTTGGGCTGACCCGTCAGTGCGCTGTCGGACTGAAAACGGGTGTAGTCCGCATTGAATGAAAAATCGAACCCGTTGACACCCGAACGCTGGTATTGCGTGGCAACTTGCGGCAAGCGGTCATAAGGTGGCGTGATGGGAGAAGACACGTCCTGAAGAGTTTGCCATTTCAGTGTGCGCACGCTGTTGGAAAACCCCCAGTTTGACCAGCTGAGCGTCATGTCGTTGGCCAGCAGCCGTTGCGTCAGCGAGGACGAAACGCGGGTGAAATCACGCCAGTAGTTGTCGTCACTCACACGATTCAGACTGAGGCTGAGCCCCAGACCACTGTCAGGGACCATCGACCCGGTAATGCGCCCCTGATGGGTGTAGGCGTAACCCCAGCGCGTGTGCTGGCGAAGCCGGTCATCGGGCATCAGGTCCAGCCTGACCTGGCCGTCGTAACCCGGCTCCAGGTAGCGAAACTCACCCCCCATATTAAGACCCCGCTTGGTCATGACAGTGGGGAACACGGTTGCGTCCCGATTGGGCGCAATGTTCCAGTAATAGGGAAGCGTTACCTCGGCACCGTTCACACTGTCCAGGCCAAAAGTCGGCGGCAACACACCCGACTTGCGCTTGTCGCTCAGCGGAAAACTCAGGATCGGGATGGGCAGAATGGGTATGCCCTTGAAGCTGAGCACCGCACCCGTCGCCAGGCCAACTTCCTCTTCGTTGTCGATATCAATACTTGCGGCGCGCAGTATCCAGTCGGGCATCCAGCTGGGTCCGGGCGTGCGCTCACAGGTGGTGAAAGTTGCGTTCTTGATAGCCATGCGCTGGTCGCTCAGGAAATCGACGCGGTCCGCCTCGCCGTGCGCCCCGTTCCTCAAAAAGCGGTAGCTGGGTTGCGTGAAGAACCCTTCAAAGACATCTACCTTGAGTTCCAGCAAGGGGCCCTGGTACACATTGCCAGCTTTGTTGATATAGACATTACCCCGCGCTCGGGCCAGGTCGTCAGGCTGGAAATACTCCATCCGGTCGGCACGAATCACCATGTCGCCACGGCGCAGCTCGGCATTGCCTTCAACGACAGTTTCCAGATCAGGGCGACCGAACGTGCGCTCCCCCTTCAGAAAAGTTGGCAGAGACTCCTGGGTGGCTGTGCCGGGCTGGTCCTGCAGCAATGGGCTGCTTTTCAGCTGGATGCCTTCTTCACCGGCTTCTTGCGCATGCACGCCTGCGCTGCCCAGCAACCCCCAAACGACGCACGCGACGGGGGTCAGCAGCAGAGGTTTCTGGCTAGTACGGGAAGTCGGTCGTTTCACGGCAGGCATCGAGGGGTGCATCGGACGGAAAGCGGTCAATCGGGCGGGTGAAACGGGGGAAGAGCAGGTAAGGGCAGGCGGGTTTGTAAAATGGATTATCCATGAGCCTGCACACTGCCCCATCCCCCGCGATCAACCCCGGCACCCCAGACACCATCCTGTGGTCCAGCCAGGACCGGGAAGCCGCCTTCCATAGCTGGTTTTCGGTGGTCGCACCCTTGCATCATCTTGCGCCAGCAACGCTGCGGCTGGCATCGGCAGACGCCAGCTTTCGCCGCTATTTCCGGGTGAATCAGGGCAACGAGAGCTGCATCATCATGGATGCCCCCCCCGACAAGGAGGACTGCGCACCTTTTGCGAAAGTTGCCTCCCTGATGATGGCGGCGGGGCTGAACGTGCCACAGGTGCTGGCGTGGGAACCCTCGCTGGGCTTCATGCTTCTCAGCGACCTGGGCCAGCAAACCATGATGCAGGTCATCAACCGCGAAAGCCCTGTCGCCAACCACGGGTTCTACCTGCAGGCGCTGGACGCCTTGATCGCCTGGCAAATGGCGTCTCGCCCCGATGTGCTGCCACCCTACAACGAAGCGCTAATGCGCCGCGAGCTGGAGCTGTTCCCAGAATGGTATTTGACCCGGCACCGCGGCGTGGCGATTGACGAGCCCATGCGCCGCACGCTTGACAGCACCTTCAAGGTGATTATCGAGCAATGCCAGGCTTGGCCTGCCGTGTATGTACATCGCGATTTCATGCCGAGAAACCTGATGATCTCGCCGGGCAAGACGCAACTTGGCGTGCTGGATTTTCAGGACGCGGTTTACGGCCCCGTCACCTACGACATCGCCAGCCTGATGCGCGACGCCTTTCTGAGCTGGGAAGAGGACTTCGTGCTGGACATCACCATCCGTTATTGGGAAAAAGCCCGCAAGGCCGGTTTGCCCGTGGGTGACGACTTCGGGGCTTTTTACCGGGGCGTGGAGTGGATGGGCCTGCAGCGCCACCTGAAAGTGGCCGGTATCTTTGCCCGCCTGACCCTGCGCGACGGCAAGCCACAGTACCTGGCCGATGCGCCGCGCTTCATCAACTACATTCGCACGACGACAGGTCGTTACCGCGAGCTCACACCTCTGCTGCGACTGATTGATCAGGTAGAGGGCACACAAGCCGTCAGTGGCTACGCTTTTGGTCGAATTTAAGCGCCAAGCATGGCCTTATCCCTCATGTATTATGCGTGAGTCGCTACTATTTTTATAGCGCTTGCCATGCCCCGTTTCTACTGCCCCACCCCACTCGCCACCGGCCTGCAGCTTGACCTGCCCGCGGGCGCGGCGCGCCACGTGCAAGTGCTGCGCCTGCAGCCGGGCGACACGCTCACCCTCTTCAACGGCGAAGGCGGCGAATATGAAGCCACCGTCGAGCGCATGGGCCGCAGTGATGTGGGCGTGCATATCGGCGTTCACACACCCATCGAGCGCGAAGCCCGGCGCGCCATCCATCTGGCCATCGGCATGCCCGCCAACGACCGCATGGACTGGCTGGTTGAAAAGGCCACGGAGCTGGGTGTGGCCAGCATCCAGCCCCTGATGACCGAGCGCACCGTGCTGCGGCTGGACGGCGACCGCGCTGCCAAAAAGGCCGCCCACTGGCAGAGCGTAGCAGTAGCTGCCTGCGAACAATGTGGCCGCAACCGGGTACCTCTGATTCACCCGGTCACAAACCTCTCCACCTGGATCAAAACCACCGGGGAAGCACTTGCCCACACGAAGTGCCTGCTGTCGTTGCGGGAGGGAACGCAGCCGCTGCGTGAGCGTATGGCTGCTGCTGACAGCCTGGGTTCCGACTGCGGACTGACTTTCCTGTCAGGCCCTGAAGGCGGGCTGGGCTTCGCAGAGGAGGCGCTTGCGGTTGCTGCAGGCTTCGCACCCGTCTCGCTAGGCGAACGGGTGCTTCGGGCCGAAACTGCCGCACTGGCAGCGCTTACACTGGTGGCATGAACCGCAGCCTGTGGCTACTGGCAATCTGCCAGGGTCTCTTCCTCACCAACAACGTCACCTTCATCGCCATAAACGGATTGGTGGGCCTGAGTCTGGCCCCGTTGGGCTGGATGGCCACACTGCCGGTCATGGGTTACGTGGTGGGTGGTGCTCTGTCCACCGGACTGGTCGCCAAAACGCAGCATCGCTTTGGCCGCAAGGCGTCCTTCCAGCTGGGGCTACTGGTCGCCTTGGGGTCTGCGCTGCTGTGTGCTTACGCGGCCATCCACAAGGATTTCTGGCTGCTGTGTTTTGCCACCGTAGTGGCGGGTTACTACAACGCCAATGCCGGGCTGTACCGGTTTGCCGCTGCCGAGCTGAGCGAGCCCGCCTGGCGCGAAAAGGCCGTATCACTGGTGATGGCGGGTGGCCTGATTGGCGCCGTGCTCGGGCCCAACCTCGCGGCGCAAACCCGCACGCTCATGGATGCGCCATTTGCGGGCGCCTATCTGGCATTAGCCGTCGTCGCATTGGTGTCCATGGTGGTGCTGAGTTTTGTCAGCTTTCCACCGCCACCGCCACTCAAAAAAGGTGACGGCGGTCGTCCCCTGGGTGAAATCATGCGTCAGCCGGTGTTCATCGTGGCAGCTGTTGCCGGTTCGTTGGGTTACGGCGTGATGAACCTGCTGATGGCGGCCACGCCCATTGCCATGCAGCAATGCAACCTGCCGTTTTCCGATGTGGCGCTGGTGCTGGAGTGGCACGTGATCGGCATGTTTGCGCCCGGGTTTTTTACTGGCCATTTGATCAAGCGTTTTGGTGCGTTGCCCATCATGGGCGTAGGCGTCGTGCTCAACGCGCTGTGCATCGCGATTGCGTTGTCAGGCGTTGATTTGCACCAGTTTCTGACTGCCCTGTTTCTGCTGGGCGTCGGGTGGAATTTTCTGTTCACCGGCAGCACCACGCTATCTTTGCAAACCTATACCCCAGCGGAGAAAGATCGGGCTCAGGGCGCCTTGAACTTTTTCATGTTTGCCACACTGGCTATCACCTCGTTTGCATCCGGCGTGTTGGTGACCACACGCGGATGGACGCTGTTGAACATTGGCTCGCTGTTGCCCGTGGCGTTGACCGGTGCCGCGCTGGTGTGGCTGATGCTGCGGCAGGCCCGGCCCGTGAAGGCAGCGGCTCCCTAAAACCGGCTGTCCAGCCAGCGTTTGAGCTCGCCAAATACGGGCTCTGGTTTCAACTCGTTGAAAATCTCGTGGTACATCGACTCAAAACAGCGCGAGTCCACCACTGTCTTGGGCGCGATGGTGGCAAAGGCGCGGCTTCCTGCGGGGTTGACCAGTTTGTCTTCACCCGCCCACATCAGCAAGGTGGGCACCTTCCACTGCGGAGCTGCCGCCAGAACTGGTGGGCCGGTATCCACAATGAACTTTGCGAGCCGTCCGGAAACACGGTCATGCACCAGCGGATCCGACTTGTAGGCAGCCACAACCGCCGGATCGTGCGAAATGAACGATGCATCCAACCCGTTGCCCACCCGCAGATTGGGCGCAAACCGCGGCACCACATCCATCATGAATTTCTGCACACTATTCAGCCCGGGGGTCAGCGCGGGCGATGACATGATCAATCCGTCCACCGGGCGCATGCCCAGCGACACAAACCGGCTGGCGACAAGCCCGCCCATGCTGTGGCCCAGCAAAATCAGCGGAACATCCTTGTCAAAACGTATCCAGGTGTTGTCCACAATATCGGCCAGGTCGTCCAGCAAACGGGTGCTGCTGGGCAATCCGCCGCGCACGCCGCCCGATTCGCCGTGGCCATATTGGTCCAGCCCACGAACAGCAAACCCCCATTCATTCAATCTCTGGGCCACATGGTCATAACGCCCGGCGTGCTCCCCCAGCCCATGAACAATGATGACAACACCCCGCGGTTTGCGGCCTTTTTCAAGTGGCCAGTCCTGAATCGCGATGTTGTCGCCATCCTGGGCAACAAAAGTGGAGAGAGTTGAGTCAGTCGACATGAAGCATCCCGTAATTGATCAGGGCATCTGGGCCATCACATGGGCCACGGCAGCAGTGAGTTTTTTGGCATAGGGAACATGCAAAAACTCGTTGGGTCCATGCGCGTTGCTCTTGGGGCCTAGCACGCCGCACACCATCATCTGTGCTTTGGGAAAACCCGCAGAGAGCATGCTCATCAGGGGAATGGTGCCACCCTGGCCAATGTAGCCGCAAGGCGCGCCAAAGTGGGCATTCGATGCCGCATGGAGCGCGGACTCAAACCACGGCATCGTGGCGGGTGCATTCCATCCTGTCGCACTTCCGCCGCCTTCAAACGTGACTTTGGCCTGGTAGGGCGCGTTATCCTCCAGCAGTTGTTTCATTTCCTGAACGGCCTGTGCTGCATCAATCAGTGGCGGCAAACGCAGGCTCAGCTTGAATGCGGTGTACGGTCGCAACACGTTGCCAGCATCCTTGAGAGCGGGGAAGCCTTCAGCCCCGGTAACGCTCAACGTGGGCGTCCAGGTACGGCTCAGCAACGCCTGCAACGGGTCCGTCGTGGTGGGCAGCGTAAACACGGAGGATCCTCCGCAGTCGTAATGCGCCCAGGGAAACCGTTTGTGAACCTCGTCGCCCAGGATCGCGGCCGTGGCGCGGGCCTGGTCTAGTCGTTCAGCCGGCACTTCGCAGTGGAAGCTGGCGGGCAACAGGCGCCCGGTTGCGCTGTCCTCCAGGCGGTCCAGCACCTGGCGCATGATACGAAAACTGGATGGCACCAACCCGCTGGCATCACCCGAGTGGATGCCCTCGGTCAGTACCTCCACCTTCAACGTGCCACTGGCCATGCCCCGCAGACTGGTGGTCAACCACAGCTGATCGTAATTACCGGCGCCGGAATCCAGGCAAATAACCAGCGCGACATCGCCAAGGCGCGTGCGCAGGGCGTCAATGTAGGGCAGCAGGTCATAAGAGCCGCTTTCCTCACAGGTTTCGATCAGTCCAACAATGCGCGGGTGCGGCACGTTCTGGCTTTTCAGCGCCTGAACCGCCGCGATGCTGGCATACACAGCGTAGCCGTCATCCGCTCCACCACGACCATATAGCTTGCCGTCTTCAAACTTGGGAGTCCAAGGGCCCAGGTCTGATCGCCAGCCGTTGAATTCGGGCTGTTTGTCCAGGTGGCCATACATCAGCACGGTTTGTGTGCTGTCGGCCTTCGTCGCGGGAATTTCAAAAAACAGTACTGGCGTACGCCCTTCCAGACGAACAATTTCCAGCTTCAAGCCCGCAACCTTCTGGGCCACGACCCAGGCTGCGGCATTTCGCAACACGGTATCGATGTAACCGTGTTGTGCCCAATCTGCATCGAAGCCGGGTGATTTCGCTGGAATACCGATGTAATCGGTGATCTGGCGAACGATGTCGTCATCCCATTGCCGCGTCACGTCAGACAAGGCAAGAGCGCTGTCCAGCAAGCCCCCGGGGATCTCGCGGTGAAGAGGTGCATTCATGATTGGACTCCAGATTCTGACAACGGACGCCGCCGTTAAGGTTGCTACTTTACCTGTGCCCAACGCGGTACGCCAGCATCGGGGCGTCTGCGCTGAGCTCACCCTGCACCATCGACCCCCATGTAAACTGCGGAAATGCCCCATTTGGTAGACAACCTGGCCAATCTGACGACCCACAAAGACCGGGACGAGCTGGAGCTTGCCCTGGTCAGCACGATCAGGGACCTGCTGTCACCACTCACCATTGCGATCTGCCGCAGCGTGGGTGAAAGGGATGACGAGCGCTGGTTTACCTGCACGCGACTGGGGCCTGGTGAACTGGTTCCGGTGATTGAATCCGACTGGAACAATCTCCATCTGCTACCCAGGCTCAGTGATCACCCCCTTCGGCAGCAGGCCGTTGATTCGCAGCTGGTGATGCGGCAGATCGGCGAGTCCCACATCACGGTATTTCCGCTGTCCAAAAACCTGGAGTCCAGCCGCGTGCTGGAAATCCATTCGGAAGGATTGCTCGCCGAAGAGTCCGTGCGCCTCGTCAGTGGGGTGCTGCGCCTGTACAGCAACTTTCAGAATTTACTGGACTATGGCGAGCGCGACACATTGACCGAGTTACTCAATCGCAAGACCTTTGACGGCGCCTTCATGAAAGCGACCATTGAGCAGAACATGATTGAAGGCCAGGATCAGGAAGACCGCCGTGACGCGTCCAGCACCGGGAGTTATTGGCTGGCAATGATCGATATCGATCACTTCAAGCGGGTCAACGACACCTATGGCCACCTGATTGGTGATGAGGTTCTGTTGTTGTTGGCCCGACTGATGCGCACGTGCTTTCGCTTTCATGACCAGCTTTACCGCTTTGGTGGAGAAGAGTTCGTGGTGCTGATGCGTTGCAAAACCGAGGCCGATGCGGGTAACGCACTTGAGCGGTTGCGGGCAAATACCGAGCGCCATCTATTCCCGCAAGTAGGTCACATCACCATCAGCATTGGCTTCTCCGAGGTACGCGCGGGTGACACACCCAGTGGCGCATTTGAGCGAGCGGACAAAGCGGTCTATCACGCCAAGGCCAGCGGCCGCAATCGGTTATACAGCCACAGGGCTCTGGTTGCCGAGGGTGTATTGGTCGAGCAGGTCACGAACGTGGGTGACGTGGAGCTTTTTTAAGCTCGGCGGCGTTAAGGGGCCTTTTTGGGTGTCAGTGAAATGCTTAAACCCTGCGGAGTCACCTGAAAACCGCCTGGCGCGTATCCCCATCCATTCGTCGCATTCAGATCTTTGGCGCTGATTTGATGCAATGAGAAATCGTTGAGCAACCGCTCTGCAAGAAATGGTGCAAGACCATTCACCAGTGGCTGGTAACGCTCCGGCACACCGGCAAATTGAAAGCTGCTCACTTTGACATCCGTCATGCGAATGCTGTTGTCAGATGGCTCGAACCGCAGACCATAGTCCATCGACAGTGACCCCTGAAAGGCAGAGCGCAGTAAACGTTCACTGAAGTTGAGATCCAGCTCGGTTGCAATACGGTTGCTATCGGGCAGCAGCTTGATACGGGGCGCCAGCGCCTGCAAATCCAGCAAGTCGGCTACGCGCTCATTAATCGGGAAGCGTTTGGCGATCAGCTCCAGCAACTGTGCCTGGCTGACGGTGTACGAACGCGGACCCGGGCTCAGCGCGGCACAACCCGCCAGAGTCCACACCACCAGACCCAAAATACCCATACGTAAAGAGCGAAGCATTGATTTTCTCCCTGCAAAGAGTTGATGCGCTCGCATCATATGGCACCGGGCGGAGCCGCGTGATTGATGCCAAAAGATGAAGCCCCGAAGTATTGATCCTGGTCAAAGCGGGGCTCTGTCGGAAAGCGCATCATGATTACCTCAATATAGAGGTTTCGTCATGGACAAACATCAAGCTGATCCTTACCGTCAACAACTGCAACGCATGCGTACAGAATTACTGGCCCAGATAGCGCAGCAAAGAGGCGGAGATGTGAGCCGTGTCGAAGCGGCTACCGCACATTTCGCGCGGCCGGAAGATTCGCACGCACAAATGGCAACTGAACGGGAAACCGAGTTCGCTCTTGCCGAGCACGAAACCGCCGAGCTCAACGCGATTGATGCTGCATTAAAGCGTATTGACGCCGGTAAATATGGCGAGTGCACTGACTGCGGCGCCGACATCGGAAAAGGCAGGCTGCATGCCGCACCAGAAGCGCAGCGCTGCATCCAATGCCAGGAAAAATTTGAACTTCAGCATCCCGCCTGAAGAAGCTCTCCACGTCAAAATCTCACACTGACAACCTGGCCACCAGCCCCGCCATAGCAGAGGCGGCTATCACCGGAATCACGCCCACCTTATAGCGCAACAGGGCGACAGCGGCTACGGTTGCGATCAACAGTCCGACCCAGTCCAGTTGGGAGAAATGGGTGCCTGTAGCGCCCGGAATATATGCGATATGCGCTATAAAAAACAGAGCCAGACTGGCGATCACACCAACCACGGCTGCTGTGATCGCCGCTAGCGGCGCCGTGAAGTGCAGCTTGCCGTGAGTAGACTCAACCACCGGCCCTCCCGCAAAGATGAACACAAATGAAGGCAGGAAGGTGAACCAGGTCACCGCCGTTGCGGCGAATGCTGCGCCCAGGAACAAGGCGTCCGGCCCCAGCACCTGCTTTGTCCAGCCACCCACGAACCCGACAAACGCCACCACCATGATCAGCGGGCCGGGAGTGGTCTCGCCCAGCGCCAGACCATCAATCATCTGGGGACCCGTAAGCCACCCAAACTGCTCGACTGCACCCTGGTACACATAAGGCAGAACGGCATAGGCGCCGCCGAAGGTCAGTAGTGCAGCCTTGGTGAAGAACCAGCCCATTTGTGTAATTGCACCGCTCCAACCCTGCCACGCCACCAGACCGGCTACCGGCAGCAGCCACAGCACCGCACCGATGACGAGTATCTTGGCGAGACGGGATTTTTTGAAGCGCGCATGTTCCGGAGTCGGCGTGTCATCATCAATCATCGCAGGCCCATAACTTGCCTTTGCAGCGCCATGCCCGCCACCGCCCGAAAACTGCCCCGGAGCGAGCCGGGCACCCAGCCAGCCGATAAAGGCCGCGCTCAGGACGATCAACGGGAAAGGCACGTTAAGGAAATAGATTGCTATAAAACTCACAGCTGCTATTACCCATAGTACGGGGGCTGAGGATGGTTTTTTTAAAGTTTTGGAGCCAATCCGGTGAACTGCCTGCAGCACAATAGCTGCTACTGCAGGCTTGATGCCATAGAGCAGCGCGGCTACCCATGGCACCTGGCCAAACACCACATAGACCCAGCTCAGGCCAATCAGGATAAACAGCGAGGGCAACACAAACAGCACCCCGGCCGCAATACCACCCCAAGTGCGGTGCATCAGCCAGCCGATATAGGTGGCCAACTGCTGCGCCTCGGGGCCGGGCAACAGCATGCAGTAGTTCAGTGCATGCAAAAACCGCTTTTCGGAAATCCAGCGTTTTTGCTCTACCAGTTCACGGTGCATGATGGAAATTTGCCCTGCCGGACCACCAAAACTGATGAAGCCCAGTTTGAACCAGAACTTCAGGGCCTCCCGGAAGCCGATGGTGGGGCCGGACGTTAATGGCGCCACGCCCTCGCTCATGCCGGAATTCATGCTTTTGCTCCGGTCATGGTTTCGGGTTTCCAGTTATGGGGCTCGTCTTGCGCGCTCACCTTGTCACGGCACCACGCATACAACGCGTCGTACAGGGGCATGGCAGCCTCCAGCATGGCCAGATCATCGCCAGCATGCAGTCGGGAGAGCCCGAGCGACAGGGCCAGCAAGCCGGCCGACTGCGGTGCCAGATCGTGGCGGTCGGTGTCGGCGCCCCGCACGATGGTAGCCAACAGGTTCAGCGCTGGTTCTGACAGAT
>JAKQJK010000134.1 GCA_029561195.1 Pseudomonadota bacterium
ACGTACCCCACCACCCGGCTGCTTGCGCGGCGGCAGGGAATTCATGAGGTCAAGGAACGGGGTTCGCAAAAGGATCATTTGCTATGATATTTATAGCTACTCACGCATATTGGACGTGGGCTAGAGGCCAAAGAACACTACTATTTTTGCTGAATTTCAGCTCTGTAAAAGCAGAAAAGGGCCTCAAGAGGCCCTTCTTTAGTCTGGATCAACCGGTCGATGAAGGTGATCAGATTCCGATGATCGTTGCATTGGCGGTACCGCCACCGGTGCCAGTCTGCGTCACCAAGCATGTGTTGTCACCGGCAACCAATACGGTTGCAGGCAGGGTGTATCCAGATGGTATGCCACCTTGCATGATGGCCGTGGCAGCTGCGGAGCAGGTCAATCCGATGGTTGCAGAACCTTTGGTAGCGTTGGCGCTACGGGCTGCATAGTTAACAGCACTCGCTGAATTGATACCTCCGACCACGCCTTGCAAGGCTGCAGCTTGGGCATCACTCTTCAAATCCACAAATTTGGGGATCGCCACGGCTGCCAGCACGCCGAGGATCACGATCACCATCACCAATTCGATCAGGGTAAAACCGCGTTGAACTTGCTTCATGTCTTTCTCCAATAGGTTACCAATTGACGTGTTTTTGAACGTACAAACGTACTATCGACGGGTTCGGGGAGAACTAAAGCCGGAATAAGCGGCCCAAATACCCCGGAGCTTGTCAGGACGCCATCACGCTCAGTCAATCAACTGGCCCTGCCAGAGGTAGGCTTCCCGGGCGACGAGTTGCAAAGGCCCCTGGTTCGAAGTCTGCTTTTTTCCGTGTGGGTCGAGTACATAAAACCACAGTAGCGCGTCGCCGCTGGGGCTGTCCAGCCAGCGCGTATCCAGCGGCCGGTAAGCTATGCAGGCACATGTGCGCTCAAAAACCCAACTGCCCGGAGTGGCCAGAGCACCAGCGGCTTGGGCGTCGGCCACCTCACCCCGGTAGTTGCCGGGGCGCTGGCGCAACAGCTCAAACGGGTTGTAAGGAATGAGCGCTGCTGATGGCGCAGCGTGAGGCACCTTTTGCCGGAGGTCTTCAACCGCCAGAGTGGAACGCAAGGCACCAACGGTCACCCTGATGGCCGCTAGTTCGCTCTGGCCTCTGACCTTGTTGGCGTAATAGGCAAAGGCCAGCGCCAGCGCGACGATCACGGCTGCCACCAGTGACCATTCAACCAAACGGCTGCGTACCACGGGCGTGACGCCCATCACGGCCACGTCTAACCGCCTTTGCCCATGGCCGCCTGGCCCATGTTCCACAAGGGCAGGAACACACCGAGCGCCAGCAGCAAAACCAGCACGGCAATAGCAGCAAGCAAAACCGGCTCAATGGCCGCCGACAGACCCTTGATGCTGTAGTCGGTGTCGCGTTCGTACATGCCGGCAATTTCAAACAGCAGAGAATCCAGCTCACCGGTTTCCTCACCTACCGAAATCATCTGCAATACGACCGGCGTGAAAACCCCCGTCGCGGCGGCGCAACGGGAAATGCTTTCGCCCCGCTCAATGCCGTCGCGCATTTGTTCGATGCGGCTTCCGATGTAGGCGTTGTCCACCGTCTGCGCCACCACTGTTAGCGCCTGCACCAGCGGCACACCACTCTGGCTCGACAACGCAAAGCTGCGTGCAAACCGGGCCAGCGTGGCCTTGAGCACGATGTCGCCCACGATAGGTAATTTGAGCTTGCGACGATCCCAGCGGTAACGGCCTTCAGTGGTGCGCAGGTAACCCCGCACCGCCACCACGGCGCCAATGCCAGCGGCCAGTATCAACGGCCACCAGTCCACCATCCAGCCGGAAAAGCCCAGCAGTCCACGGGTTATCAACGGCAGCTCGGCATTGAACCCGGCAAATACCTTGGCAAAAACCGGAATGACGAAGATGTTGAGAATTACCAGCGCAATACCCATCGCAATCATCACGAACATCGGGTACCGCATGGCCTGCTTGACGCGCTCTCGAACATCGCGCTCAAACTCCATGTGCTCGTTCAGGCGCAGAAACACCTCGGTCAGGCGTCCCGTCATCTCGCCCACGCGAATCATGGCGATATAGAACGCGCCAAACACATCGATATGACGCGCCAGCGAGGCTGAAAGCTCCCGCCCCTGGTCCAGGCTGGATCGCACGTCCCTGAGCATGTCCACCATGGCCGGTTTGTCCGATGACGCCTGCAAACCGGCAAAAGCTCGCAGAATCGGTACACCCGCCTTGTTCAGCGTGTACATCTGGCGTGAGAACACCAGAATGTCTTCAATCTTGATAGCCTTGCGGTTCAACCGGGCCCACCAGTCGCTACCATCCGCCTCGGACACTGGCTCAGCAGCCGCGATATGAACAGGAGCAACACCCAGCGAAACCAGTTGATCGGCTACCGCGTTTTCACCGATAGCCTCCAGTTGCCCTTGAACCAGCTCACCACGCGCATTTCGGCCGCGCCACGCAAAGGTCGCCATGGCCGGTTAATCCTGAGAGTCCACGTCGGAACCTATGCGCAGGGCTTCAGCCAGCGAAGTACGCCCCTGGCGCACCAGTTCCAGCGCGTGGAAAGCCAACGTGTGCCCGGCCATGCGTTCGCGTGCGGCCGTCATGAAGGCAGCCGGGTCAGAGCGGGTAGCGGCCTGTGTCAGCACCGCGTCCATCTCCAGCAATTCATACACACCCTGGCGGCCGGCATAACCGGTGCCGTTGCAGGCTGAGCAACCCCGCCCTTTCTTGGCGACGAGTGTTTCACCTTCAGACAGCATGCCCGCCAGCCAGGCGCTTTCCTGCGCCGTGGGCTCGTGCGGTTCAGCACACACATCGCAATTCAGCCGAACCAGCCGTTGCGCGATGACCGCTTGCAGCGAGGTAGCGACCATGAACGCCGGCACCCCCATGTCCAGCAAGCGAAACGGCGTGCTCATGGCATCTCGAGTGTGCAGTGTGGACAGCACCAGGTGCCCGGTGATGGCGGCACGAAGGCCGATCTCGGCCGTTTCGGCATCACGCATTTCACCCACCAGAATCACGTC
>JAKQJK010000062.1 GCA_029561195.1 Pseudomonadota bacterium
CAGCTCATTGCAGCCCAATGCTCGGGAACGTTTTTGCTCGCGAAACTTGGCCTAACCAAACAGATGCCCGCGTGCACCGACACCACCAGCAAACCGTGGGTGCAGGCTGCAGGCGTGAACGTGCTGAATCAGGCTTTCTATGCGCAGGGCAACCTGGCCACGGCCGGTGGCTGCCTGTCGGCACAATACATTTCAGCCTGGCTCATCACGCGCCTGAGAAGTGCCGAGGCCGCGCGGGAAGTACTGCATTACTTTGCACCGGTGGGTGAAAAGGATGAATATGTAACCCGAGCGCTGGCGCATGTTCAGCCAAAGGAGACCACACAATGAAAACATCCATTGCCGAAGCTCTCAAGCGCCTGCCCGGCCCGGCCACCGCGCAATATCCGGAAGGTGCGCCATCTGTGGCGATGATGAGTGGCGGCACGATGACGCTGAAGGTCTTCACACCTGGCACCAATGCCGGTGGACGCGACCGACAGTTGCCACATGATCAGGATGAGCTGTACCTGATCCACAGCGGCACGGGTGAGATCATCATTGGTGACCAGCGCTTTTCAGCCACCGCGGGGGATGCCTTCTTCGTAGCGGCAGGCGTGACGCACCGGTTTGAGAATTTCGGAAAAGATTTTGTAACCTGGGTTGTCTTTTACGGCCCGACTGGAGGAGAAAAATGAACTGGACACTAGCCAAACGCGCCGAGAAGATGAACCCTTCCGTCATTCGCGAAATCCTCAAGGTCACCGAAAAACCCGGCATCATCAGTTTTGCGGGCGGTCTGCCTTCGCCCAAAACTTTTCCCATCAGAGAGTTTGCCGCTGCGTGCGACAAGGTCTTGCGTGACGATGGCCAGGCCGCGCTGCAATACGCCGCCAGCGAAGGCTACGGCCCGCTGCGCGAGATGGTCGCCGCCAATCTCCCCTGGAAGGTAGACCCGGCGCAGGTGCTGATTACCACCGGCTCACAGCAGGGCCTGGACCTGGTCGCCAAAATATTGATCGATACCGGCAGCCGCATTCTGGTGGAAACCCCCACGTACCTGGGCGCGCTGCAGGCTTTCACGCCCATGGAGCCCGAGGTGGTGAGTGTGGCCAGTGATGACGACGGCGTGGACGTAGGCGACCTGACCGCCAAGGTCGGTACTGGCGCTGGTAAGGCACGTTTTCTCTACGTGCTGCCCAATTTCCAGAATCCCACCGGCCGCACAATGAACGAAGCCCGCCGCGCAGCGCTCAGCGCCGCCGCAGCCACCGCAGGCTTGCCGCTGCTCGAAGACAACCCCTACGGTGACTTGTGGTTTGACACCCCGCCGCCCCAGCCATTGACCGCGCGCAACCCCGATGGCGGCGTGTACCTCGGCTCGTTCTCAAAGGTGCTGGCCCCGGGCCTGCGGCTGGGCTTCATGGTGGCGCCCAAAGCGCTGTACCCCAAGCTGCTGCAAGCCAAGCAGGCCGCCGATCTGCACAGCCCCAGCTTCAACCAGCGCATGGCTGCCGAAGTGATGAAGGGTGGCTTTCTGGACCGGCACGTGCCCATGATCCGCGCGCTTTACAAATCACAGCGTGACGCCATGCTGCAGGCGCTGGCACATGAGTTCCCATCGGGCAACCCCGACACGACGCTCACGTGGAACACTCCGGCCGGCGGCATGTTCCTGTGGGCCCGTTTGCCCAAGGGGATGAGCGCCGTGGACCTGCTGCCCCTGGCTGTGGATCAGGGCGTGGCCTTCGTTCCTGGCACGCCGTTTTATGCCAGCCATGGCGACCCGCGCACGCTGCGCCTGTCGTTCGTGACATCCAGCGTGGACGAAATTCACCGCGGCGTCGCTTCACTGGCCAAAGCCATCCAGAGCTATGCGGCCACGCTGCCCGGCCTGGCGCTTGCCGCATAAACCAAATCATGAAAGCACCATGAGCACCAATCTACACATCTGGGGGCGCATGAGCTCCATCAACGTCCGCAAGGTGGTCTGGGCCGCGCAAGAAGTCGGCGTGGCCTTTGAGCGCTCCAATGCCGGCGGCGAATTTGGCGTCGTCAAAACACCGCCCTACCTCCAAATGAACCCCAACGCCGTGGTGCCGGTGCTGCAGGACGGCGCGTTCACGCTGTGGGAATCCAACGTGATCGTGCGCTACCTGTGTGCCCAACATGCGCACGGCACGCTCTACCCTGACGCACTGCAAGCCCGCTTCAACGCCGAGCGCTGGATGGACTGGCAACAGACCACATGCAACCCTGCAGGTCGCGACGCCTTTGTGCAACTGATCCGCAAGCCCGGCGGCCAGTCCGATGCCGCGCTGGTAGCCAAGTCAATTGCCGCCACCGAGCCGCTGATGGACCTGCTGGACGCCCACCTCGCGCAGCAGCCGTTCATGGCAGGCACTCATTTCACCATGGCAGACATTCCTGTAGCCTGCGAAATTCACCGCTGGTTGGGCTTGCCGATCGAACATAAATACCGCCCCCACTTGGCGAGCTGGTATGCGCAGATGCTGGCGCGCCCCGCCAGCCGCGGCGTGCTGGACCTGGAGCTGTCATGACATCGCGCCCCTACAAACAGGTTGACGTCTTCACCGGCACGCCTTACCTGGGCAACCCGCTGGCCGTCGTGCTGGACGGCAGCGACTTGAGCGACGCTGACATGCAGCGTTTTGCGCGCTGGACCAACCTGTCGGAAACCACGTTCGTGCTACCCCCCACCGAAACCGGCATGCAAGCGGGCGCCGACTACAGCGTGCGCATCTTCACGCCCGGCGGCGAACTGCCCTTTGCCGGCCACCCCACGCTGGGCACCTGTCACGCATGGCTGCAGGCGGGTGGCAAACCCAAAGGGGCTCAATTCATCGTGCAGGAGTGCAAGGTAGGCCTAGTCAACATCCGCCGCGAAAGCAACCGCCTGGCGTTTGGTGCACCGCCGCTGAAGCGCACCGCCCCCAGCCCCGCGCTGCTGGCCCAGATTGCCAAGGCGCTCGGACTCAAGGCGCCACAGATCAAAACCGCCCAGATGCTGGACAACGGCACCGCCTGGCTGGGCCTGCTGCTGGACAGCCCGCAGACCGTACTGGAGCTGACACCCAATTTTCTGGAGCTGAAAAATCTGGGGCATAAAGTGGGTGTGGTCGGCGTGGAGTCTGCGCCAGCATCTACAGGTTTGATATCACGCTCCAACCGCGAAGCCCGTGCTTTTATCGGTGGCACCGGCACCACCAGCGGCGTCCCAGAAGTGGAGGTGCGCGGCTTTGCGCCGCACATGGGCATCAACGAAGACCCGGTCACCGGCAGCCTGAACGCCAGCCTGGCGCAGTGGCTCATCGCCGAAGGCCACGCACCCGAGGGCTACATCGCCGCGCAAGGCACCTGCATGGACCGCGCCGGGCGCGTGTACATCGAGCGCGATGCC
>JAKQJK010000157.1 GCA_029561195.1 Pseudomonadota bacterium
GAAGGCCGTCACCCAGTCGATCCTTGGGGTAATCTGACCAAGGGTTACCGTACCCGTAACAACAAGCGCACGCAGGTCATGATCGTGTCGCGTCGCAAGAAGTAAGGGGAACGTAAATGACTCGCTCTCTCAAAAAAGGTCCATTCGTTGACCATCACCTGGTGGCCAAGGCTGACAAAGCCGTTACCACCAAGGACAAAAAGCCGATTAAGACTTGGTCACGCCGCTCCATGATCCTGCCCGAGTTCATCGGCTTGACCATCGCGGTGCACAACGGCAAGCAGCACGTGCCAGTCTATATCACCGATCAAATGGTAGGTCACAAGTTGGGCGAGTTCGCACTCACCCGTACTTTCAAGGGCCATCCTGCTGACAAAAAAGTCGTAAAGAAATAAGGAGGTGACCATGGAAACACGTGCAACCCTTCGCGGCGTCCGTTTGTCGGTAGACAAAGGTCGTCTGGTCGCGGATCTAATTCGCGGCAAAAAAGTTGACCAAGCCCTGAACATCCTGCAGTTCACGCAGAAAAAAGCTGCCGTGATCATCAAGAAGGTTCTGGAGTCGGCCATTGCCAATGCCGAACACAATGACGGTGCCGACATCGACGAACTCAAGGTGAAAACCATTTTCGTCGAGCAAGGTGCTTCGCTGCGGCGTTTCACGGCCCGCGCAAAAGGCCGTGGCAACCAGATCAGAAAACCCACGTGCCATGTGTACGTGACGGTTGGTAACTGAAAGAGGCCAGGAAACTATGGGACAAAAGATAAACCCAACCGGCTTTCGCCTGTCGATCAGCCGTAACTGGTCTTCGCGCTGGTACGCTAATGATCGCGATTTCGCCGGTATGCTTGCTGAAGACATCAAGGTGCGTGAGTACCTTAAAGCCAAGCTGAAAAATGCTTCGGTGTCGCGCATACTGATTGAGCGCCCCGCCAAAAATGCTCGCATCACGATTTTCTCGGCACGTCCGGGTGTTGTGATCGGTAAAAAGGGCGAAGATATCGAGAACTTGAAGCGTGAGCTTGGCAAGCAACTCGGTGTGCCCGTTGCTGTGAACATCGAAGAAGTGCGCAAGCCTGAAATCGATGCCAAGCTGATCGCCGACAGCATTACGCAGCAATTGGAAAAGCGGATCATGTTCCGCCGTGCCATGAAGCGCGCCATGCAAAACGCCATGCGTCTGGGTGCCCTGGGCATCAAGATCATGTCGTCCGGTCGTCTGAACGGTATTGAAATCGCACGTTGCGAGTGGTACCGCGAAGGCCGCGTGCCACTTCACACCCTGCGTGCTGACATCGACTACGGCACTTCCGAAGCCAAAACCACCTACGGCGTCATTGGCGTCAAGGTGTGGGTCTACAAAGGTGACACGCTCGGTCGTAATGACCTGCCAGCCGCCGTTGAACCCCGTGCTGATGAAGAGCGTCGTCCACGCGGCCCACGCCGCGATGATCGTGGTGGTGCACGCCCTGCAGGAGACCGTCCGCCAGCGCGCGGTGCACGTCGTCCCGTGGGTAGCAATGCCGCCCCGGCCGATGGCAGCGACAAACCGGCGGAAGCCGCTGGAGCTGATACCCCGAAAACCGCCGTTAAGCGCGTCCGCAAGGTAGTCGCGCCAGCTGCAGCAGCTGACGGTGCCAAGACCGAGTAATCGGTTGAGAAACACGGAGAAATAAAATGCTGCAACCAGCTCGTAGAAAGTATCGTAAGGAGCAAAAAGGCCGTAACACCGGCGTCGCTACTCGTGGCAACACGGTGGCGTTCGGTGATTTTGGTCTGAAGTCCACCGATCGGGGTCGTCTGACGGCCCGTCAAATTGAATCTGCACGTCGTGCGATTTCCCGTCACGTGAAGCGTGGTGGCCGTATCTGGATCCGGATTTTTCCGGACAAGCCAATTTCCCAAAAACCTGCAGAGGTTCGCATGGGTAACGGTAAAGGTAATCCAGAGTATTACGTTGCTGAAATCCAGCCTGGCAAGGTTCTGTACGAGATCGTCGGTGTACCCGAAGAACTCGCGCGTGAAGCGTTTCGCCTGGCAGCTGCC
>JAKQJK010000169.1 GCA_029561195.1 Pseudomonadota bacterium
CGGCGCAAACTCACGCAAGCCTAAGCCCTGCTCGGACGCTTGCCACAGCATAAGGTCGGTTATCTGCCAGTTGATTGACATGGCCGTTCCAATCGCAATGTGCGTGCCCTCACGCCCTTCACCCGGCATGGTTGCAACGGGAAGCAGAAGTCGGCAAGGCAATTGCGCGGTTGTGATGGATTCCGGCAGCTCGTCCAGATCGTAGGCATAAGGCGTAACCCCATCTTTCATGCTTACCGACAAAGCCGCCAGTGACGAATAAACGCCTAAAATCGCGCTTGCGCTCATACTCCCACCCGCCTTTTGTATCGGTCAAGAATGCGCGTCACGTCACTCGGTAGTGAAGAAGGCATAATCGTGACCCCATCGCCAGTAATGAGCGGACGGTCAATGTCAGCCGACGTGTCCTTCTGCCGATACAGGAACGCGGTCAACCTAACGCAAGCATGCTGGATATCAGCCGGAGCGGTCGCAGAATAGCCCCACGTGCCAGCCACGCTTATTTCGCTATCGCCGTCCGAGAAACTCCACGATTGCGACTCGTCCAAACGGATAAGCCACTTCGGGCTGTCATTGCGCGGGAAGAGGCGATAATTGCCGCTCGCGACTTCCACCGCGTTGCCGTTCGTCAACTTGGTCACAGTCAGCAGGTCTTCGCCGTATAGCATCAAATCCTTCCCGTCCGTGCAATTCTCGCCGAAGTATTTCGTGGCGGTGACGGCTGTGAATGTTCGTCCGGTATAAGCATCAATCAAGCCTTCCGCACGCGTAATCAGATCGCCAAGTAGATTGTCGTCCACCACCGTCGATGCAATGCCCAAATAGTCTTTTACTTGTACGGAAGTTGCGTATGCCATGTTACTTGACCGCCTTTACCTTTGACGTGGCTTTGTTGCCCACGATCTTGATTGCCGGCTCGTCTTCAATCAAGGCGGCATAACCCGCGCGAATAAAAGCATCAACCGATTCGTCAGGCAACTCCGCAATTCCAGGCTCAAACTCAACCGCCTTATGGTCAATCTCAAACCGGAACGGAACCAGTATCTTTACTGCTTTCATGGTTACTCCAATCAGGCGCGCAAAATGTAAAGCGTTACCACGCCGCCTTTAGCGTCGCCAGCGTTAGCGATTTTCAAGGTCAAAACGTTTGACCTCACATAAAGCACTTTCGTCGGGTCGGTGATATGCACGGCTGCAGCGTTGGACGCGTTTGCGCCTTCACCGCTTAGGATATCGAATCCATCCGCGTCTTCAATGGTCACGTCGTAAGCGTCGGTTGGTTGGGTTGTGCTGGAATCCGGGCTAATAATTGCCCTGACGATCTTTCCGCAATACCAGCCGGAAGCGGCTGAATCCACCGCACCGCCGGTTGCGCTCAACCAATCCCACTGAATCTTTTGAAGCGGGTATGCGATTGAGTCCTGCGTTATTGTTACAACCTGGTCTGCCATAAATATTTCTCGCTTTCGAGGGTCTTGGTGGGGAGCATGAACTCCCCACCTTCGTAGCCCCCAACTTTGTTAGAGGACGATCGCCTCAGTTGCGGCGGTCTTCGGGAACGTGCCCGAGCCTTCGTACAAGACAGCTACAGCGCTAACAGCAACGTTAGCAGTCGCAGCCACGCCGACAGCAATCTGGTAGGGTTTGGCAGGATTGACAGGAACGTCAATCGCGTAGATTTTCTCCTTGCCGGCCTCGGCCACTTGGGTCAATGCGGCGCCGGTTACATCGGTCGCGTCGGATCCATTGGACGCGGCGCTTTCGGTCACTTTGTAGTCCAGCGTTCCGCCGGTCGCGATCGCACCCACAGCGATAATGTGACAGACACGGTCGAAACCGGCGCAGTCAATTACAACCTCAGTCAATGCCGAAGACGAAACTACCGGCACGATCGAGGGTACAATTTTTGTTCTTCCTAATAGGTTCATTGTTTATCCCCTTTCAGGATTATGAATTGGCTAAGGTCAAATATTTCAGAGCCAAAGTCTGTAATACAGCACCACCGAATCTCTGTTTCACGAACAGACCAATTTGTCCGTTAGCCTGATATACATACGGGTTGCGGCTCAAGGTCAAGCCCTGGCGTTCGCCGAATGCGTACATGCTGAAGTCGCCGAACAAAACAGCCTTGCCGCCGGTCGAGCCAACGGTATCCATATCGGGAGCGATGTAGATGGGATAGCCCAAAATGTCGCCGCCTGATGGGGTCGGGATGAATTGGAAGTTGTTGCCGGTGCTGGCCATGATGTGGAACTTGCTCGCCCCAGTCATCAGGAAGCCAGAATTGGCGTT
>JAKQJK010000175.1 GCA_029561195.1 Pseudomonadota bacterium
GGTGCCGAGTTCGAGAAAGGCAAAGCCGGCGTGCATGGCCAGCACCATGATGGCGCCCAGCAGTACGAAGAGGACATTGCTGGCGTGATTTGTTTGCTCCATTTTGGGCTCCGGAAACGAAGCGAGGCACCAAGCAGGTGCCATGCCAATCCTGCGTCGAAAAATTCTCTGTAAAAACAATACATTGCATAAAGCACGGCTGATATTTACGCACCGTTATCGTGCATTTCGCAAATGCAAGCACCGACGTGGTGCGTAGCAAGGGTGTCATCTTGGATCGGTGAGCATCGTGTCTTCAGCGCCCCGCAAGGGCATGCCTGCCGCATTTGGGCATGGCAGGTGACGCAATGCGTCACCTGCCAAAGTTTGAGAGGCTTGTGTGCCGTGTCGATGGAGGCGATGTTTTGTTTCAGGTAGTTGATAAATAAGGAGTTACATCTTTTTTCGTCAGCTTGGCACGGGGGTTGCAATACGTTTCGCATCGGATGCCGACATGCAGATCCGAAATGCTCCAAACCCAAATTCAGCCGTTCATAGGAGATGTCATCATGAAAAAGCAAGCTCAAGCCGGTTTTACCCTGATCGAACTGATGATCGTTGTGGCGATCATTGGCATTCTGGCGGCTGTCGCCGTGCCCCAGTATCAGGACTACGTGGCCAAGTCCAAGTGGAGCGCTGCACTGGCCGAGGTTTCCTCCGGTCAGAAGCTGATCGAAACCGAACTGTCCCGTAACTCCGCCCTGACCGATGCTGAAGCGATGACCGCTTCGGGTATGCAGGCCACTACCGGTAATTGCGGCCTTGCTGCGAAGAATGCCGCCGGTGACGCGACCTTCATCTGCACCATCAACAGCGGCCCGTCCGTTGTCAAGGGTACGACAATTACCTGGACCCGTACCGCCGCAGGTGTCTGGAGCTGCGCTTCCGATGCCGACAAGAAGTACACCAGCCCTGGCTGCCCGGGCAAGTGACAACTGTGATCTGACCTGGGCCTGATTTCCCCGGGTTGCAGATTCGGCCAAAAGCC
>JAKQJK010000200.1 GCA_029561195.1 Pseudomonadota bacterium
GGTGCCCGTCAGCTTGACCTCGACGCCGGCGATCGGCGTCTCGCTGTTGCGCACGCCGTCGTTGCCCGCGTCTTCGTACACGTAGCCGCTGAGCTTGGCCGGCGGCAGTTCGCCGAAGTTGTTCTCCACGCTGTTGTCACCAGCGGCCAGCGTGATGGCACTGATCGCGTCGTTGGTGACCGTGCCACCCTTGGTGCCGGCGGTGTCCTTGCCGTCCAGGTAACCAGCAGGCTGCGTCTCGACCACGCTGTAGGTGCCCGGGCGCAGGTTGGTGAACTGGTAGAAACCGTTGATGTCGGTCGTGGCGGTCGCCGTGACCGTGTTGCCCAGGTCGTCGGTGCCCGTCAGCGTGACCTCGACGCCGGCAATCGGCGTCTCGCTGTTGCGCACGCCGTCGTTGCCGGCGTCTTCGTACACGTAGCCGCTGATGGAAGCCGGCAGCGGTTGCCGCGTGACCAGACCGGCATCGATAGTCTGATTGGATTCGCCGGCTGCCAATGAGACAACTTGGCTAAAGCCCGTCAGTGCGTTCACGTCACTGTCCAAAGTGTCGTTGGCATTGCCGTTGACATCCTGCGCTGTGAATGCGTAGGTCGGAGCGATGAACTCGACCTTGTAATCGCCGGCCTTCAATCCAGCAAACTGGTAATAGCCCTGCTCGACCGCAGCGGTACTGAAGTCATCGCCAGTGGTCGTGCTTGCAACGAATTGACCATCGCTGCTGTACAACTTGACAACTACGCCGTCAACACCAGCCTCGACCGCGTCTTGCTGACCGTCAGCATCGCTGTCGAGCCAGACGAAATTTCCGAGTTTGGCGCTCTGCAGCTGAACAATTAGCGGCTGAACATTTCCAGCTGGATCAACGATCGTCGAAAAGAACGCGTCAGTCGGCAATACACCATTACCGCTTGCAACAGCTGCTTGCGCGGCAGAAACGATGTTGTTTGCATCAGCGAGATCGAAAACTTCTCGATTGTTTTCGTTCAGTTGCCGGATGTCGGTGTTGGCAAAGATCACTGAATCCGAGAATCCCAGGATCTTCCAAATTGCAACTTGAACTTCTCCGTCAATGTACTGCCCCGCAAACTTGCTATCAGAGGTGAAGTTTTGCGCCAAGACCCAGTTAATCTGATCCACCTGCATCTGTGATAACGATGCGAACCCAATCGGCACATACGAGGCCGCAGAGTTCCCTGCAATGCTTTGTGCAGAATAGCTCTGAGTCAATGAGATCCCGATTGCCGGATTCAGGCAATAGGCGTCATAAACTCCGTTCGGAAGATTCGGGTCTGTACTGTTTGACACCACCATGTCGAGATAACTAGGGGCGCCGAGGTCCGGTTGTTGCCCGAAAGCCGTGCCCGCACTATTGGTCACCGAAGAAGAGACTCGGATGGTGAATGTCGTCATGAAAAATACCTATGAAAAATCGGGCGGGGTGGGCGGGCGTCTAGAACGCCCACTATTCACGGATCCGCAAGTCAAAATATTCGATACGTCGGCCAGACCCAAAATCTCAGATCAACGCCGACAGCCAATCAAATACAAGGCGAGAGGCGACGGAAATCCAAAGCAAACCGGAGTTCCGTCACCTACCCAAAAATTACTTCTTCCCCTTGCGGGCCACCAGCACGAGGCCGGCAATGGCGACGCCGACCAGCGCCAGCGAACCGGGCTCAGGCACGACGTTGAAGTTGGCCAAGGCAACGCCCGTGGTACCAACGAAGACAGCAACGACTGCAGCGAGGGACTTGATGCTCGATTTCATGAGAACTCCAATCTCGGTTAGTGGGACCGCCAGACCTGTTGCTCGGTCTCGCAGAAGTTCACAGATTCACGTGAACGACACTTTTTAGCAATTTACGTACCTGATGTGACATTCGCTTACAGATCAAGCACTTGCGCGCACCGAAGTGTTGGGCCACCAGTGCGGCGTAAAGAAACCCGACACACGCTGTAGGGACATCTTGACGCAAGCTGCCGCTCCGCATGTCGCAGAATGCGGTGCGTTGAAGAAAAATCAGTGCGGCTTGGGTTGTGTTGTCGCCGTTTGCCGCCCGTAGGCAGCAAACGCAAGAACAGCACATCAGTGAACTGAAAAAACTGCTGAAAGGCTTTTCAGTGTGCAGGATCTCGCCGCGCCCTGGTCAGAGGGGCGGCTATGCCTGCTGCGGCATTGATCACACTCAAGCGAAGTTGCCCACGGCTGCGCCCAGCCAACGCCGTTGCGCAG
>JAKQJK010000202.1 GCA_029561195.1 Pseudomonadota bacterium
ATGGATGGCCCCGGCTACGTCGGCGCTCGCTCAGCCCGCTCAGCTTGCCGAGCCCGCCGGCAACCGGATCGAAAAAATGGTTGCTGCCGAGCAGGGGGGCAGTATTGTTCTCAAGCTGACCATGGCACAGCCACTGAGCGCCGCCCCGGGCAGTTTCAGCGTGGCCAATCCGGCGCGGATTGCCTTTGACTTTCCGGATACCGCAAACGGACTCGGTCGGAATAGCCAGGTTCTCAACACCGGTGACCTGCGTAGCGTGAATATCGTGCAGGTCGGGGATCGAACCCGGCTGGTGTTGAACCTTTCCCGGGTCTATCCCTATGAGACACGGCTTGAGGATCGCGACGTCTTCATCACGCTGGCATCCGGACCGTTCAAGGAAGCCACCGGGATGGTTCCCCAATCAACCCAATTCGCACCGGCGGCTTCCGGCCCGAACGAGAAGCATGCCATCCGTGATGTGAACTTCCGCCGCGGAAAGGATGGCGAGGGGCGTCTGATCGTCGATCTGTCGGATCCCAATGCCGGCATCGATATTCGTCAGCAAGGCACCAGCCTGATAGTCGACTTCCTCAAGACGGATGTCCCCGAGCAGCTTCGCCGCAAGCTTGATGTGGTGGATTTCGGTACCCCCGTATCTTCTGTGGTCACCCAGGCCCAGGGGGGGAACGTGCGCATGACCGTCACGCCCCGTGGTCAGTGGGAGCACAACGCCTACCAGAGCGACAATCAGTTCGTGCTTGAAGTGAAGCCGGTCAAGGAGGACCCGAACAAGCTCGTGCAGGGAGCCGGCAAGGCACGTTTTGGTGGAGAGAAGCTGTCCCTCAACTTCCAGAACATTGACGTGCGTTCGGTGCTCCAGGTGATTGCCGATTTCACCAATTTCAACATCATCACCAGCGATTCCGTCCAGGGCAACCTGACTCTGCGCTTGAAAGACGTTCCGTGGGATCAGGCTCTTGACATCATCCTGCAGGCTCGCGGACTCGATCTGCGCAAGAACGGCAACGTCATCTGGATCGCGCCCCGTGACGAGCTTGCTGCGCGCGAGAAGCTCGATCTGGAATCCAAGGCGCAGATCGGCGATCTTGAGCCCCTCCGTACGGAGAGTTTTCAGATCAACTACCACAAGGCCAAAAGCGTTGCGGAGTTCCTGAAGAGCAAGGACCAAAGCGTGCTTTCAAAGCGCGGCAGCGTGGTGCCCGACGAGCGTTCCAACAAGATCTTCGTAAACGATGTCGCCTCGCGCCTGGAAGAATTGCGCCGGCTCATTGCCGAGATCGACGTGGAGGTCCGGCAGGTTCTGATCGAAGCGCAAATCGTCGAGGCGACCGATACCTTCACCCGCAATCTCGGGGTGAGGCTCGGCTTCGGCGCCAAGACCGGCGGTCTGCTTGGCAAGACCGATGGTGGCGTATCTGTCTACCGCAACACGTTCGGATCGGGCTCCCTGACTTCGACCGGTTATCAGGCGGGGCAAATCTCCACGGTGCCCAACTTCACCGATTCCCTGGCGGTGAACCTGCCGGCCTCAACCATCAACGGCAAACAGGCGGGCGCGTTCTCGCTGGCCCTCTGGAACAGTGCGGCCACCCGCTTCATCGACATGGAAGTCTCTGCCCTCGAGGCGGATGGCCGAGGTAAGGTCGTCTCCCGGCCCCGCGTGATGACAGCCGACAAGGTCGAAGCGATCATCGAGCAGGGTACCGAAGTGCCCTTCCAGACCCAGGGTGGCGGAACAACTGCGCCGACGGTGTCGTTCAAGAAGGCCAACCTGGCGCTCAAGGTCAAGCCGCAGATCACTCCTGACGGCAAGGTGATGATGAGCATCGAAGTCAACAAGGACCAGCCACGCTATGATCGTCCGGTTGCGAACGGCAATGTCCCCATCGATACCAAGCATGTGAAGACCGAAGTCGTGGTGGAGAATGGGGGAACCATCGTGATTGGCGGGATCTACACGCAGGATGTGTCCAACAATACGGTTAAGATTCCGCTCCTCGGTGACATCCCCGTACTTGGTTACCTGTTCCGCAGCAACGAGCGGACCGACAACAAGACCGAACTACTCATTTTCATTACGCCCCGCATCATCAACGATCAGCTAGGTTTGCGCTGACCACTGGCCTGAATGGATTTTTCAATGCGTGATTTTTTCTCAGCGGCCGTCCGCTCCCGTGCCCGGCTTATTGGTTCCACCCTGATTGCGTTTGCACTCGTCAGCTGCGGCGGCGGTGGTGGCGGCGGTGATGACTCAACCAGCTGTCCGGGTGGTTTCCTGACCTGTACGGGAACTGACACCGGCAGTGGCACCACGCAGACGCCAAAGATCACCATGACCTTGGTGGATGCCGGAACGGGCGTGGCCACCAACAATCTCACTTCGGGCAAGCCGCTGACCGTTCGCGCCTTGCTGGTTTCGGCCAAAGGGGTGCCGCTGGCCAACCGGGTGGTCACCTTCACCACCAATTCGTCTCTTGCCGTCTTTGAGCCGACTTCCGGCACGCGCCTCACCGACGCCAATGGCCTGACCTCAATCACCCTGCTGGCGGCAGATCTGGCCTCCAGTGGCGCAGCGGAGGTCACCGCCACCGTGGACGTGGACGGCACCTCGGTAACCCAGAAGATTGCCTACAGTGTCAGCCCCGGCTCTGTGACCCTGTCCAATCTCAGCGCGAATGCCAGCGCCTTGAGCGCTTACGGCAGCACTTCTGTTTCGGTCCAGGTGTTCTTCAATGGCGCCTTGACGATGACACCGCTCACCGTGAGTTTCTCCTCGGGTTGCGACAGCAACGGCAAGGCCAGTATCACCAAGAGCGTTTCGACCGTGAATGGCGTCGCCACCGCCACCTACACCGACAAAGGCTGTGCCGGATCCGACATCATCACCGCATCGGTTCAGGGTAGCTCCGCCCAGACCACTATCAACGTGGCAGCGCCCAAGGCATCCAACATCGGCTATGTGTCGGCCAACCCCTCCACGATGGCCCTTGCAGGCACGGGGGGCGCCGGGCTTTCTTCCAGCTCCGTCGTCACCTTCAAGGTGGTGGACAGCACCAACAATCCGGTGGCCTCGAAGGCCGTCAGCTTCGATCTTTCCACGCGCGTGGGCGGCATCAAGCTCAACAATCAGGCTTCCGGCACCGTGCAGGCCACCTCCGACGCCGCGGGTCTGGTCAGTGTGACGGTATCTGCCGGGTCGGTGCCCACCCCCGTGTGGGTCATCGCCACCCTGGTGGATGATCCGACGATTATCACCCAGTCCACCAACCTCACCATCTCCACGGGCCGG
>JAKQJK010000214.1 GCA_029561195.1 Pseudomonadota bacterium
GAAGCACTGGAAAGCACGCGAGCCGAGCTGTCCAAGCGCTATGGCAAGGACGTGGTGCGCAGCATGGTGTGCGACGTGACTTCGGAAGAGTCTGTGATCAACGCTTACGTGCAGGCCACGCTGGAATTTGGCGGGCTGGACGTTCTGGTTTCCAATGCCGGAATCGCTTCTGCCGCCCCCATCGAAGACACCAGCCTAGCGCTGTGGATGCGCAACCAGAACATCTTGGCCACCGGCTACTTCCTGGTGGGCCGCGAAGCCTTCCGTCTGATGAAGGCGCAGGCCATCGGTGGCGCCATGGTCTTTATCGCCAGCAAAAACGGCATGGTGGCCAGCGCCCAGGCCAGCGCCTATTGCGCCGCCAAGGCGGCCGAGATCCAGCTGTCGCGCAGCTTTGCTTTGGAGGGCGCGCCGCTCGGCATCCGCTCCAACGTGGTGAACCCCGATGCTGTCATCCGTGGCAGCAAGATCTGGACAGGTGCCTGGAGCCAAGAGCGAGCCGCCGCCAACAAGATCAGTGAGGAGGAGCTGGAAGCCTTCTACCGCGACCGCTCCATGCTCAAACGCAGCGTGTTCCCCGAGGATATAGCCGAGGCCACCTATTTCCTAGCCAGCGACTTGGCTGCCAAATCGACCGGCAACATCATCAACGTGGATGCGGGTAATCTTGCGGCTTTTCCACGTTGAAGCCACTCGTGACAAGCTTTACACATTACCCTCACACCAAGAGAGCGTCACATGACCAAGACAAGCATTTCCGCCGAGCTCATCGCCCAGCACAATCAGCAGCATGCTGCCCGTGTACGGCTCGACTATGAATCATTGGGCGAGCAGCTGGCTCGCCGCCACGTTGATATTGACCGGCTAAAGGCCGATGTAGCCCGGTTCACTGTTGCGGTTCCTTCATGGGGCGTTGGTACTGGAGGCACACGGTTCGCACGCTTTCCTGGAAAGGGTGAACCACGAAACGTATTTGACAAAATACAGGACTGCGGTGTCATCCAGCAACTGGTCCGCTGCACACCAACCGTGTCTCCTCATTTCCCCTGGGACAAGTGCTCTGATTACGTTGAACTCCGGGAGCATGCCCAGTCGCATGGGCTGGCGTTTGACGCGGTCAACTCGAACACTTTCTCAGACCAACCCGGACAGGCGCTTTCGTACAAGTTCGGCAGTTTGACCCATGCTGATCCTGCCGTGCGCGCGCAGGCTGTTGCGCATAACCTGGAATGTATAGAGATCGGCAAGAAGCTGGGCAGCAAGGCTATCACCGTATGGATCGGGGATGGCGCCAACTTTCCGGGCCAAAACCATTTCCGTCGGGCTTTCGAGCGCTATTTGGCGAGCAATCAGCAAATTTACGCTGCCCTGCCTGCAGATTGGCGGATGTTTCTAGAACACAAGATGTTTGAGCCCGCGTTTTACGCGACAGTCATTCAGGATTGGGGCTCCAGTCTCTTGGCTGCCCAATCACTTGGCGACAAAGCACGCTGCCTCGTTGATCTGGGTCATCATGCACCAAACACCAATATTGAGATGATCGTCGCGCGGTTGGTACATGCTGGAAAGCTGGCGGGGTTCCATTTCAACGACAGCAAGTACGGAGACGATGATCTGGATAGTGGTTCCATCAATCCGTTTCAGTTGTTTCTCGTCTTCAATGAACTGGTCGACGCAGCTCAGTCTGGTGCGTCAAATTTTGACCCTGCCTACATGCTGGATCAATCCCACAACGTGACCGACCCCATTGAGAGTCTGATGACCAGTGCTATTACTGTGCAGCGATGCTACACCCAGGCTTTACTGGTGGACCGGGTTGCACTAACCGCCTACCAGGACGCCAATGATGTGCTGATGGCGGCACAGACATTGAAGCAGGCTTTTCACACTGACGTGACGCCCGTCCTGCAGACCATCCGCATGGAGGCAGGCGGTGTTGTTGATCCGGTTGTGGCGTATCGGGCCTCCAGCTATAGGGTCCATGTGGCTGCGGTCCGTCCAACCAGCGGCCCTAGCAGCGGAATCGTTTGACCAATTGATACAAAGGGGCACCTGCCGTGTTCCTGACCGTCGTATTGGCCGCTCCCGTCTCAACATCGCGATGGGCAGGGAGCTTGGCGCATTGCCACGGTGATTCAGGGCCTGTTTACTTTTGGTCCGGGTATGGCCAATGTGTCTGGCATTGTGATGTCCACGATCGTTGGTATCCTGCTGATTGCTGCGATGATCCTGCCGAGCCAGTTTCGTGGACAAAAGAAGTTTGCGCGTTCAGTCTGTAGTCGATGGTATGACCGGTGTTCTGGAGAATCTTCCCGTGGAAAAATTCGCCTTTCGTATGTTTCTCAAACCAGGTAACGCGGCTGTGTACAAGCAGCGGCATGACGACATCTGGCCCGAACTCGTGGCTTTGTTAAAAACCTCAGGCGTCAGTGACTACAGCATTTATCTAGACGAAGAGAATAGTGTGCTGTTTGCCGTGCTTAAGCGCAGCACCGGCCACATCATGGACAAGCTGCCAGAGCACCCGGTGATGCAACGCTGGTGGGCGCACATGGGTGACTTGATGCGAACCCATGCTGATGGTTCCCCCGTGGTCGAGCCACTGGCTTGTCTGTTCCACATGGAGTGACTGTTCGTTGAATCAAGTCACGGACAACCTGCCAGACCTCACGCTGGTCATCGATATCGGAAAAAGCCACGCCAAACTGCTGTGGGTGGATGATCACGGAATGGTGGTTGACCGGCGAAGTCGTGACAACGGCAGTGTGCAGTCACCTTTAGCCTACCTAGCACTGGACATTGCGGGGTTGACGGACTGGATGCAAGAGGGGTTGACCAGTTCATCCCTCACCCGGCGCTGCAAGCGCGTGATGACCTGCACACACGGAGCAGCCTTTGTGGGGTTGGGTGATCAAGGGTTGGCGTGGGACCCAATTGACTATGAGTTCGATGGCTTTGCCAGCACCTCACCTGAGCTGGTGCAGGGCTATCTTCGCCAGCGTGATGAATTTTCTTCGACGCTGTCTCCGGATTTGCCTGCAGGCTTGAATGCAGCCAGGCAGTTATATTGGTTGCAACATACCCATCCCATTGCCTGGGCAAAGACCCGATGTCTGTTGCCCTATCCGCAGTATTGGGCTTGGTGGCTCAGTGGCGTGGTCAGCAGCGAGGTGTCGTCGATGGGTTGCCACACGCAGCTATGGTCCGTTAAGGAAGGCCGGTATTCTGACCTGGCGCGGTCTCAGGGTTGGGCCACCTTGTTTGCCCCAATGAAATCCGCATGGCAGGTATTGGGTCAAGTTCGTCCCCAGCTGGCAGATGCGATGGGCCTGCCGCGCGATTGTGAGGTGCATGTGGGTGTGCATGACAGCAACGCCTGCCTTGCCCGATATTTGAGTTCGCCGGGCCTGACCCTTGTTTCGTCTGGAACCTGGACCGTGCTGATGGCGCCAGCAGCACCCGTTGACTCGCTGCAAGCCGGGCGCGATATGCTGGGAAACGTCAGTGTTCTGGGGCAACCGACGCCTACGGCACGCTTCATGGGGGGGCGGGAGTTTTCTGTCTTGCTGGATGGCGCGCCTGCTGATCTGGGTACCAAACAGGACCTGCAACAACTCGTGCAAACGCAAACCTTTGCTGTACCCGCCTTTGCCCAGCAGGGTGGTCCCTTCATGGGGCAACACGGGCGTTTAATGCGACTGGGCCATTCGTGTGAATTGCAGGCCATCACTGCCGCGCAGCGCTCTGCGCTGGCTGCGCTTTACTGTGCGCAGATCACGGCGTGGCTGGTCCAGTGTTTGCGTCCTGAAACTTCTGCTGAGCCAGTGGCCGCGCGCCGCTTGCTGGTTGTTGAGGGCCCGCTGGCAACCAACCAGCTTTTTATGGGTGTTCTTCAGTCGTTGCTGGAGGGTTACACCTGCATGGCCAGTGTGGATGAACTGGAAGGCACAGCGCGTGGGGCGTGGTTGCTCAGCCGTTGGGACGGCACATCCCCCGCTCCCAATGCACCTGTTACGCAGTCTTTCCTGCGAGCTATGCGACCAGTGGGTGCCGCCGGACTGCGCGCATACCATCAGGTCTGGCTGACCTTGGTAGCCGGGTTGGCAATAGCTGCCTAGACACCTGCGACTGAGGCAGGCGGATTCCTTAGCACAGACACTACCGCCCGAAGCCCGATGACCAACTGCTCCGGCGAGCTGACCGTATTCAGGCTGATACGAACCGCGTTTGGCGAAGGTGTCCTACCGGCTGCGAATTGGTCTGCTGTGCGAACCAGCACCCCTGCCTGACGTAAAGTAGCCGCAAACGGCCCCGCCCGCCAGGGAGGCGGCAACGGCAACCAAAGATGCGGGTGGTGATGGCTCCACCTGAAATCAATTCCGGCTAGCGCGCTTCTGGCCAACGCCAGTCGCTCGCCAATACGCTCACGCTGTAAATCAATCAGCCGTTGGGCCTCGCCGCTCTCCAGCCAGTACGTGGCGATCTCGGGCATCAATGGCGCCACCATCCAGCAATCTGTTCGGATGCTGGCTGCTACCTTGTCCAGCCACTCCGGGGACGCCTCCAGGTAACCAACCCGCAACCCCGGCGCCATCACCTTGCTCATGCTGGACATGAGAAACGACTGCGCGGGCACTAGTGTGGAAATGGCTGCAGGCGGCTTGTCGAGTATGGCGGCATGAACCACGTCTTCCATCAGAAATAGACCACGCCGTTTGATGACTGCGGCAATGTCGTGGCGTCGCGCAGCCGACATCGTGCCGGTTGTGGGGTTGTGTAGCGTTGGCGCGCAGAACAACAGCTTGGTGTTGAAAGTTTGAGCTGCCCGGTCCAGCGCATCCGGCAGCAAACCGTCATCGTCCATCTCCAGGCCAATCACCTGCAGTCGCAGTGAGCGCGCCAGTGACAGCATGCCAGGATAGCTGAGCGACTCAGCCAGCAAGGTGTCGCCCGGCCGTGCGATGGTGCGCAATACTCCAGCAAGTGCATGCTGCGCGCCGTGTGTTACCAGCACTCGTTTGGCAGCGCCACTGGCGCCGAAACGGCGTAACCATTGCGCGCCCGCTGCCCGATGGCGTTTGGTGCCAGTCTCGGGCTGGTAACGCAGCACCTCCGCCAGACGCTCGGGGTCCTGGCCAAGCTGGGTGAATGCCAGGCGCAATGCGTGAACTTCGTCCGTCGGGATGGCCACGTTGTGAGCGAGGTCAATGGGGGCTGTCTGCGGCGAGGTGGTTGAGCCAACAGTATCGGTGTCCAGATTGCGCACATAGGTTCCGTCGCCCACCCGTGCGGTAGCAAGACCCAGCCGCTCCAGACTGGCGTAGGCGCGGCTTACCGTGCCGGTGGTGACGCCCAGCCGGTGGGCCAACACCCGGTGCGGTGGCAGCTTTTCGCCTGCGGCCAGCTGACCGTTGCGAATGGTCAACGCCAGCTCGGATGCAATGGCCTGGTATTTGGGAACGGCTTCCTGCTCCAGGTCAAACGCGGTATTTACACGGTATTCATTCAAATTCATGGTGGAACGGCAACATCTTTCACCCTCTCATTGCGAATCAGATACAAGCCGCTAGCAATGATGATGCCACCACCGATCAGGGTGTAGTAGTCGGGGACTGTACGCCACAGTATCCAGTCCAGACCCACACCCCACGCCAGGGCGGTGTATTCAAAGGGTGCCACAGCCGACGCCTGCCCGTGGCGAAAGGCGTCGGTAATGGCCAGCAGTCCGAGAAAACCCGTCACGGCCAGCGCGGTGATCAACGGCCAGTCGGTGTCGGCAATGCTGATCCACTCGGGTGCCGCCAGTGTGCCAGCACCGACCCCCATCAGCAAGGTGGTCCAGAACACCTGGTTCACACTGGAATCGGTGCGGCTCAATACCCGGGCTGATACGGCTGACACTGCATAACACGTGGCTGCGGCCAGAACCGCCAGCGCACCGAGCGAGAAAAACGCCTCTCCACTGGGACGCATGGAGATCACCACGCCAACCAGGCCGACACCAATGGCGATCCAGTGCACAGGCTGGACGGTTTCCTTGAGAACCGGAATAGACAAGACGGTGATCAGCAAGGGGGCGATGAAAAAGATGGTGTATGCCTCGGCCAGAGCCAGTTCCTTGATGGCGAAGGCAAATAGCGACAGCATCATCACGCCAATGATGCCGCGAAACAAATGCAGGGGCCAGCGGATTTTAAGCAATGCATGAGCCTCCCCACGCCAGAGCACATACAGGCAAACCAGTGGCATCGCCGATAGGCCACGCATCGCCGCGACCTGTGTGGCCGGGTAAGTGGCGGTGAGCGCCTTCATGACGGCATCCATCATGGAGAACAGGCCTACTGCAATGACCATCGAGACAATGCTGCGCAAATTTCCTGAAACTGGCATGCTATATATTTTATAGCTAAAAACGCATATTGGGCGATGGCGTAAGGCCGATGAGCTCTTAAAATGAGCTCCTTTCCTTCAAAATGGCCGGATCAAACGGCGTGCGGGTGAACACCTCACGCAACATGGGTTCGAAATGGCTCAACGGCTGGGTTGGGTAGGCCGGGTCGAAAGCTGCCTGATCGTAGCGCTCACAAAAACGATTGCAGGACTCAAACCACGGGTGGTCTTTGTAGGCCAGATAACCGTCAGGGTTTTTGCCGTAGTGGTGCGCGTAGTACTTCATCTGGAAAAGGCCATGCATCTCGACGATCCACGTCACTTCGGCGCGCACATAAGGGCGCAGCACGGCTGCTGCCAGTTGGGAGTGATTCTCCGGGGCCAGGTCGTCACCAATATCGTGAACCAGTGCCGCCACGATGGTTTCTAGGTCTGCACCATCGGCCTCAGCGAGCGTGGCACTCTGCAGCGAATGGGTCAGGCGGCTGACCTGGTAGCCTTCCATGGAGTCGCCCAGTCGCTTCAACGCCACCAACAGCCGGTCGGGCAGTCCGCGAATGTAGTCATGCTCCAGGTTTTGCAAATAGATGTATTCCTCTTGGGTGCCATCTTTCATCTGGGTGAATGCAACGGTTTTCATGTGATTACTTTCGTCGTTCAGGCGGGTTGGCTGGCGTCGTGGCCGCAGGTGCGTTGCAGCACGCGGTACAGGCTGCGTGGTCCATCCCGGTCAATATAGCAGCCCTGCAACTGGCGGTGACCTTCAGAAGGGTCAAACGAAGTTCGCCCATGCAGCACGCGGTTATTGTCAAACATCATCATTTCACCGGGCTGCAGACGAAAGCGCAATTCATACTGCGGGTCCTCAAATAATGTGCCCAGGCGTTTGCGTGCGCGATGGTAACGACGGGTGTCGGCGTCCGACAGCAGCGGAATGTCGTCGAGGCGCGGGCTGTAATGCACGCCGGTCATCTCGCCGCGGCCATCCAGTTCGATCATCGGCTTGACCGCCACCAGCTGGGTGGTGGCATCGCGGTATTCATACCGCACTGGCACGCGGCTCAACAACGCAAAACCTTCCGGGTCTTCCTCGCGCAACTGCCCGGCGACGGCCAGACTATCCACCAGTGTGGACAAGCCGCCCGATGTTTCGTTTTGCAGGCATTGCAGCAGCTGAATGCCCGGCACCGGCGTGCGGTACGGGTTGTCGGTGTGCGGCCCCAATGCCACGGGCCGATAGGCCAGGTCAGTTCCATTCGGGATGGAGTACACCTCAAAATAAGTGCCAAAGTTGGTACTGCGCACAAAGCCAAAGCGATGCGCAATTTCCATGATGGATTCTTTTTGCGTGGGAGTGTTGTGAACGAGCAGGTAGCCCAGGGTGATGAAGTCCCGCAGCGCCCGGTGTAGAACAGAGTTGATGGCCAGATCAGCCCATTGGTAAACCGGCTGCGGCGTAAGGTCGGCACGCCACGGGTTCGGCTCCGGGCAGCCTTCAGTCAGCACGCTTCCCCCCATCAGCTCGGCGGGGTCAAACTCTCCCGCGAAACCATCGCTGAACGCCAGATGCAGCATGTGTTGATCTGTCCATCGTGCACCGGTCAGCTGCAGATCATCAGGCAGCAGGTGCGGGTTCATCAGGCGCTGGCCTGTGATGGCGTCGCGTTGCGTGGGGTCGGTGCTGCGGGCGCGCAGCCACAGGGCTGGAAGCGGGGTGTCGGTTAGGCCTTGGCGCAACACCAGTTGAGGCGGTGTGGCACCCTCGACGATTCGAATTTCTGACATGGCTGAGGCTCCGTTTCTCGTGCGTTTTGTGGGGTAATTGGCTGTAATTTTTGGGTGAAATTCAGCAACCAACCAAGTCTGCTGATTTCCGGATGAGCTGACAAACGAAGAAAAAGCAGCTGTATCATTAGTAATACTAATGCCTTGCTAATGAGTCACTCGTGACCCGACTTCCGCCTCTGAACTGGCTCCGCGCTTTCGAGGCGTCCGCACGCTCCTTGAGCTTCACAGCCGCGGCCGCAGAGCTCAGCATGACGCAATCCGCCGTCAGCCAACAGATTAAAAGTCTGGAGACCGCATTGGGGCGGCCACTGTTTGTTCGCCGCGTGCGGGGGCTGGAATTGACAGAAGAAGGAAGGGCGTATTTACCGACCGTTCAGGCCGCGTTTGCGATGCTGGAGGAAGGTACCAGTGTGCTGACGGGGCGAAATG
>JAKQJK010000229.1 GCA_029561195.1 Pseudomonadota bacterium
CGCTGACAGGCGCTGACAGGAAAGTGGCGCGAACGTTCATTTTGGTTCAGGATAGCGAAATCGACGACACGCAAGAACGTCAATGTTTACGCGCCTAAGATGAAGGTTGACGAATCTAGCTGAACGTCAAATCCCGATTCATAGCCTGGCGCGGCGCCGTAGCCGGTTGGACGGGCAGCGCAATTCGTTAGGGAACCGGTCCACGTGTCATACTCCTGGAGGACGTTGCCGCGAGCATCGCTGATCAGAATTACCGGCTGCGAATAGGCCGTTTGAACAGCTTCCAAGCCGCCAACGCCTTGCATGCCGCCGTAAGCGCCGTTCAGGTCCGGGCCGTGCAGCTTCCAAGTGGTCTGGCCGTCGTAAGACAGGCCGACCTCGAGAAACTCAACCATGGGATCGTAGAATTGGTTGATAGTTTTGGCTTGAGTGGTGAGGGCAACGCCGTTGGTGACGCTGATCGTGGTCGTGCGAAGCCTGCGGTCGAAGGCGTCATAGACGGCGGTCCAATCGTAACCGGAGTTGGCGCTGTCCCGCTCAACCACTTTCCAGAGCCGGCCCTTGGCATCCCAGTAGAGATTCTGGGTACGATTCGTGGCACCCACCGAAGATAGCCAGACTTTTTGGGTAAGCTGACCGGCGGCATCGAAAGCATTGATGGTGCGGTCAGTCGCGGTGCTGTTGGTGAACCAGGAAACGGCGTTGGTGGAAAACCGCCCGCTGGAGTGGTGGGCGGTTACCGAGAGTTGGTGAGTGCGGGGCGTGAGGTGCGCCCTGCCAAGATGGGCGCCTGCCAGCAGCGGACAGAGCAGAAATGCAGCGAATAAAAGAACGTGGTTCATTGACGTGGAGACACTGCCGCAAACTCTGCAGGACCAGTGGGAAAACTCTCGTGAAAAACAGCGCAACGGAGTTGGCGCGTAAGTATCCCGGCCAAGAAGTCGGTCGCATCGCACTCGAATCGTTCATACGTCGCGTCGCGTGCCGAATTGACTACAACGTGCCATTTGTCCGGTTCCCCCTGAGTTAGCCAAAAGAGCGCGTCACCATTATCCGTCTTTCCGAAGGGCAGCAAACCACCAGACTCAGGATGCAATGGGAAGGGGCAAGGCTCCCCGCTTTGTATGAGTTCCCTCAACGCGCTAAGTATCGGCTCCATTTCTCGAACAAGATTGAGGTATGGATTTTTGGAGGCTGGATTCAAAACCAAGATAAACTCGTTAATCTTGCCGGTGCCGAAACGTTCGACAAACGCCTTGTAGTCAGCGGGCAGTTCCCCAAGGAGTGATTCGATGGCTCTCCAATCCTCCGTGGTCGGGACCTCGACCGGTTGCGGGGGCGGGAGCAAAACTGTTAACAACGACGCTAGGCTCATAGCAGTATTCAACGAATCGGATTCAAGACGGTAACCCATTGGAAGTGTCCCCCGGAGCCCGAACTCATAATCGTGACTCCTCGCGGGATAGCATTCACGCCTTGGTAGATCGGCATTGCGCTGTAATTTATCGTTTGGCCTCCCCGCGCTGCTGCAGCGACTGCGTTCTCAAATCCACGCATAACAGGACTATTGGCAGGATTTTGAAGTAGGGTGACGAGGTTGCGTGCCTCATCGCCAGAACCACCAAGCTGCGCTCCAAGCAAATGCCCCCGAGCCTGTCCAACCGCACCTCCTTGGAACCCAGGCGGAAGGATTGATTGGTTCGCCCTGGTGCCTGTGCCGAGTACACTCTGGTCAATAGTGGCATAGGCGCCTGTCGGCCTTCCGAAATCGTCCAATGAGCCGTAAATGGGGTGGCCAACCGCGGGAATTACAGGCGGTGTTGGTGAGAAGGATCCCAGCGCATTCAACTCCGGCGCTATTCCCGCCATGGTAAATCCGCCCGCCAAGCCGAGACTGCCACCGGCGATGTTGAGGTAGCCCCAATTGTTCCCCTGGCTGACCTGATCTACACCGGTGCCAAAAGCCCAGCCTGAACGTCCCGCGTTTACAGCCTGTAACCCCTGGTAGCTATATAGTGCGCCTTGAGAACCCGCACGGGCCATCTGGAATGACCCCAGCGTAGCGGCGCCGATTAGAGACTCGCGGCCAACGGTCGAGGCTATGCGACTACTGGTGTATTCCCACCCCTGGTAGTTTGCCGAAGCCGTCAGGCCGAGCGCATCCGATCCACCAAATGTGAACGTATTGGCCAGAATCTCACGTCCGCCGCTCCAACCTTCACTAAAGCCACCAAGCAGACTGCCTGCCCAATAGCCGGAACTGAACGCTCCGCTGTCTGTGCGGTGCTGGGTTCCCGAGGCGTAACCTTGGAAAAGTCCTTTCCCGAATCGGCCATCCCAATCGCCCCGGTTTAGTGGATCGCCACCGCAGAAGGTGTAGCCATTCGGATCGGCAATATTCCATACAGGATCAAAGGACAGCCAGCTTCCGCTCTCGGGGTTGTAGTGGCGATCCCCAATCGAGTAAAGCCCTGTGATATCCTTGGCTTTTCCACGCCAAGAATACGTTTCAGTCCAAGAGCCACCGTAACCCAGCGCAACGGGTTCGCGGCCAGGCACCGCACCATAAGCCGTTGGCCGGGCGGTCGAATACTTCACATTGCGAGTCCACGTGTCATACTCCTCTTGCACGTTTCCGAGCGCATCGTTCACCAGTACTACAGGGGCAGAAGGGGCTCGCTGCACGGCTTCCAATCCCCCGACGCCCTGCGACCCTCCGTATGTGGCGCTCAAATCGGGACCGTAGAGCTTCCAAGTCGTCTGGCCATCGTAGCTGACCCCGATTTCCAGGAACTCAACCATGGGATCGTATAACTGCGCGATGACCTTCGTTTGATTGGTTACCGCAACGCCGTTTGTGACCACAACGGCGCGAGTTTGCAGGCGGCGGTTGAAGGCATCGTAAACCGCTGTCCAATCATATCCCGAGTTTCCGCTGTCTCGTTCGGCGACTTTCCAAAGCCTGCCCTTGGCATCCCAGGAGAGCGTTTGGATTCGGTTGGTCGATCCATCGGATTGCAGCCAGACGCGCTGGTACGGTTGGCCCATGGCGTCATAATAAATGCTCGCTCGGTCCCCGGTGCTCGCCGAGTTGGTGAACCAGCTTGTGGCGTTTGTGATGAACAGGCCGCTTGGGTGTGTGGCGCTCACAACCAGTTGATGCGCACCCGGCGCGAGGTTGAGAGATGCTCGCCACTGTCCGCCATTGGTTGCGCTGGCGCTCACTCCCACTGGCTGACCGTCGAGCACGGCAGAGAGATTCGCCTGTCCGTTCACGCGGCCGTAAGCGGCGCGGCGGATGACGTTGTTGGTTTCTGAGCCGACCCGCGCGAGCGGGTCAGTTGCACCATTCCAATTGGCGGCGCTGGCGATTGCGGAGCCTTGGCGGGTAAGAACGCCAGGCCCGCCAGTGGCGTCATTGTTGCCGTCGTAAACGAGGTTGTTGGTCCAGCGGGTGGAGCCGCTGAGGCCCACCTTTTCAGTGATCAAGCGGCGATTGTAATCGTCATAGGAATACTCGCGAACATCGGTGAAGCCTGAGCGGTAGAGCGTGTGAGCGCCAAGCAGGCCGTCGCTGGTCCAGCCGAACTCCTCGATGAGGACGTAGGCGCCAAGGATGTCTGTATCCACTTCCCAGGGGCGGCCCATGGCGTCCCGGAAGTAAGTGCTCGTGCGGCCGCCGACGCTGCGCGTGACAAGTTGGCCGGCATTGTTCCAGGTGTAAGCGGCGCTGCCAGCCGGGCTGGAAGCGGCTGCCAGAACTCCATCGGCCCGCCAACCGAAGGCGTAGGAGGCCCCGTTAATGGCGAGCCCGGAACGGCGTCCCGCAACATTCCAGGTCTGGCCCGCGCCGGAGAAGGAAGCTCCACCCAAGATGATGCTCTCGGATGAAAGCTGGCTGTAGGGGTTGTAGGCGCGGCTCACGGTGCTGGTCGGGGCGACCGAACTGGACGCGAACCACTCGGTTGCGACGGTGTTCAACCCTCGGGCATCGAACGCGAGGACACGAGTCAGGTTGTGTTCGCTGGAAGAGCCGGTAAAGACGTTGGTGGCGGCGCGGAGCCAGGCATCATACGAATAGGCGCAGGCAACGCCACGGCCATCCACGGAGGTTTGCAACTGACCCGCCCAGGGATGGCCTGCGGAATAATAGGTGAGGGTATTGGTGCGCGTGCCGGCGTTGCCTGTGCCCAGAGTCCATTCCTTGAGCATCTGGCCTGCGGCATTGTAATTGGCAAACCACTGGAGGTTGCCGGGCATGACCCGGTTGGTGACGTTGCCGAGAGCATCCCGGTTGTAAATGAAGGTCGCGCCGTCCCCAACGCGCTCGGACTTGACGCGGTTAAGGCCGTCATAAGTCCAGACAGCTTCGGACCATGCATAGTTGCTGTCGGAGGAGAAGACATCGCTTTGGAGCCGGTTGCCCGCTCGATCATACACCGTCCAAGTGTATTGAATGAAACCCTGCCAGGGAGATTGAATGGTGAGAACCGGACTGCCGAAGGTATCGGTGTAGGTCGTGGTGCTGATGGCGTCGGCTCCCGTGCCTTCGGTAACCGTATGGCCGTGGTGATCGGCGGTGTAGGCGGTCGAAGTGATGCGCAACGGGGTGGGGCTGTTGGAAGCGAAGGTCTGGATGATGATCAGGCGGCTCAAAGCGTCACGGACAGTGACGACTTTTTCTCCAAGGGCATTCAGGACGATGTTGGTCTTGCCGGCGGAATCATAGACATACGTGGTGGTCTGCTGGAGGTTGTTGGTCGTGTATTCGGGGCTGCCGCCTGGATTCCAGTTGACGGTGGTAATCACCGGCCCGGCGCTGACCTTGGGCCGGTCCAGGCCATCGAAGAGGTTGGTCCAGGTATTGAAGGCGGCGTCAGTGGTGCGAACCACGTTGCCACGGCGGTCCAGGACGGTGCTGTTTGTTGCCAAAGCGGCTGAGCTTGGAGAATAGAACACCTTCGTGATCTTGCGGTTGGCGTCGTCATAGCTCGTCTCCCAATAAGCGCCATTGCCCTGATACTCGCGGCGGAGCCGTCCATCGGCCAGGTAGAGCCAGCCGTTGGTAGAACCATCCGGGTTCTTCTGATACTTGGGCTTGCCGGTGCTGGTGTAGCGCTTTTCAGTCAGGCCGCCCAGAGCGTTGAAGTTGGTGGTGACATCGCCTGCCGCACTGTAAATGAAACCGTTGGTGGCAAGCAGGATGCCGCTGGCGCTGAAAAACTCCTCGCGGAGCAACTGCCCGAGCGAATCGTATTTCTTGATGCTGTAATGGCCGAGGGAGTCAATCGTGCGAACCAGGTTGCCAAAGGGATCGTGGTGGCTGAAGGTGACCGCGAAGAGGTCGTCGCCGGGAACCGGTTCGACTCCTTGAGCGTCAATGTTACCTTGAGTGCGCCAGCGGATTTCCTGGGTCTTTCTTCCGGCTCCGTCGTAGTCGCGCCAGACGTAATCCTCGGGATCGAAGCGGGGGCCATCGCTCCAAGTCAGTTCGCCATTCTCATTGAAATAGGAGTATTCCCATGACATGGGAATGGTCTGGCCCGCCTCGAATACTTCCTTGGATTCAGGATTGCCGCGAGGGGTGAAGCCGAGCTTGACGGAACGGCCGGCAGCATCGGTTTGAAGGATCAATTCGCCGCGATAGTTGAAGAAGTTCGAGACGATGACGGCCGGATCGGCGGTGCCGGTGTATCGGACCAGCCGAATGGGGAAGCCGCGTGAACTGTAGGTGGTTTCATTGGTGGCGGCGTCAGGCGAGGAAGCGGCTCGGACTTCCAGCGACCGCATGCCATAGGCGGCAGTGCCATCGGCATTGGTCACGGTGACGTAGCCGTAAAGGTTGGTGACGGCCTGAGCGGAGGTCGCGTTGCTGGGCCAGGACTCGAGCCGGGCGAGCAGCCAGGTGTTGGTATAGAAGAAGAGATTGGTCGCGCCGCTCGGGGTGATGGTTTTGTCCGGGAGGTTGTTGGCGTTGAAGACGGTGAGGGTGCCCGCGGTCGCGTTTGCGTCGCCATCGCCTTTCAAATCGCCCTTGAGGACGACGTTGGTGGCGTTGCCGCGAGCGTCATAATAGTAGCTGGTGAGAAGGCCGCGCTTGTCGGTAACTGACTTGAGGCTGCGCGGGTAGGCCGGGGCGTTGGTTTCATTGGCCTCGTACCACTGCTGAACGACTTCCGCGCCCAGGGGATCGCGGATGCGGCGTATCAGGCCGTTGGTGTAGAAATAGGTGGTTGGGTTGTTCGTGTAATCCAGGATGGTGGTGGTCCCAGAGATGGTCCCGGTGAGGTTTGTCAGGCTGAAATCGTTCGTGTAACGGAACGTGGCGTTGCGGACCAAACGGAGGTCCGGGCCGACCGTAGCCCATTGATTGGTGACGCGGCGCTGGCTATCGAATTCATTTAGGAGGACGCGGCCGTCCGGCTTCTCTTCGCGCGTGAGCAGGTGCGTGGAATAGGGGTTGGTCGCGCCGTTGGTCTGCCAGTTGAGCACCTGGTATTCGTAGTTGATCTCGGAACCGTCCGGGAGCGTGACGGCTCGCAGGTCACCGTGAATATCGTACTCGTAGCGAACGCGGCGGCCATCGGCGCTGTAAGCCTCGACTACCCGGCTGTATTGATCGTAAAGCAGACGGACGATGCTGCCGCTGCTGCTGACGATGCGGCGGACCTGGCCATAGTCGCCTTGAGCGGGGTCGGTCCCGTACTCAAATCGGTAGAAGTTGCCGCGATTGTCCAGCCACTTGGTAAGGTAAGGGCGCTGCCGGTCGTAACCGGGAGCGTTGGTGAGCGGGAAGCTCATTTCCTGGAAGATGCGGAGCGAGCCGTCGCTATTGGTCAGGTACCAGGTGTTGGTGTTGCTGACAACGAGTTTGGCCAGCCGGGCGTTGAGGCGATTGGCAACCGAGCCGATGCCGCTGGCGCTGTTGTTGTTGAGCGTGGGGTTGAGTGCGAGCGTGGGCGCCCAGAGGTCGGTTCCAGCGGGGCCGAAGGCCAAAACCGAGCCGTCCGCCTCGGCTTCATACACGATATTGCTGGCGGGAACGACAGTGAGGTAAGGCATGTAGTTGAGCTTCCAGCCGTAGCCAAGCTGGTTGTTGGCGAGGTTGTGGCTGCCGTAGTTGCGGCGGACCTGCAAGGGCATGGGGCCGGGAAGGGAGAGATCGACTTCATCAACGTAGAACTCGCCCGTGAGCGCGTTGACGGGATCGGCGACGTTTTGCCAGAAGCTATTGCCGTCGCGGTAATCGGGGCGGGTGCTGGTTAAGCCCCAGTCGAAGGAACCGGGCAGGACGCTGGCGAAGCTGGAGGGGGAGCCGTTGTAAAGCATGCCGAAGGCGGTCCCCTGGAGGGATTGAAACGGAGTCGGGTAAAGGCTGCCGCTGGAGAACAGGGAAGCGGTTTGAAGCGCCGAAGGGGTAGTCCAGGTTTCAGCCAGGAGATTGGCAGTGCGGCTGAAATCCATGGTGTAATCGCCGTCAGCAGTTTGTTGGAGCAGGAAATTGGGGGTGTTCCAACTGCCAAGCGAGCCGAAGTTGAAGCGGTCGCCATAGCCGCCGTATTGGTTGTTGCCAATGAGGGCGGCGTAACGGTCCACTCCGAGCACGAAAGCGCCCATGCCGGCAAATGAACCACTGGCGTTGGTTTGAGGGCCGGGCGGCATCCAGGCGACAACGTAGCCGGCGGAGCCAGGCCGCTGGAACATCTCGACTACCTGCGCCCAGGTAGAGGGGTCATGGTCCTTGAGGGGTTTGCCGTTGTAAGAAGTGTTCCCGGCGGAAACATAGTTATGATGGTTTAACTCGACCACAGGGGGACCGCCCGAGGCTACTTTGCTTTGAGCCAGTTGCAGGAGCTTGACGGTGGAGACCGCGTTGCTTTGACCGTAGAACATGTTAATAGCGGCGTGTTCCTGAGCGGAAAGGTCGGCGATGGAGAGGTTGAAGTAGTTGCGGGTGGCCGCCTCGTTGTCCCAACCCGAATCCAGGCGCACGGTGCCGTTGGCGACCGTGACGACTTCCTGGAAGAACATGTCCACATTGGGCCAGACCGGATCAACCGTGCCGTTGTAAAGGGAGCCGTCTGGATTGCGACGCGGGCTGATTTTGGCCAGGCCCATGGCGAAGCTGGAGAGATCCTGGACTTTGAAGAGGCGGCGGTTTTCCTGATCGGACCGGGAGGAGCGCTCGTAGTAGCTCATGCCCATGAGGTAAACGAGGCTGCCCTGATAAACGTCCATGGAAACCTGGTTGGTGGCCAGCGAGTTGGTGCTGAGCAATTGTTCCATGTTCCAGAGTTCCTGGGCGTGGACGCGAAGCATGGCGGGCGTGACCCGGCCCGCGTCGAAGCAAATCGCGCCGACATCGCCCATGCGCAAAGGACGTTCGGCCAGCACTTCGCGCGAAGCGGTGAGGTCGAGGAACCCGCGATCTGGATCGAGGGCGGTTTCCCAGGAAAGGGCCCGTTGGCGGCGGTGGCGGAAGCGAATCTTGAGATGGTCATCGGTGCTGTCCAGAGCCATGGCCAGCACTTGGCGATTGGTCAGCGTCGAGTCAGCGGGGGTGAAGGTGCCTGTGGTTGTGGTGCCTGGCCGGAACGGTCCGAGCGTGAGGACCGCTTGAATCTGGCCGCCACCCAGATTGGTATGCGTCAGGTAAAACTTGCGATTGTGGAGGTCGGCCATGCGCATGGCCGGGGTCTGGATCTTCCTCTGTGGATTGTTGACGCTGTAGAGTTCGACCTGGATGGTGTCAAAGATGTTCGTGAGTGTCGGGGACACATTGGTGATGCCGCTGGAAGCAAGGCTTTCAATCGCGGTGCTCACGTTGGTGACCCATGTCGGGCGCGGGAAATCGGACCATTGGGCGTAGAGATGGCGGCGGTTGACGTGGCGCATGCCAAGGTCATCCAGCGAGATGCCCGGCGCGTTGGTTTGGAGCGTGGCGTTGAGGAAACGCGGGAAGATGGTTGCCGGCGTGTCATCGTCGAGAGTGGCAAAGGCCATGATGTTGGTTTTGCCGAACAGATAATCCCGAACCCAGAGCTGCGTGTCTTTGTATTGGGAAGGCAGGTAATCGTAGATGTCCAAACCTTCCTCAACAGCGGTGTCCTTAGCCCAAGGGAACAGATGCACCCATTGATTATTGATGTAGGCTGCTACCCAAGGGTAATTGACCGCGACTAGCTGATTGGTGGTGTAGAGCCTTCCCTGAGCATCCTGAGCGCCGTTGAGGCGCATGCGCAACAAAGCGCTCAGGCGCTTGTCGAGCATCTTCAAACCGCCTTCGGGCGGGAAGATGTAACAGGCCGGGTATCCCGCCTGGCGAAGCAGGTAAATCAAGAGGGCGCATTGTTCGACGGGCGAGCCCTGGCCTTCAAGATAGACGCCCAGAGCGCCACGGTTCACCCCGCCTTCGTTGACACTGACGGTCGCTACAGAGCCGTCATCGCGATAAGCAATGGGGTCTGTTAGGTCGATTTCGTTTAGGACATAGTTCGCCAACGCGAGCGGATCGTTGTTCATGTCCGAAACGAACTGGTCGAGGGTGGGGTGCCGCCGCAACTCGGGGCTTTGATCGATGGCCTGACAGGCGGCTGGGGCGAGCGAGACGGCGTTCGTCACCGTCGCGCCGTAGTGAAGGAGTTCGTCCGGGCTCTTGTTCCAGAGGTCTGGCGGCAAAGGCTGGCCTTGAAAGTGCGGCTGATCGACAAAGAGGGAGCGCCAGGCGGGCCGTTGGTCGAAGGTCAATTCGTAGAAATAACCGTAGTTTGGAGATGAAGTGTCATCCAGGACCATGTATTGGCCCGAGTAGGTGCCGACAGCGCAAATGAGGTAGAAATAGTTGGTCGCCTCGTCCGTGGCAGTGTGCGTGAGCGCCCAACCCGTTAAGGCAGTGCCCCAATCCATATCAGGAGCGCCGCGCAGAACAGTGGACAAGCCAAAGCCGTTGGTGGAACGGGCGAAGCCATTGGTGGCGAAGCTGGTCCAGTCGTCCGGGATGCCGAGTTGAGGGAGGCTTAAGGTGACAAGCCCGGCCTGCGTTAGGTTTGTGCGCCAGAAAGCAAAGATCCTTAGTTGATCGCCGGTGAAGCTCCCCTGCGCCAGCCCAAGGGCATAGCTTTGACCGATATACAGGGATTGCCCCCAGGAGCCGCCAAAGGAAGCGATTGGGGTGTTGAAGGCAATGCGGTTCGTGATGTAAGCCTGGCTCCCCGCGTTCGTGGCGTTGTAGTGGTAACGCGTTGCGTAGGTGCTGGACCAGCCATTGGTTTGGAAGTCGATTCTGCGGGTGCCTTTAAGGCCGTCGAGAGGGACGACAATGGAACTGGCCTGCAAGTTGGTGCCCGCGCCGCGCACGTAGCGGAGCGCCTTGGGGTTTTCGTCGCGGGGATTTGCGCCTTCGCCGGTGATGGTTACCACGGCGTTGGTGCGCAGGCCCAGCACATAACTGGCGTCCGGCTTGAGGCTGAGCACGACGGTTTCAGCGGATTCGATTCCCGCGTTAGCAAGAGGCGCTACAGAGACGTTGAGGGAAAGAACCCCGGCGGCCAGGACGACGGAGGAAGGCAAAGCGGTGTAGTCGGTGCCTGGCGTGGCCGTGCCGGTTACGTTGAGTTGGACCGTGATTGAGCGGTTGGTGTTGCCGGTGCGCGTGACAGTGAACATGCCGGGGTCGAGAGAGGGCTCGGCGGCATAGGAGTCGGCAGCCTGGACCTGCACAACGGGGTAGTCGTCGGTTATGGAAATGATGATGTTGCTTCCGGCCGGCTCGATGAGGTATTGGCCGTTCAGCGCCTGGACCCAGATGTTAAAGCTTTCGGCTCCCTCGGTCGCAGAGTCGGCAAAGATGCTGACGGGGACGCTGTTTGTTTGGGTTCCGGCTGGGATGGTGGTGGAGCCGCCAAGGAGGGTGAAATCGGTTCCGTTGGCGGCAGTCCCACCGATGCCGTAATTGATGGCAATGGCTGGCGTGCCGGGGTGGGCGTTGGTGTTGTAGAATACCAGACTGGTCTGTTTGCCTTCGGCGGGATGGTAATTGGTTGAATAGACGCCAATGGCAGGCGTGTCATCGACGAGAGTGAGAGTGGTCTGCCCGCTGCCCGGGACTAGGTAGTAATCCGCGCTTGAGCTGAGGGTGACGGTGAGGGTTTCGTCACCCTCGGGAGCGAGGTCGCGGAGGGTTGTGATGGGCACGGTAACATACCTGGAAGCAGCGGGAATAGTGGCGGAAGTGCCGAAACTGGTGTAGTCGCCGTTGGGGGTCGTGGAGCCGGAGACAGAGAAGTTGACGGTGCAGGCGGGCGTTGCCTGATAAATGGCGGCATTCGTGCGCTGGATGATGAGCGACGCGCCTTGGCCTTCGGTCAGAGGGCTCGTGAGAAAGAATGTTTCGATGCGGGGTGTGTCGTCCAGGAGGTTGATGGTGGCGGACGGGTGTTGCGCGTCAATGGCGTATCCTGAATTGGAAGTGAGGTTAAGGGTAATAGTCTCGGTGTTTTCGGCGGCTGCGTCGCGGAGGGATGACACTTGGAAATAGGCAACGTTCGTGCCTGCGGGAATGACAACCGAGCCGCTCAGGGGTGTGTAATCGGAACCGGGTGAGGCCGACCCGGTAACCGTATAATACACGGTCTTAGCGGGGCTCCATTCCGAAGCGGGTGTTCGGGTCACCGCGAACATTCCCGGCGTTACCCCTTCGAGCGTATCAGAGACGGGCCAAACACTTACAGTGGGGTAATTGGGATAGATGGTGAAAGTGATGTTGGTCATGCCGGGCCACATCTGGTAAGCGCCGGGGGCCATTGCCACAGTCAACGTTTTGGTTGCCGTTTGAGAGCTGTTGTTAGCCGTGATGGTAACGTCTTGGTACCAACTGCCTCCGGCGATTGTGATGGCCCCTAACGCAGGTGTATAGTCGGTGCCGGCAACTGCATCGCCACTTGTGGTGTAGTTGACCGTGCGTGGCTGCGAAAGCCCTTGGTAGCGGACGAAACGGATAGTGGCTGAGTTGCGGCCACCGGTTCCGCCCTGCCAAAGGTCGATGCCGGTGTAGTAGTTGCCGGCGAAATAGACGGCGACACCGTTGGTGTTATCATTGTCAAGCTCGGTCAGGCTTGCGCTCTGGATGACAGTGTTGTCCACCCATCCGCTGCCAATCCGCATCGCGGACGTTTGGTCATACTCCAACGTTCCATCGTTTACGAATGGCACACTGAAGTTGACCGAATACGCCCAAGCGGGAATGGTCACTGTGACCTGGCAGCCACTCCACGGGCTAGAAATGTCAGCACAGGGAATGGGGTAAGCCTGGCCTGTATAGTCGAGCCAAAGAGTCACCAGAAAAGATTTGGAAATATCCCAATCGCCGGTGCCTCCGACAACAATTGAATGCCGATAAACTGTTCCAACGATAGTGGTGCCTTCAGTCCCAGTGAAGCTGGAACTGGTGAAATAACAGGCAGTGCCGAAACCCGCTTGCAGGGGGGCGGCACTGGCCAGCGTCAAAGCCAGAGCAAGGCTGGAGACCAACGGAGAAAAAGTGCGATTCATGGCGTTCCTTATGAGTGATTACTGGAAGAGGGTGCCGTTGACGGGACTGTCAATCGTGATGCTCAGCGCCCCGGTGTTTGTGGAGCGCGGGTCTGCATCCATCCAATTGGGAATGAAGTCGCCGTCCCAGTCGCCTCCGACCGCTCCGCGAAAGAAGCCCATCCAGCCGAGCCTGGGAACGGTGAATGTCGTCTGGCCGATATGGCCGGTGGCCAGGATGCTCCAGGTCATGTTTGTGGTGATGGCGGGCGTGTAGTAGATGTCGTAGCCGATGTTGGTGTCGCAGTTGACGAGCGTGAGAAAAACGTTTGTCTGCTGCTGAATCTCGGGGGTGAGCAACCTGAAACCCTGCTCGGAGTCGTAGGAATCCAACTCGAAACCTCCTTCCAAGCCAACCCGGCTGGAAGCGCCGGACAAGAGGGCTGCCTGCTGCTGAGCTATTCTTTCGGCTCTCAAAGCCGCCCAACGGGCGCGTGTGGCAGCTTCCTCTTCCGGGGTGACTGGTCCCTTGGCGGCTTCGGGACTGTAGGCGGCATAGTAGTATTCCACATCCCAGACATTGCCCATGCCGAAGGGATGGCCGCTGATCGAGCGAAAGCGGTTCCGGCCCGTGAATGTGCTCAACAGTTCGAACTGGCCCTTGGCGGTGTTGCGTCCCGCCAGGTCGCTGCCGATTACCAGAGTCGTGTGGGGCATCGCTTCCAGTGGAAGCGAAGGGAGCCCGTTGCCCGTGGCAACAACCTGGCCGTCCACAATCAGGGCGCTGTTGGTGGGCGTGTAGCCGACCGCCAGCATGTGCCATGAGCCGGCTTCCCAGTTGATGAGTGTGCTGAGGCAACTGACAGGGCCGGTTTCAGTCTCGCACACGACATGAAGTTCGTTTCCGTCCGGGGTTATTACCATAGACCACCATTCAGCGCTTGCCCTGCGATTGGTCGAAACCAGCGTGAGGAGGCGGGCGAGGTCGCCCGGGCCAGTGCCTTGCCCGGTCCAACCGCCGCTCCAGGCCGGCTGATACCAAATCCTGATTGCGCCACGCTCGGGGTCGAGATTGAGAGTGCGATTCGTGCCGGGATTGACCATGGGCACCGTGAAGGGCTGGACGGGCGGTCGAGAGCGCACCAGCGAGTAGCCGGACCAGGACTCGGCCCAGACTGCGGAGTCTATCGTCTGGTTGGTGGGAAAGGAATAAGGCTGGTCGAAGCTCTCGCAGAAGAGATTGCCTATCTCCGGCCAGGGCGGGGCTGGCAACCGGGGCTTGGCTAGCGCGGGAGCAATGCCGAGCAAGAAAAGCAAGGCGAAGATCGCGAAGCGACGCAGAGAGTTGGGATTGTGCTGGTTAAGGTTCATAACGTTAGTCCTGGATGTATTTCGTCTGGCTCCGCCGATGTCTCCCCAAAAAGTAGGGGCGCGACCTACTCACGCCCCCTCACAGGCACTGACATGCCTTCAACGGAACGCTTTCAGGCACGCCCGATTGGGGCGCACCTCGTTTGCGTGTCCGTTGAGTGAAATCGTCAGTTTCGTGAGGGACAGCAGCCGAAGCCGCAAAATTCTTTATGTGCGATCTGGGTTACATACTTTGTAAATTGAAATTGCTGACGCCATGGTTTTAGCCGTCTGGACAAGAGGTGACCACACTTTTTTAAAAATATTTCTTTCTGTGGGAATGGATGCCGCAGAATTTGCAACGCTAATGGCAAAATACGGGGCGGGGACAGCGGGTGAATGGGGAATGACAAGGGTGGCCCGGTTGGATATTCATCAGGCGCGATGCCTACGAAAAGCAAGCTGCCTGAGAAGCACAGCCGCCCGCCGCTGCACCGGATGCAGCGCATCCACGAGTGGATACGGAGCGGGAAGTATCCCAACTCGGTGACCATGGCGCGGGATCTGGAAGTGACGGATCGGACCGTGAAGCGAGACATCGAGTACATGCGGGATCGGCACGGAGCGCCAATCGAGTACGACGAACTGAAACACGGGTATTTCTACCATGGGGAATTTGAATTCCTGCCGGTGGCGGCGATGACCGAAGCGGAAATGTTTGCGCTGCTTGTGGCGGACAAGGCAATTGCACAGTACAAAGGCATGCCGTTCCAAAAACCGCTGCGCATGGCGTTTCAGAAATTGACCGGCCAGCTTGATGACCGGGAGCGGTATTCGCTGGAAAACCTGGGAGCGGCGCTTTCGTTTCGGCCGTTTGCGCCGGAGGATGCGGACTTGAAAGCTTTCCAGGTGATCACGAAGGCGGTGCATGAGCGCCGGGTGTTGCAGTTTGAATACCGCAACCTGGGGAAGCGGGAATGGCTGAAGCGCGTGGTGCATCCTTACCACCTGGCTTGCATTGACAGTCATTGGTACTTGTTTGGGCATGACGTGAGCCGGGATGCGATTCGGACCTTCGCGCTGACGCGGCTGGCGAAGCCGAGCGCGACGGCGGAGCGTTTTGTGAAGCCGAAGGACTTTGACCCGGATGAATATTTGAAAGGGAGCTTCACGGTCATGAAGGGAGACAAGGAGCACGAGGTCGAAATTGAGTTCGACTTGTGGGGCACGGACCTGGTGCGCGGGCGGCAGTGGCATTCGAGCCAGGAACTGACCGACCTGCCGAACGGCGGCTCGCGGCTCAAGATGCGGCTGAGCAGCTTGGAGGAAATCGAGCGCTGGGTGCTGGGCTGGGGATCACATGCAAAGGTGATTGGCCCAGCGGCGCTGCGCGAGCGAGTGCGAACCATGGCCGCAAAGGTCGCCGCCATTTATGGAGGAGCGGATTAAAGAAGCAGTTCCGAGAGAAACGTTGATACAAAATCAGCGATGCCGGGCGCGGTGCTGCCGCGTGAACCGGCCACGTTGAGTACGCGGACATTGTGACTGGCGAGAAAGGCGCGAACCTGCTTTGCGGATGGCGGTGCGCTCATGGGGATGTGGAGCACTGGCTTGTTGTGGCGATGAGCAAATGTGTGCGTCCAGCGCGAACCAGCGGTGAGCGCGGGTGTTAAAGTGAAGATGAGAGTGGCGTCGGAATCGCGCACGTTCCACTCGTTGCGCTGGAGATAATTGGAGGAGGGAGTTTCTTGGAGCTTGAACTCGGGAGGAATGACTTCATCTTCTGCCCGCCTGCCTTTTGGGCACCAGCCACCGTGCTGAACGTTATGGGCAATGGCCTATTCAAGCGCCGCTCTGTCGGCACCGGTCTGGCCACCGGAAATGATCTTGGTAATAGTCACGTTCGGTTGCATTTTGCGTGGGCAGCAGAGTGACTCGACAGCGGCGCGTGGTCAATAAGGTTGTGAATAACCTGTGAGTAAGTTTCGCGGGGGATTTGTACGGGCGGGAACGCATTTGTCCCGCCCCCCTGTGTAGTGTTGGCGCATGATGAAACGCAGAAACGATGAGCCCCAGGAATGGTGGAAGAGCCTTTCGGATGGCGAGCGGCGATTGATTTGGAATGTGATGAAGATGCTGCGCGGAGCCAAGCGAAGCGCGATTCTGGATGTGGCGCGGGCGGCGGCGAAGTGGGAATCAGGGATTGGCTGCTTCATCAAGTTCCGCCTGATGAACTCATGGCGGACCACGCAACGCCGGCGGGTGATCGACAGCGGATGGGTGAAAGTGGAAGGCCGCCGACAGAACGGGGCTGGACGCGCTATTTCATCCCCGTCAAACGGGCATAGCCAACCAGGTGCTGCTGCAAATCGGGATTGATGGGGCACTGGCTTCTCAACCACGCGAAAGCTTTTTCTGTTTCTGAACTCAAATGAACTTGCGGCAATTCGACCTCGTTCTTCTCGGGCTTGACCCCGTGCTTAATGCTGATTTCGACCAGGTCTGCGGCGGGTGTGCCTGCGGCGCGTGCCACCTCGCGGGCATCCATGCAGCGGGCGGCAATAAGCTCAGCCTGGGTGTGAAGATCGGCGGCAAACACTTTAAGGATGGCGGCCACATTTTGATCGGACAAGTCGCGGGACTCGCCGCTAATGACGCGGCTGATGAAGCTGCGGGAAAGGCCGCACTGGCGAGCGACATCGCTCTGGCTCAAGTGATGGCGTTCGGCCTGGCGCTGGAGTGCGACACCGAAGTAGCTCATGCGTATGTTGACGGGCGTTGGTTCACGATCGGGGAGCCAACACCCGCGCAGATTTTTTTTGTCCCATGTGTTGCAACATACGCAACAGGACAACAAATGCAACAATTTCCCGTGGAGGGTTTTGGCCGTGTGTTTGAATCGAGGGCGAAGCGAAACCCTGTCAACGGGTATGTGCGGAAATCTTGTGATGAAGGCCTGTCGCGAGCGGGTAAGTCGTGCGCGTTGGTGCGCGTTGGTGCGTGGCGCGATTTGGGCCATGGGGAAGAACTCCGAAAACATGCCTTATAACAGTCACGCGAGCGCGTGTTCGAACGCGAGCCGGAAATGAGAAGCGTATGAAGATAGAACAGAAATACAGCCAGAGCGCGGAGCAGAGCCGTGTCGAGGAGTACATCGACAAGCGCGAAGTGGGCAAGCGGTTGCGGATGCAACCGCGCACGGTGGATGCCTGGATGCGGCGCGGCCTGCTGCCGTACTACAAGCTGGGCCGGGTGGTGCGGTTCAAGTGGAGCGAAGTGGAATGCCATCTCTCCGAGCGGTGCCGCGTGGTGCGCGAACTGACCAAGGCGGGGCTGTGATGAACGCGCGGGAAAAAGGCAAACGCGGCGAGCGGCAATGGCGCGATGAACTGCGGAGCAAAGGCTACGCCGCGCGGCGCGGGCAGCAGTTCTGCGGATCGCCGGAGTCTCCCGACGTGGTGTGTGACGGCCTGCCGTGGGCGCATTTCGAGGTGAAAGCGGTCGAGCGTCTGAACATCGAGGACGCGATGGAGCAGGCGCGGAGAGACGCGCGCGGGAAGGTGCCGGTAGTGGCGCACAAGCGCAGCTTCTGCAAATGGCTGGTGACGATGGAGGCCGATGCGTTCTTCCGTTTAATCAGAGGGGATTTCACCACGGAGGCACCGAGGCACCGAGGGGCGAATGGGACCAATGGAACGAATGGGGCGGATGTGTCGAGGGGCCGGGGAGAATTTGAAATTTGAGATTTGAAAGGCCCGGTTGGGCCTGGAGAGAAAAACAAAAAAACAAAGAAAGGAAAGTAAGTATGGTTCTGCAATCAAAAATCGGTGGCGATTATATGCCGCATCCTGAAGGGATTCATCCCGCAGTGTGCGTGGATGTGATTGACCTGGGACTGGTGGAAACCGAATTCCAGGGGCAGCGGCGGCTGGTAAACAAGGTGCGGCTGGTGTTTGAATCCGAACAGAAGAACGAGGAGGGCAAGAATTGCATCATCACCAAGACGTTCACCGCCAGCCTGCACAGCAAAGCGAAGCTGGCGGAGTTCCTGGGCAAGTGGCGGGGGCGGCCGGTGGTGCCGGGGGAGAGCATCGACCTGGGCAAACTGATGGGCGCGAACTGCACCCTTGTTGTGAGTCATCAGCAAAACATGGTGGGTAGGACGTATGCCTCCATTGACGCGGTGAGCAAGCCTACCAAGCGGCTGGTGGCCTCGGGGTGGTATGACCCTGCCGCGGCTCGGCAACGGATTGCGGAGCGCAAGGCGAAGGAACAAGCCGGCTCTGGCGGCTACCCGCAAACGAATGTGGCCGCGAGCCGCCCGCTGAATTCTGTGGGAGCGGCCTTCCCGCAACCTGCGCGGGCGCAACCGAGCGCCGCGCCCCAGCAAGCGCCGGCACCGGCGAGCAACGAGGACGATGTGCCGTTTTGATCTGCAACACGCAACCGCCAAGCACTGATTGAATCATGAAACTATTCAACCCTGACAATGCACATTGGTATAAGCGGGACGGAGAGCCCTTGCATTCCGTCCTGTCGGGCCGGGGAGAGCCTCGCCCGACAACCTTGCGGGATGCTCGCAAGCTGGGCCTGCTGCCGAGCGTGACGAACATCCTTGGGGTCATCAATAAGCCCGAATTGGTGGAATGGAAGATGACGCAAGCGGTGCTGGCGGCATTGACACTGCCGCGCCTCGAGGGCGAGGGCGAGGATGCGTTTGCGCGTCGTGTGGTGGACGACGCGCAAAGCCGCGTGAGGACGGCGGCGGAGTTCGGCTCGGTGTTCCACGCCGGGGCCGAACACGTGGCCAAGACTTTGGAGGTTGATCCTGCCGGTCCGTATGCCGCCTGGCTCAACCTCCACCGCGATTGGTTTCAAGGTATCTGCGTGCGTGTGCTCTGGACTGAGCGGGTGCTGGTAAACACCGAGCTTGGGTATGCCGGCACCGCCGACCTGCTGATGGAACATCGACAGCACGGCTTGACCCTCGTGGACTACAAAACCCAGGGCGTCAAACCGGGAAATACGGCCCGAGCCTATGGCTCGTGGTGCCAACAATTGGCGGCGTATCGGCGGGCCATCGGCGCGCCGATGTCCTGCCTGAGCGTCATTGTGAACTCGGCCGAGCCTGCGACACCTGTGGAACACCTATGGAGCGAGGTTGAACTGCGAGCGGGACTGGAGTCCTTCGAAGCGGCTCTGGTGATCTGGCGGAACGAAAAAGGGTATGACCCACGCGTTGCGCCGGCGCCTGGAGCGCTGCCGGTCCTGACAGCGGCATGAAAGGAACGAATGAACACCTGGGCGGAAGGGGGGGCGATGCGAAGCCGGCTTCGCCCCCGACCGCCACCGTGCAGCGGCTTGAACGCCTCCTTGGGGGCGACCCGGCGACTGAGGCTCAGATTCTTCAGTTCATAGCCGCGCATTTCGGAGCGGTCTCCTTGTGCGACTTACCGCCGCAGATTGCGGCGGAAATTTGCCGGAGGCCTGCGGATTTTATTCGGGCGGCAAAGAACTTCTGCCAGCCGGAGTTGTTCTGAATGAGCCGAGCGGCAAAGAACTGGGCGAGGCGGAAGCGCCGGGAACTGATGGATTTGCTTGGGAATGTGTGCGCGCATTGCGGAACGGGAGAGAATCTTGAGTTCGATTGTATTTATCCGCAGGGGGACGGGCATCACCGGGGCGAAGCATCACAGCGGATGTGCTTCTACCGAAGGCAATTCCGGGAGGGAAATTTGCAGGTGCTGTGCAACGTCTGCAACGCGCGCAAGGGGGATGATGAGCCGGCTTTGGTGGTTACGGCTCCGCTGCCGGATAATCCTTTTTGAAATGATGGCATGCAGGACCCACGACAGACAGCGGAACGGCTGCTCGGTGCCATTGAATGGCAGACCGAGGTCAGCGGGTTCTGCCGGTGCCCGGGTGGCAAGCCCCCATTTATTGATCCAGTTGCTATGAGAGTTTTGGTTCATGGTTTCAGGGTTTCCGCGCTGGCGGGCGCAGGGAGGGGCGTAGCCCCGACCGAAGCGCGCCAGCGCGCCGCGAATACCGCCGGCGCCAGAT
>JAKQJK010000237.1 GCA_029561195.1 Pseudomonadota bacterium
CAGGGTGGTGAAGTCAAACGCAAATAACAGGAAGTCAAAAATGGATATCGTTTCTCCCACGGTCACCAACCTGATCATCTTCATACTGGCCATCTACGTGGGTTACCACGTGGTGTGGACCGTCACCCCGGCATTGCACACACCTCTGATGGCAGTGACCAATGCCATCTCCGCTATCGTCATCGTGGGGGCCATGCTGGCGGCTGCGTTGACGGAGACGACTTTGGGCAAATCCATGGGCGTGCTGGCAGTGGCGCTGGCAGCGGTCAACGTGTTTGGTGGCTTCATGGTCACCCGTCGCATGCTGGAGATGTTCAAGAAGAAAGACAAGAAGCTGCCTGCGGCTGACAAGGGAGCGGCCAAATGAGCCTGAACCTCGTCACGCTTCTGTATTTGTTCGCCAGCGTATGCTTCATTCAGGCGCTTAAAGGCTTGAGCCATCCCACGACCTCGATTCGAGGCAACCTGTTTGGGATGGTGGGTATGGCTGTGGCAGTCATCACAACGGCCGCACTCATCGTCAAGCTCTCCAGTGGATCTGCCTTTGGCATGGTTTATGTCTTCGGCGCCCTGCTCGTCGGCGGCACCGTTGGCACTGTGATGGCCAAGCGCGTTGAAATGACCAAAATGCCTGAGCTGGTGGCCTTCATGCACAGCATGATCGGCCTGGCCGCCGTATTCATCGCAGTGGCCGCAGTGGCCGAGCCCTGGGCGTTCGGCATCTCTGCCAAGGGCGAAGGCATTCCCGGTGGTAACCGCATTGAACTGGCGCTGGGGGCCTTCATTGGCGCCGTAACGTTCTCGGGCTCGGTGATTGCGTTTGGCAAGCTCTCGGGCAAATACAAGTTCCGCCTGTTTCAAGGCGCTCCGGTCCAGTTTCCCGGCCAGCACAAGCTGAATTTGGTGCTGGGCCTGGCCGCAGTGTTCTTCTGTTTCGGGTTCTGGCACTCGCAGAGCGCCATGGACTTTGGACTGATCATTGCGCTGGGTTTCCTGCTGGGCGTGTTGCTGATCATTCCGATTGGCGGGGCTGATATGCCGGTGGTGGTGTCCATGCTCAACAGCTACTCCGGCTGGGCCGCAGCGGGTATTGGTTTCAGCCTGAACAACGCGATGCTTATCGTGGCGGGTTCACTCGTGGGCTCATCCGGTGCCATCCTGAGCTACATCATGTGCAAGGCCATGAACCGCTCGTTCTTCAACGTGATTGGCGGCGGCTTTGGGGGTGATGCCACCGCCGCAGCAGCGGGTGGGGCGGTGCAGCGTTCTGTGAAGAGCGGCAGTGCAGACGATGCGGCATTCGTGCTGTCCAACGCCGAGACCGTGGTGATCGTGCCCGGCTACGGCCTGGCGGTGGCTCGTGCCCAGCATGCAGTCAAGGAACTGGCGGCCAAGCTCACCGAAAAAGGCATCACCGTGAAGTACGCCATTCACCCCGTGGCCGGGCGCATGCCTGGCCACATGAACGTGTTGCTGGCCGAGGCCGAAGTGCCTTACGACCAGGTGCATGAGATGGAAGACATCAACGGTGAATTTGGCCAGGTGGACGTGGCCATCATCCTGGGTGCCAATGACGTGGTGAACCCAGCCGCACATGTGAAAGGTAGTGCCATTTACGGCATGCCGATTCTGGAGGCCTACAAAGCCAAGACCATCATCGTGAACAAGCGCTCGATGGCGGCGGGTTACGCCGGGCTGGACAACGAGTTGTTCTACATGGACAAGACCATGATGGTGTTTGGCGATGCCAAGAAAGTGGTCGAAGACATGGGCAAGGCCATCGACTGAACTCCGGGGCTGCGGCGGAACCTCCGCCCCGGGTGGAAAATTAGAGGCGCTTCCCTATGCGTACTAGGGAAAACACAGTCATTCGGCCCCGACTGTCGCCTGACAATCTCGGTTCCGCAAAAAATTCGCTTGGAGACTTGTCCATGACAGACCGCATTTGGCTCAACAGCTACCCAGAGGGGGTTCCAGCCGATATAGACGTTACCCAGTATCCGTCGCTGGTGGCCCTCATGGAAGACAGCTTCAAGCGTTACGCCAAGCGGACAGCGTACAGCTTTATGGGCAAGGACATCACCTATGCCCAGACCGACAGCTTGAGTCAGGCCTTTGCCGCTTATCTGCAGGGCCTCGGATTGGCCAAGGGTGACCGCGTTGCCGTCATGATGCCCAACGTGCCGCAATATCCCGTGGCGGTGGCCGCTATCCTGCGGGCGGGGCTGATTCTGGTGAATGTCAACCCTCTATATACGCCCCGTGAGCTGGAGCACCAACTGAAGGACTCCGGAGCCAAGGCGATCATCATTCTGGAAAATTTTGCAACCACGCTGGAAAAGTGCATTGCAGCGACGCCAGTCAAACACGTTGTTCTGTGCGCCTTGGGCGATCAGTTGGGCCTGCTCAAAGGATCGCTTGTCAACTACATGGTGCGCAACGTCAAGAAGATGGTGCCCCCGTTCAGCTTGCCAGGTGCGGTGCGATTCAATGAAGCCGTTGCGAGGGGCACCAAAGGCACCGTAAAGCGCGCTGAGATCAAGCCCGATGATGTGGCGGTGCTGCAATACACAGGCGGTACCACGGGTGTGTCCAAGGGCGCTGTGCTGCTGCATCGCAACGTGGTAGCCAACGTGCTTCAGTCTGAGGCATGGAATCAACCTGTCATGAAACTGGTTCCGGCCAATGAGCAGCCAACCAGCGTTTGTGCCATTCCGCTTTACCACATTTTCGCTTTTACCGTGGGCATGATGCTCTCCATGCGCACCGGTGGCAAACTGATCTTGCTGCCCAATGCGCGTGACTTTGCAGCTGTGCTCAAGGAGTTGTCCAAGCATAAGATTCACAGTTTCCCGGCAGTCAATACGCTGTTCAATGCGCTGGCCAACCACCCTGACTTCAAGACGGTGGACTGGAGTCACCTGAAAGTCTCAGTCGGCGGCGGTTCGGCAGTTCAAAGTTCGGTTGCCAAACTCTGGTTTGAAAAGACTGGCTGCCCGATCTGCGAGGGTTACGGTCTTTCAGAAACGTCGCCATCGGCCAGCTGCAATTCGGTCATGGCAAAGGAATACACCGGGACTATCGGTGTGCCGTTGCCTGGGACGTACATGAAACTGCTCGACGACGACGGCAATTTGGTCGCAGCCGGACAATCTGGCGAGATTGCGATCAAGGGCCCGCAGGTGATGGCGGGCTATTGGCAGCGTCCTGACGAAACGGCCAAAGTGATGACAGCAGACGGCTACTTCAAGACCGGGGACATCGGCGTCATGGATGAGCGTGGCTTCTTCAAAATTGTGGACCGCAAGAAAGACATGATTCTGGTCAGTGGCTTCAACGTGTTTCCCACGGAGCTGGAGGACGTGGTCGCACAGCTGGATGGCGTGATGGAATGTGCCTGTGTGGGTGTGCCAGACGCTAAAACCGGAGAGGGTGTCAAACTGGTCATCGTCAAGAAAAATCCCGATTTGACCGAAGCGCAGGTGCGTGCTTATTGCAAAGAGAATTTGACCGGCTACAAGCAGCCCAAAGTGGTCGAGTTCCGTGCCGAGCTGCCTAAAACACCCGTCGGCAAAATCCTGCGCCGCGAACTTCGCGAAAAGTAGACCTGCCCAGCGGCTGCGTCATGACGGTTACCGCCATACTCAGCGCGCTCGCTGAGGAGCAGCAGGGTTTGCTGGAGCAACTGAACAAGCCGCAAAGCGTCAGGCACGGAGGCAGAGACTTCTGGCTTGGAGAGTTGAATGGCCATCGCGTGGTGTTGGGGCTTTCTCGGATCGGCAAAGTTGCCGCTGCCACAACGGCCACCACACTCATTACCCGTCTCGGTGTCAATCGCATTGTGTTTACCGGCGTGGCGGGCGGTGTCGGGGCTGGCGTTAGCGTAGGCGATGTCGTGGTGGCCGCCGAATTCGTCCAGCACGATATGGATGCCTCTCCGATCTTTCCCCGGTTTGAGGTTCCCCTGTATGGGAAAACCTGTTTTGCCTGCGATCCCGCACTCACGGAAATGCTGCTGGATGCGTCCCGCACGGCCCTGGCCGAAACGGAGCAGGGACAGGCGCGGCTTCACCGCGGGTTGATCGCCAGTGGTGACCGGTTTGTTTCGGCCGCTGACGAGAGTCGTGGCATTCAGCGCGCGCTGCGCGAAGCGGGGCTGGATGTATTGGCCGTTGAGATGGAGGGGGCGGCGGTGGCCCAAGTCTGCTTTGATTTTGGTGTGCCATTTGCCGCCGTGCGCACGATTTCAGACCGGGCAGATGATCAGGCGCACGTGGATTTTCCGAAGTTCGTTGCAGAGGTGGCCAGTGGCTACGCGCAATCCATCATGACGAATTTGTTTCGTTTGCTATAAGAGTTGTCGCTATCCACGCATATTGCACGAAGGCTGGAAGCCAAAATAACTTTATAAAAAGCCGATTTTCTATCGCTGCCAGGCTTACTGCTATTTCAGCCAGCCCCGTTTCCTGAAGTACCACATCGGCACGATGGCGCTGGCCGCCATCAGCGCCAGTGCGTAGGGGTAGCCCAGTGACCAATCCAGCTCCGGCATGAACTTGAAATTCATGCCGTACAGGCTGGCGATGAGCGTGGGAGGCAGCAACGCGACGCTGGCTACCGAGAATATCTTGATGATCTTGTTCTGGTTGATATTGATGAAACCCACCGTGGCGTCCATCAGGAAGTTGATCTTGTCGAACAGGAAGGCGGTGTGCGAATCCAGCGAGTCAATGTCGCGAAGGATCTGCCTTGCTTCCTCAAACTGTGCACTGTTTAGCATCTTGCTGCGCATCATGAAGCTCACGGCGCGCCGCGTGTCCATGACGTTGCGCCGGATGCGGCCGTTCATGTCTTCGTGGCGCGCAATCGCTCCCAGCACCTCGCCAGCCATGGCATCCGTCACGTCACCGGCAAGCACTTTGTTACTGACCTTCTCCAGCTCGTCATAGATGCCTTCCAGCGTGTCAGCAGAGTATTCGGCATCCGCGTCAAACAGCTTGAGCAGCACTTCCTTGTCGTCTTCAATCAGACCCGGCGCACGCCGGGCACGCATGCGCAACAGGCGAAACACCGGCACGTCTTCGTCATGGATTGAGAACAGCACGCCCTTGCTTCGCAACTCGGCATTCACCTGATTCAGGATGAACGCGACACGCACCGTGCGGGGCTCGGCGGTATCAGCAATCAGGAAGTCGCTGCGGATGTGCAGTTCGCCATTGTCTTCGGCGTAAAAGCGGGCGGATTCTTCAATGTCTTCGTCCATCGCGTCTTCCGGGATAGACAGACCGAAGTATTGTTTGACCCAACGCTTTTCTTCCAGTGTGGGAGATTCCAGATCAACCCAGATGGGCTGGAATTTGGACAGTTCTTCGAGAGACTCGATCTCTTCCTGAAAGAGTCGGCCATTGACTAGCGTAAAAATGTTGAGCATAGATCATTCAATCGGGGTCGGATTCCAATCATTCGGGACGGCGGTTTATCGCGCACGGCAGCTTTCGAACAATTGGAATCTGGCCCCAATTCAATTTGAAAGCTACCTGCCAGGGCAGTTTTTCAAGGAGATGACTCCGAAGTTGATCTGCTGAAATTATCGCACTGCGTGCGTTCAAATATCGGCAAAAAACGCCAGTAGTTCCGCTTTACGCGCGAAGGCGTCACTTTCCCCCATCGCGATCAGAGACTGAACAAAACCCGGTTCAAACAGCAAGTAGCTGGCGAGCGCGCCGCCCCCACCTTTGAGGACGCCGAGCCCACCCAGTGCGTTCCGCGTAGCGGTAGGCAGCTCCAGTGCATGGATCTGGGCCAGCGCATCCAGCGACCGGCTGGGCTGAATGGCCAGAATTTCCACGCTGCGATAGGGCAGGGCAGACGCTGCATCGCGCGGTAGCCGCTTCAAGGTTTGAGTCACCCGTTGCGCCTGCTCGACATCTGCCTGCAGCGTGTCATGAAACACACTGGCCATGGCGTGCCCGGCAATGCTGCCCAACGTTGGCCCACGTGTTGGAAGCTGGGTACTGCTGGCCCCCAGCCCGGAGCGTTCGGGTTGCCCCGCACCTACTACCAATACCTTTTTAGCGCCCAAATGCATGGCGGGCGAGAGAGGGGAGACCTGACGCATGGAGCCGTCACCAAAGAACTCCTGATGACCCTCTACCCACAGCGGCGTTGCTGGAAACAGGAAAGGAATGGCACTGGACGCCATCAAATGCTCAATCGTGATGGGATGGAACTCGGAGCGCCTGCCCGGGCGCGCCCAAGCGTCCATCGGGCTATCTTGTGCGGTTTGGCAAAAGGTCCAGTGCACACCACTGGTGTAGCTGGAAGCCGTGACTGCCAGCGCTTCCAGCGTGTGCGATGCCAGGGCTTTTTCGATGCCTGGTAGTGACACCGCGCGATGCAGCGTATCCACCAGCGGCAGGTTGTCCAGAATGGCGCCGTTGTTGCGCGCATGCTGAGACAGGCTCAGGGCCGCGGCGAATTTGCTAACCCGCACCCATGATGGCACCTGAAGACGGTAAACGTCAGCCGAGCGAATAGCACCCCAGAAGTCAGCCAGTTGATCAAAAGCCTGAAGGCCCTGCATGGCGCACCCAGCCAGAAACGCGGCGTTCAGAGCGCCTGCCGATGTGCCGATGAGGACTTGAAACGGGAAGGTTTTGGGCGTTTTCGTCTGCAGTCCCAGCATGGATGCCAGTGCCCGCAACACACCAACCTGATACGCCGTTCTGGCGCCACCACCCATCAGAACCAGCGCATTAACCGGCCGATTCCGCTGGCTCATGCTTGCATTGATGACAGTATCCAGGCTCATGCATGAATTGTGCAGGGATGTTAAAGTGAAAAGCAACTCCCACGGAAATATGTCCAAAGCACTTACGCCCCGGCGCGAGTTGTGGCTTCTGATCACACTCGCAGGCATCCAGTTCACCCATATTCTTGACTTCATGATCATGATGCCACTGGGGCCTCAGTTCACGCAGTTGTTTGCCATCACCGATGCCCAGTTCGGAATGCTGGTATCTGCCTACACCCTGGCCGGCGGCGTCTCCGGCCTTTTGGCCTCGGCCTACATTGATCGTTTCGGGCGCAAGCGTCTGCTGCTGACGCTTTACGCCCTGTTTGGGTTGGCCACGCTCGCGTGCGGCCTGGCGCCCACCTACGTCACGCTGATGATGGCGCGAATTGCTGCAGGCGTGTTCGGCGGCGTGCTGGCGGCGCTCTCTCAGACCATTGTGGGCGATGTGATTCCGTTTGAGCGGCGTGGGCGTGCCATGAGTGTTGTCATGACTTCTTTCTCGGTGGCGACAGTAGCGGGAGTGCCGGCTGGCCTGTTTCTGGCGACGCACCTGGGTTGGCATTCGGCTTTTTTCGGCATTGCCGTGATGTGCGGACTATTCCTGGGTTTTGCTGCGTGGACCCTTCCCCAACTGGATTCTCATTTGGGCGCATCGACCGACTCGTCTGCCATGCAGCGTATCCGCGTCGTACTAGCCGATACCAATCACCAGCGTGCGTTTGTTTTCTCGGCGTTGATCATGTTTGCCGGGTTCACGGTGATCCCCTATATCACTATCTACATGCAGGCCAATGTGGGCATGCGACCTGATCAAATTCCTTACATCTATCTGTGTGGTGGTATCGGCACTCTACTGACTGCCCGCTGGATAGGCCGTCTGACGGATCTTCGTGGCAAGGTCGAGACATTTAAATTGTTTGCCATTGCTGTGGTTTTCCCCATGCTCGCGACCACTTTGATGCCAAGGGCGTCCGTGTTAATGGTGCTGTGCGTTTCCACACTGTTTTTCATGTGCATGAGTGGCCGGATGATTCCTGGTATGGCCATCATCACCTCAGCAGCCAACCCCGCATTGCGGGGCACGTTCATGACGCTCAATGCTGCTGTTCAGTCAGCGGCGATGGGTCTGGCAGCGCTCATCGGTGGCAGTTTGATCAGTCGCGATGCACAGGGCCTGTTGCAGAACTACTGGATGGCCGCTGTGGTGGGCGGGAGTGCCAGCTTGCTGGCCATTTTTGCGGCTATGCGCCTTCGGTTACACAGCATCGCCCAACCGCCATCACCTGTGTCTGGCGGTGTGCCAGTGACTGGCCGGGCCTAGGCGGTGCTTGCCATGGAGAAACTGTGATATCGGGCAATGTATTACATCGTTATTGCATCGTGTTACCGAAAAGGGGATTGCTTTTCCCTCGGGTCGGGCGCATAGTATTTCCAAGCATATGAATTTCTGAATTTTTTGGTTTGTTTCCCTGTTTGTATCCCGCAAGCAGGTTTTTCAACCCCGAGAGCACCAGGAGGCTATCTATGAACTTGACGATCAGCGGTCATCACCTTGAGGTTACCCCAGCCCTGCGCAGTTACGTTACGACCAAGCTTGATCGAATTACCCGCCACTTTGACCAGGTTGTCGATGTCAAAGTGCTTCTCACGGTGGAAAAACAAAAGGAAAAGGAGCGAAGGCAGCGTGCCGAGTGCAATATCCACGTCAAAGGCAGCGATATGTTTGCAGAAAGTTCTCATGCGGACCTGTACGCGGCTGTGGATGAATTGGTCGATAAGCTGGATCGTCAGGTCGTTAGACACAAGGATCGCCTCCAGAACCACCATCACGATGCGGCCAAACGGCTGATGTAGCCCGGCAACACCGAATTCCGCAAAAGCCGCCCGTTCAAACGGGCGGCTTTTTTTGTGTGCATAATCTTGACACATACTATGAATCGACTAGCGTCCATCCTGTCAGCGGAACACGTCCTCGTACGTGTGGACGCCACAAGCAAAAAGCGTGCATTTGAAGAGGCAGGTCTGCTTTTCGAGAACCTGCACGGCCTGAGTCGTGCCCTGGTTACGGACAGTCTGTTTTCCCGTGAGCGGCTAGGCTCCACTGGATTGGGTCATGGCGTTGCCATTCCACATGGCCGAATCAAGGGGCTGAAAGCCCCCATGGCCGCTGTTTTTCAACTCGCTCAACCGATTGGTTTTGACGCGCCAGATGAGCAGGCTGTCAGTTTACTTATTTTCCTATTGGTGCCTGAAGCCGCCACGCAAAAACACTTGGAAATCCTTTCGGAAATTGCTGAGTTGCTCAGCGATGCCGGGTTGCGTGAAAAGCTGGCCTCCTGCGCCAGCGCCGTTGAACTTCATGGATTGATTTCCGGTTGGCAGCCTGTACCGCAGGCGTGAACGGCGTGCCGCAATCAAGGTAAGGACGTGAAACCGTCAGTTATTAGTGCCAACCTCCTCTTCGAGGAGTTCACCGGACTGCTGAAATGGGAGTGGGTAGCAGGTCTTGGCGCGTTTGAGCGGCGATTTGACGAGGTTGCCGTTCGGGCGGCTCGCTCCGCTGCCGATCTGGTGGGTTATCTCAACTACATTCACCCTTATCGAGTGCAAATCTTGGGTGAACGCGAGGTTGCCTACATCACCAATGCCACACCCGAAGATTGCGCGCGCCGGATTTCGCGCATCGTGACGCTGGAGCCACCCGTGCTGGTGCTGGCGGATGGACAAAAGGCGCCCGAAGCCCTGTTGTCCATGTGCGAAGAGGCGCAAATCCCGATGTTTGCGACACCTGACTCGTCGGCCTACGTCATTGATGTGCTGCGAGCCTATCTGTCCAAGCACTTTGCCGACCGAGCAACCCTGCATGGCGTGTTGATGGATATTTTGGGCTTGGGTGTGCTGATCACCGGTGAGTCTGGTTTGGGCAAGAGTGAGCTGGGGCTTGAGCTGATTTCACGGGGCAACGGCCTTGTGGCCGACGACGCGGTCGATCTGTTTCGCATCAACCAGACCACAATTGAGGGACGTTGCCCGGAGTTGCTGCAAAACCTGCTGGAAGTTCGCGGTATTGGCCTGCTGGATATTCGTGCGATTTTTGGTGAGACGGCTGTCCGGCGCAAGATGCGCCTGAAATTGATCGTGCACCTGGTTCGCCGGGAGACACTGGAGCGTGAATACGAGCGGTTGCCCTACGAGCCGTTGACGGAAGATGTCCTGGGTATACCCGTACGCAAAGTCATCATTCAGGTCGTTGCTGGCCGCAACATTGCTGTATTGGTTGAGGCAGCCGTGCGTAACACCATTTTGCAGTTGCGTGGCATTGACACGTATCAAGAGTTTGTCGAGCGGCACCGCAAGGCGATGGGCCAGGAGCCCGCCTGACCGTCACCCGCTGCTCATGCGCTCTGTTTTTCGTGGGCGCGCATCGGGCTAACCCGGTTGGGGCATTTTTCCTTGGTGCAGTTGGCATAAAGGCTCAAGGCGTGATCTGCAATAGTAAAGCCCTTCGCTTTGGCGACGGCTTTTTGCCGTTTCTCAATTTCGGCGTCGTAAAACTCCTCCACCTTGCCGCAATCCAGACAAACCAGATGATCATGATGCTGGCCTTCATTGAGTTCGTAGACGGCCTTGCCACTTTCGAAATGGCTGCGCAGAAGGATGGCGGCCTGTTCAAACTGGGTCAGCACGCGGTACACGGTGGCCAGCCCAACGTCTGAACGTTCTTCCAGCAACACCCGGAAAACGTCCTCGGCTGTCATGTGGCGCTGAGTGCCTTTTTGAAAGATTTCCAGTATCTTCAGCCGGGGCAGAGTGGCCTTCAGTCCGGTATTTTTCAGTTCTTCAATGTTGGCCATGGGAGTCTTTCTTCCAGTCACGCACGGTGGGTCGCCATCAGCTCAGCCGCTACAATGAGCCGATCATATCGCCTCAATCCAATCCATGCCCGATTTTGACTTTCATCGCGCCCGCTTAAGCCTATTCATTTTGGCCTGCGCAAGTCTGACTGGTTGCGGCAGTTTCAATGGTGCAAGCAGCAGTATTGCCGGCTTGGTGACGCCCTACAAAATTGATGTCGTTCAGGGCAACTTTGTGTCGAAAGAGCAGGCGGCGGCCTTGACGCCCGGCATGACTCGCGGACAGGTTCGAGGCATTCTGGGCTCACCGTTGCTGACCAGCATTTTTCACGCTGATCGCTGGGACTATGTGTTCACGTTCAAACGTCAGGGTGTTGAGCCACAGGCGCGTCGCGTTACGGTCTTCTTCAAGGAGGATTTGCTGGAGCGGTTTGAGGCGGACACTTTGCCGACGGAAGCAGAATTTGTCGCGAGTCTGGACTCGGGCCGTAAGACCGGGAAAGTGCCCGTACTGGAGGCCACGGAAGACGAGCTGAAGGCCCTGCCTGCCCCAGTAGCCAAAGAGGTTGCGCCAAAACCGCTGCCGCCATTGCCCGCCAGCTATCCGCCGCTCGAATCGCCAACGCGGTAAAGGAGTGGCGATGTCTTCCACCATTCGCTACAAAGTGGCCATTGCCGGTGCATCCGGACGCATGGGGCAGATGCTCATTGAAGCGGTATTGGCTACCGATGATTGTCAGTTGGCTGGAGCACTGGATATAGCGACCAGTCCCGGAATCGGGGTTGATGCAACCGCCTTTTTGGGGCGTGCCAGTGGCGTACTGATCCAGTCTGAATTGACCAAAGGCCTGCAAAACGCTGGCGTATTGATCGATTTCACTCGCCCTGAAGGCACGTTGGCGCATCTAAGAGTTTGCCGCGAGCTGGGTGTGAACGCCGTTATCGGCACGACCGGGTTCACCGACGTCCAAAAGGAAGAGATTGCTGCCGCATCCAAGGACATCGCCATCATGATGGCGCCCAACATGAGTGTAGGCGTCAATGTCACGCTCAAGCTGCTGGAAATGGCAGCCAAGGCGCTGTCCACCGGTTACGACATCGAAATCATCGAGGCGCATCACCGCCACAAAGTGGATGCTCCGTCGGGCACGGCATTGAAGATGGGCGAGGTTATCGCTGGAGCTCTGGGCCGTGATCTGAAAGACTGCGCTGTTTATGCCCGTGAAGGAGTTACTGGCGAGCGTGACCCTTCCTCCATCGGGTTTGCCACCATTCGTGGCGGTGACATCGTGGGTGACCACACGGTGCTGTTTGCGGGCACGGGCGAACGCATCGAAATCACCCACAAATCGTCGAGCCGGGCAACCTATGCGCAGGGAAGCCTGCGAGCCACCCGGTTTCTGGCCAGCCGTAAAAGTGGTTTGTTTGACATGTTTGACGTGCTGAGCCTGAAATGAACGTCTTCCAGCTTTTCACCCAGGGTGATGGTGTCAGCAAGGTGGTGACGCTGTTGCTGCTGGCCATGTCCGTGAGCAGCTGGGTGGTGATACTGTGGAAATCCTGGTTGTTGCATCGGGCCAGCGGTGATGTGGCGCGTAGCACGGCGGCATTCTGGCAGGCTGCATCGGTAGATGAAGCACGCCAAAATGTTGAGACATTTGACCGTGAAGACCTCGTTGTGCCTTTGATTGTCGCTACAAAAATGGAAGCAACCGGAACACTGGCAGCTGCGGGTGATCGTTCCCAGCAACTCACGCGACGGTTGCGCGATGCCCTCCATGCTGTATTGCACAAGCTTCAGTTTGGTCAGGTTTTACTGGCAACGGTTGGGGCTACGGCGCCGTTTGTAGGCTTGCTGGGTACAGTTTGGGGTATCTACCATGCGCTGATTGGCATCTCCAACGCAGGCCAGATCACGATTGACAAGATATCCGGCCCGGTCGGCGAAGCGCTAATCATGACGGCGGCGGGCCTGGCGGTTGCCATTCCTGCCGTGCTGGCTTACAACGTGCTGGGCCGCAGGATTGGCCGGATCGAGGCGGATCTGGAAGGTTTTGCACGCGATTTGCGTGAGTTGCTGGCAGGCCAGCCCGCTGCCGCCAGTCGGGACGACTAGGTCATGAGTTTCGGCCGTCTTGAGCGCACTTCGGGGCCACAGCCAATGAGCGAGATCAACATGACACCATTGATCGACGTCATGCTGGTCTTGGTGGTGATTTTCATCATCACCGCGCCGCTGCTGGCGAGTTCCATCAAATTGGATTTGCCGAAAACAGATGCCGCCAAAGCAGGCGATGCGCCGAAATTCGTGATGGTCGTGATCGACAAGGCTGGTCAGACCTATCTGGATGACAAGGCTGTTCAACCCGACGAATTGGCCCGCAAGTTGGCGCAAATTGCCGGACAGAGCCCCGAGACCGAGGTTCAACTGCGTGCCGATGAAGCGGTGCCTTATGGCCGTGTGGTCGAGGCCATGGGCGCTGCACAAAAAGCCGGTCTGAATCGCATCGGCTTCGTAGCCGACGCGGTCGCAGCCCCCAAATAGCGGCTTGACCTGCAGCCAAGCGCGCTGGAAACCACTTGCCGGGGCGCCGAGCGCCTAAAATCGACTATTGCGGCACTTCAGCCGCCTGACCTCCTGCCATGCAAGAAAAATACAACCATCTCGACATCGAACAGTCTGCCCAGACGCGGTGGACCGCGCGTGACGCCTACCGCGTGACGGAAGACACTTCCAAAAAGAAGTTCTACGCCTGTTCCATGCTGCCCTACCCCAGCGGCAAGCTGCACATGGGCCATGTGCGCAACTACACCATCAACGACATGCTCACGCGCTACCTGCGCATGAACGGCTACAACGTCCTCATGCCCATGGGCTGGGACGCATTCGGTTTGCCCGCTGAAAACGCGGCGCTGAAAAACGGCGTGCCACCGGCCAAATGGACATACGAGAACATCGCGTACATGAAGAAGCAGATGCAGGCGATGGGGCTGGCCATCGACTGGAGCCGTGAAGTCGCTACCTGCGACCCCACGTATTACAAATGGAACCAGTGGCTATTCCTGAAGATGCTGGAAAAAGGCATTGCCTACCGCAAGACTCAGGTCGTGAACTGGGACCCGGTGGACCAGACCGTTCTGGCCAACGAGCAGGTGATTGACGGTAAGGGCTGGCGCACTGGCGCTGTGGTGGAAAAACGCGAAATTCCCGGTTACTACCTGAAGATCACCGATTACGCCGAAGAGCTTTTGGATCAGGTGCAGACCGGCCTGCCAGGCTGGCCCGAGCGCGTGAAGCTGATGCAGGAAAACTGGATTGGCAAGAGCGAGGGTGTGCGTTTCGCCTTTACCCACGACATCCGTGATGCATCAGGTGCGCTGATTGGTGATGGCCGCATGTATGTCTTCACCACTCGCGCCGACACCATCAAGGGCGTGACCTTTTGTGCGGTGGCACCTGAGCATCCACTGGCAGTTCACGCAGCATTGAACAACCCGGGACTGGCTGAATTCATAGCAGCCTGCAAGGCGGGTGGCACGACTGAGGCTGAGCTTGCCACGCAAGAGAAGAAAGGCATGCGCACGGGGCTGTTTGTGACGCATCCGTTGACCAGCCTGAAAATCGAGTTGTGGGTGGGCAACTATGTGCTGATGAGTTATGGCGACGGCGCCGTGATGGGTGTACCTGCCCACGATGAGCGTGACTTTGCCTTTGCTAAAAAATACGGTTTACCCATCACCCAGGTGGTTCATCTGGACGGCCTGCATTACGACTATGACCACTGGCATGACTGGTATGCCGACAAACAGCGCGGCGTGGTCATTAACTCCGGCAGCTTCAGCGGCATGACCTTCAAACAGGCGGTGGACGGCGTAGCCCACAAGCTCCAGTTGGCCGGCCTGGGGGGTAAGAAGACCACGTGGCGCTTGCGTGATTGGGGTGTGAGCCGCCAGCGCTACTGGGGCACACCGATCCCCATCATCCACTGTGCCGAGCACGGCGCGGTGCCTGTGCCGGAAAAAGACCTGCCAGTCGTGTTGCCGCAAGACTGCGTGCCCGATGGTTCTGGCAACCCCTTGATCAAACACGAAGGTTTCCATGCCGGTGTGAAGTGCCCCGTGTGCGGCAAGCCCGCTCGACGCGAGACCGACACGATGGACACTTTTGTGGATTCGTCGTGGTATTTCATGCGCTACTGTGACCCGAAGAACACAGAGGCCATGGTGGCGGGTGGCACCGACTACTGGATGCGGGATCAAAACCTTGCGACCGGTGGCAGCGGCATGGACCAGTACATCGGCGGTATTGAACACGCGATCCTGCATTTACTCTACGCACGTTTCTGGACCAAGGTGATGCGTGACCTCGGGCTGGTGAAGATTGATGAACCCTTTACCAAGCTGTTGACGCAGGGCATGGTGCTCAACCATATCTACTCTCGCAAAGGAGAGAAGGGCGGCATCGAGTACTTCTGGCCGCATGAAGTGGAAGACATGCACGATGCCACCGGCAAGGTCACCGGTGCCAAACTGAAAGAGGCCAAGGGCAATTTGCCTGCCGGTACGCTTATTACCTACGAAGGTGTGGGCACCATGAGCAAGAGCAAAAACAATGGCGTTGACCCGCAGGACCTGATCGAAAAATACGGTGCGGATACGGCTCGCCTGTACACCATGTTTACCGCCCCACCCGAGGCCACGCTGGAGTGGAACGACGCAGCGGTGGAGGGGAGTTACCGCTTTTTGCGCAGGGTCTGGAACTTTGGCGTGAAGTTGTCTGCAATAAAAACAGAAGCTGATCAGGCAATATCAGCGGAGGCTGAAGGCCAATTTTGTAAGGAGGCCAAAGCGCTGCGACTGGAAATCCACACCATCTTCAAGCAGGTGGATTACGACTACCAGCGCATGCAGTACAACACGGTGGTGTCTGGCGTCATGAAGATGCTCAACGCGCTGGAAGACTTCAAGAACGACGGCTCGGCGGGCAGCAACATTGCGGTGCGCGAAGGGTTTGGCATGTTGCTTCGCAGCATGTATCCGGCTACGCCTCATATCGCACACACCCTGTGGGCTGAGCTGGGTTTTGCCGCGCAGCAGGGCGACCTGCTGGATGCGCTGTGGCCAAAAATTGATGAGACCGCGCTGGTGCAGGACGAGATCGAACTGGTGCTGCAAATCAACGGCAAGCTGCGTGGTGCCATTCGCGTACCCGCAGGCGCGGACCGCCACGCGATTGAAGTGGCCGCCGTTACGAGCGACGTGTTCGTGAAGCTGGCTGAGGGTGCCAAACCGAAGAAGGTGATCGTGGTGCCCGGACGCCTGGTCAACTTGGTGATCTGAGCATGCGCCGCCGCCTGCTGCTGTCCCTGTCTTCGGCGCTCGCGCTAGGCGCTTGCGGTTTCCGGTTGCGGGGGGCGCCGGACCTTGCATTTCAGACGCTGTATGTGTCAGTGGCAGAAAACTCGTCGCTGGGCAATGAACTCAAGCGCAACCTGGCCTCGCTGGGCGCCGTGCAGGTGATAACTGACGTCACCCAAAAGCCCAAGGCACAAGCCATTCTCGACGTCTTGTCCGAGACCCGCGAGAAGAACGTGGTCGGCGTGAACGCGTCGGGCCAGGTTCGCGAATTCCAGTTGCGGGTGCGTGTCAATTTCCGTCTGAGCACACCTCAGGGCGCCGAGTTGATTCCCGCCACCGAACTGTTGCAGCAGCGCGATATCAGTTTCAACGAATCTGCTGTGCTCGCTAAGGAAGCGGAAGAAGGCTTGCTGTACCGCGACATGCAGACTGACATCGTGCAGCAACTGATGCGACGGCTGGCGGCCGTGAAGTCGATCTAGGCCTTTCGAACCCATGCAGCTTGCCGCCAGCCAACTCCAGCAACACCTTCAGCGCGGGCTCAAAAGCCTCTACACGCTGCATGGCGACGAGCCGCTGCTGGTTCAGGAGGCCGGTGACTCGATCCGCGCCTTTGCCCGCGCACAGGGTTTCACCGAGCGCACCTCACACACCGTTGCGGGGGCTCATTTTGACTGGAGCGAGGTGCTGGCCGCTGGTGGGTCTCTCAGCCTGTTTGCCGACAAGCAGATAGTCGAGATTCGCATCCCGTCCGGCAAGCCGGGTAAAGACGGCAGCGCGGCCATACAGCAACTGGCCGAGCAGTCAAAAGACAACGACTCCACGCTCACGCTGGTGATGTTGCCGCGTCTGGACAAAATGACCAAAAGTGGCGCCTGGTTTGCAGCGCTGGAGAGTTTTGGCATCACGATTGGTGTGGAGCCCGTGGAGCGGAACGCCTTGCCGCAGTGGATTGCCCAGCGGCTGTCCACACAAGGCCAGCGCGTGATGGCGGGAGAAGAGGGCCAGCGCACCCTGCAATTTTTTGCCGACCGGGTGGAAGGCAACCTGCTGGCGGCACATCAGGAAATCCAGAAACTGGCACTGCTGTTTCCAGAAGGAGAGCTGTCGTTTGACCAGGTCGAGAGTGCCGTGCTGAATGTGGCGCGGTACGACGTGTTCAAGCTCTCCGAGGCGGTGCTGGCCGGGCAGACCGCGCGCGTGCAGCGCATGCTCGACGGCCTGCAGGCCGAAGGCGAGGCCGAGGTGCTGGTGCATTACACGTTGGCTGAGGACATTCGCGCCTTGAAACGGGTGAAAGACGCCATGGCGCAGGGGCGTCCCTTACCCATGGCTTTGCGCGAGCAACGGGTTTGGGGCGTCAAGGAGCGTTTGTTTGAGCGCGTGTTGCCGCGCCTGAGCGAAACGTCAGTGGCCAACCTGCTTCATGCGGCGCATCAGGTGGACGGCATCGTCAAAGGCCTCAAACAGCCCGATTGGCCCGCCAATGGCTGGCAGGCCCTGCACCGCCTGGCCATGGATTTGTGTAACCAGTGTGCAGTGCTGCCCGATTCCCGCGCGGCGCGAGCGGGCACTGCCATCGGTGGCGCGCCGTCTGGCCGTTTCAGCTGATTTCGCGGAAAATACGTCCATGAATGCGCTCAATATCGCGGAATACGCACAGACTCTTGGATTGCAGGCGAAAGTGGCTTCAACGCTTATGGCTAGTGCGTCAACAGCCTTAAAAAATGTAGCGCTACGCCGTTTGGCCAGCCTGCTACGCGAGAACGTGCAGGCGCTGCAGGTCGACAATGCTCGGGATATTGAGCGTGCCGTGGCAGCTGGCCTGGCTGCGCCGATGGTGGATCGGCTCAAGCTCACGCCTAAGGTGCTGGAAACCTGCGCCCAGGGCTGTGAACAGCTGGCAGCCATGCCGGACGTGATTGGCGAAATCATCGGCATGAAGCAGCAGCCCAGCGGCATCCGTGTGGGGCAAATGCGCGTGCCGATTGGCGTGTTCGGCATGATTTTCGAGAGTCGCCCGAATGTGACGATTGAGGCGGCCAGCCTGTCGATCAAGAGCGGAAACGCCTGCATCCTGCGCGGCGGCTCGGAGGCGATCGAGTCCAATAAGGCGCTGGCAAAGTTGGTGCAGCAGGCGCTGGTGGAGAGTGGCTTGCCTGCTGACGGCGTGCAACTGGTGCAAAGCACGGAGCGCGAGCTGGTCGGGCAGCTCATCACCATGCCGCAGTATGTGGACGTGATCATTCCGCGCGGTGGCAAGGGCCTGATCGAGCGCATCAGCCGCGACGCCAAGGTGCCCGTCATCAAACATCTGGATGGGAATTGCCACGTTTATGTGGATGACCCCTGCGACATCGATATGGCCGTGAACGTGGCTGACAACGCCAAAACCAATAAATACAGTCCGTGCAACGCCAGTGAAGGCCTGCTGGTGGCGCGGGGTGTGGCGGCTGAATTCCTGCCAAAGATTGGAGCCATCTATGCCACCAAAGGCGTGGAAATGCGCTGCGACACGGAATCCCTTGCTATTTTGCAAGGAAAAGGCTCTCTAGTCTTTGTGGACTATGCGCAAGCAGCTATCAATTCAGTAGCAACTGTCGCTGCAACGACTGGCAAGACTGCCAAACTGGTGCCGGCGCAAGAGAGCGATTGGTACGAGGAATACCTCGCCCCCATCATCAGCATCAAGGTGGTGGCCGGTGTGGACGAAGCCATTGCGCACATCAACCGGTATTCATCACACCACACAGACGCCATCCTCACGCGCGACCACATGCACGCACAGAAGTTTTTACGTGAGGTTGATTCGGCCAGTGTGATGGTGAATGCGAGTACCCGCTTCGCTGACGGGTTTGAGTTTGGTCTGGGTGCTGAAATCGGCATCAGCACCGACAAGTTTCATGCGCGTGGCCCTGTGGGCATTGAAGGGCTGACGTCCCTAAAGTTCGTGGTGTTGGGCAACGGAGAAATCCGCACCTGATTGAAGCGGGTGCGCCTTGCAACCGGGCGAATTGCCCTCAACTCCGTCGATTGACCGAAAAACCGCAAAGAAGGCTGCATGGTTCCACATCTTGTCACGGCGCTCACCGGCCCCATCAACGAACTCGAACAGCGCGTGCTGGACTCCATGCCCGCCATCGAGCGCTGGTTCCGGCTGGAGTGGATGGAGCACACCCCGCCTTTTTACAGTTCGGTGGATTTGCGCAACGCCGGCTTCAAGCTGGCGCCGGTGGACACCAACCTGTATCCCGGCGGCTGGCACAACCTCACGCCCGAAATGTTGCCACTGGCGGTGCAGGCCGCCATGGCCGCCATCGAGAAAATCTGCCCGGAGGCCCGCAACCTGCTGATCATCCCCGAAAACAGCACGCGCAACACCTTTTACCTGTCTAACCTGGCTCAGCTGCGCCGTATTTTTCACATGGCCGGCCTGAATGTGCGTATTGGTTCCATCGATCCGCAAATCAAGAAAACCACCACGGTGGAGCTGCCAAACGGCGACAGCATCACGCTGGAGCCGGTCATCCGCAGCAAGCGTCGCCTGGGGGTGAAAGACTTTGACCCTTGCACCATCCTGATCAACAACGATCTCAGCGCGGGAATTCCGGGCATTCTGGAAGACATCCACGAGCAGTATCTGCTGCCACCATTGCATGCCGGTTGGGCGACGCGCCGCAAGAGCAACCATTTCCATAGCTACGAAGAAGTGTCCAAGCGGTTTGGCAAGTTGCTGGGCGTCGATCCCTGGCTTATCAACCCCATGTTCAACAAGTGTGGGGAGCTCGACTTCACGAAACCGTCCGGGCTGGACTGTCTGACTACCAATGTGGATGCATTGCTCACTAAAATCCGGCGCAAGTACAAGGAATACGGCATCAAGGAAAAGCCGTTTGTTGTGGTGAAGGCAGACAACAGCTCCCAGGGCATGGGCATCATGACCGTGCGCGATGTCAAAGACCTTGAAACTCTGGACGACAAAACCCGTAGCCTGATGGCGGCGGGTAACCCGGAAGTTGGCGCCCGCGAAGTGATCATCCAGGAAGGTGTACATTCGTACGAACGCATGAACGATGCGGTGGCCGAGCCCGTGGTGTACATGATGGACCGTTACGTTGTGGGCGGTTTTTACCGTGTGCACGCCAGCCGAGGCACTGATGAAAACCTGAATGCACCGGGCTCCAGCTTTGTGCCGCTTGCCTTTGAGCAGAGTACGCACTTACCTCAGCCTGGCATGAAGCCTGGTGCCAGTGCGCCCAACCGCTTCTACATGTATGGCGTGATCGGTCGCCTGGCCATGGTGGCTGCCAGCTATGAGCTGGAAGCCACCGACCCGGATGCCGAGGTCTACGACTAGCCTCGAACCCTTTAAAAAGAAGTTGCTGCGCTGCAACATATTCCCGATATCGCGTTGTTTTAGAGTTGCCGCCCGCAGTTTCCAGCCATCCGGCTGGAGCACAATAGCCTTCTTCCAGATAACGGAACCCTGCCAGACGTGATGGCGGGGTGGTTTTGTGTCAGCTTCCAAATCCTCTCTCACGGCGCTCACTCTGGGTGCCATCGGTGTTGTCTACGGTGACATCGGAACCAGCGTCCTGTACGCGGTCAAAGAAGTTTTCGGGTCAGGCCATGTGCCTTTCACTCCGGATAACGTCTACGGCATCCTTTCCATCTTTTTCTGGACCCTGACGGTCATCGTCTCTATTAAGTATGTGGTGCTGGTGCTGCGCGCAGACAACAATGGCGAGGGTGGCTTGGTGGCTATGCTGGCGCTGGCCTCGCAGGCGGTGAAACACAAGCCCGAGCTGCGCCGCTTACTGCTGATCGTCGGCATTTTTGGCACGTCACTTTTTTATGGCGATGGCGTGATTACGCCGGCAATTTCGGTTCTCTCTGCTGTTGAGGGCCTGGAGGTGGTTTCACCCGCTTTCAAGCAGTACGTGATACCGCTGACGCTGGTCATCCTGTTCGGACTGTTCGCGGTGCAAAAACATGGCACGGCGGGTATCGGCAAGTTCTTTGGGCCCATCACATTGCTGTGGTTCATCGTGCTTGCTGTATTAGGCATTTCGCACATCGTCACCAATCCTGCCATTTTGTGGGCGATCAGTCCCCACTATGCATTGGGCTTCATGATTCACAACCCCGGCATCACGTTCATCATCTTGGGCGCTGTGGTTTTGTGCGTGACGGGAGCTGAAGCGCTCTATGCCGATCTGGGGCATTTTGGCAAGAAGCCCATTCGCCTGGCCTGGTTTGCCGTGGTCATGCCAGCTCTCACGCTCAACTATTTTGGTCAGGGTGCGTTGCTGCTGAAGAACCCGGAAGCCGTCAAAAATCCGTTCTTTCTGATGGCGCCGGATTGGGCGCTGATCCCCCTAGTGTTGCTGGCCACCATGGCGACCGTGATTGCTTCACAAGCGTTGATTTCCGGTGCTTTCAGTGTGACCAAGCAGGTGATCCAGCTGGGTTACCTGCCACGCCTGAACATTCAGCACACCAGTGTTCGCGACACCGGGCAGATCTATATCCCGCTTGTCAATTGGGGCTTGTTTGTAACCATCGTGCTCGCGGTCGTCATGTTCCGCTCGTCGAGTAACCTCGCAGCGGCCTACGGCATCGCGGTTTGCACCGATATGCTGATTACGACGATTCTCACTTTTTACGTCATCCGCTATAGCTGGAACTACCCGCTGGCCCTGTGTGTTGCTGCAACGGGCGTGTTTTTCATTGTGGACTTTGCTTTTTTTGCCTCCAACCTGATGAAGCTGTTTGCAGGTGGATGGTTCCCACTGGTGATTGGCGGCGCGATCTTCGCGTTGATGATTACCTGGAAGGATGGCCGCAGGCTGCTTAATGAGAAACTTCGCGAGGATGCGCTGGACCTGCCTAGTTTTCTCGAAGCGGTTTTTGTAAGCCCACCCACTCGGGTGGACGGCACGGCCGTGTTCCTAACAGCAGAGCCAGGCACCGTCCCCAATGCTTTGCTGCATAACCTAAAGCACAACAAGGTTTTGCATGAACACAACCTGTTTGTGACGGTGCGCAACCATGAGATCCCCTGGATCGGGCTGGACAAGCGGCTGGAGATTGAGTCCCTGGGCCACCACTGCTGGCAGGTCGTGATTCACTATGGCTTTAAAAACGACCCTGATGTTCCCAAGGCCCTGGAGCAAATCAAGGGCCGCGGTTGCGAGCTGGAGCCTATGACCACCAGTTATTTCCTTTCCCGGGACACCGTGATCCCCACCATCGGAGGCGGCATGTCGCAATGGCGCGAAAAATTGTTTGCACAAATGCACCACAACGCCAGTGGCGCTGCAGACTTCCTGAACTTGCCCAACAACTCGGTGGTGGAACTGGGTAGCAAAATCGAAATTTGAGTCCGGCGCGCTAGACTCCTGCGATGCGCTTTTTTAAAGATGTCTCGCTGTCGGCGTTAACTGCCGGGTTTGTAGCTGTACTGGTGGGCTTTACCAGTTCGGTCGCCATTGTTTTTCAGGCAGCGCTGGCGTTTAATGCCACCCCCGAACAGATCGCCTCCTGGATGTGGGCGCTGGGCCTGGGCATGGGTTTGTGCTCGTTGATTCCGTCACTCTGGCTGCGCAAGCCGGTGATGGTGGCCTGGAGTACGCCCGGCGCGGCCGTCCTGGCCACGGGCGGTCTGGCAGGTGGTTTCACAATGGCTGAAGCCGTGGGCGCATTTATGGCCAGCGCCGCTCTAATTACTTTGTTTGGGGTGACGGGCTGGTTCGAAAAGCTCATGAACCGCATTCCGGTGGCCATCGCATCGGCCCTGCTGGCCGGAGTGCTGGCACG
>JAKQJK010000240.1 GCA_029561195.1 Pseudomonadota bacterium
GAACTCCGCAGCACGCTGGCCCCCGATACAGGCATTGGCACACGTCGGGTAGAGATGAGCTACATCGGTGGCTAGCGTGATCCCAAAAGTGAACCCGAAAATTGACATCACCGGTATCGTTCTGGCTGGCGGGCGTGGCTCCCGCATGGGCGGTGTGGACAAAGGTTTGCAACTGTTCTGCGGTACTCCTCTGGCGCAGCACTCTTTGGGCCGGTTGCAACATCAGGTCGGGGCAGCGCTGATCAATGCCAATCGCAATGTACCCATCTATGAATCGTTTGGTGTACCGGTCTGGCCCGATGCGCTGGCGGATTATCCTGGACCATTGGCCGGCTTCCTGACAGGGTTTGAGCATTGCTACACACCGTATCTAGTCACAGTGCCCTGCGACACACCACGCTTTCCAGATGATCTGGTGTCACGGCTCTACGCGGCGTTGACTGCCGGTCAGGCCGATCTCGCCATGGCTGCCGCTCTGGAAGAAGACGGTCAGCTGCGAAACCAGCCCGTTTTTTGCCTGCTCAAGCAATCCCTGAAGGACAGCCTGATCCAGTTCATCAACGGTGGACGCCGCAAGATCGACGCCTGGACGGCACTACATAAAACAGTTGTTGTACCGTTTAACCTTCCACACGATGACCCGCGTGCATTCTTCAACGCCAACACGTTGGATGAGCTGCATTCACTTGAGAAGACATGAAAACGATAGCGCAAATTTCTGCCGAACTGCAAGGTTACGACCCACAGGCGCTGACTTGTCCTGACGTGAACCTGTTTCTGTCGAAACTGGTAACTCCGGTAACCGGCACTGATAGCGTGCACCTGTTCGACGCTCTGGGACGGGTGCTGGCACAGGACATCATCTCGTCGATCAGTGTGCCGCCACACGACAATTCGGCCATGGATGGCTATGCATTTGACGGTGCTCAGTTGTCTGCACAAGTACAGTTGACCCTGAAGGTCGTGGGTACGGCTATGGCGGGAAAAGCCTGGCAAGGCACCGTCGCGGCCGGAGAATGCGTGAAGATCATGACCGGCGCGATCATGCCGCTAGGGCTTGACACCGTGGTGCCCCAAGAACTTGCCAGGTCAGTTGGCAGCATGGCAGACCCGCAAATTACGATTCCTGCTGGATTACTGCAGGCGGGCGACAACCGTCGCAAGCTGGGCGAAGATCTGCTGCAAGGTCGTGCAGCGCTACAAAAAGGTGAGCTGCTCACGCCCGCTGCGCTGGGCCTGCTTGCCAGTTTAGGCATTGAGAAGGTAACAGTCTGGCGCCGGTTGCGCGTGGCGTACTTCTCCACTGGAGACGAGATTCTGAGCCTGGGCGAAGCGCCACGTGAAGGTGCCGTGTTCGACAGCAACCGCTACACCATTTTTGGTCTGCTCAAACGCCTGGGCTGCGACGTGATCGACATGGGCGTTGTACGTGACGACCCCGCCTTGCTGGAAGCGGCGTTCACCCGCGCGGCCGCAGAGGCCGACGCCGTCATTACCAGCGGGGGCGTAAGTGTTGGCGAAGCCGATCATACGAAAACCATGATGAAGAAACTGGGTGATGTGGCCTTCTGGAAAATTGCGATGCGGCCAGGCCGCCCCATGGCGGTAGGCCGTATTTCAGGCATAAAATTTGCCTCTAGCCCTGATGAAATATGCGTTGATAGCTATAATGTTGATAGCATAAAATCAACACCGCGCCAAGCCATATTGTTCGGTTTGCCGGGCAATCCAGTCGCGGTCATGGTAACTTTTCTGGCGTTTGTACGCCCGGCCCTGCTTCAGATGATGGGCTGCAACGCTGGCCAGCCACCACTGCTCAAGGCATGCAGTGTGGAGGCTATCCGAAAAAAACCCGGCCGTACCGAATACCAGAGAGGCACCGTGAGCACCGGGGCTGACGGCGCCCTGGTGGTCAGAACCACTGGTAACCAGGGGTCAGGGGTGCTGAGTTCCATGGTTCAGGCCAATGGTCTGATCGTTCTGCATCACCAACAGTCTAATGTTGGCGTGGGCGACGAAGTGGACGTAATGATGTTTGACGGAGTCATCTAGACTCCGTCTGCAAACGCCCGTGGTCAACGCCCTCAATGGGCCGGTTGATCAACCACAGGGGGACTGCCCCCGGCATCATGAATGTGGTCAATGACAACCGTCTTGATGGCTCCGGGTGCAAATTTGCGTGCCAACAGCGTATACATGGTGGGCACGACGAAGATGGTGAGCAATGTGCCTAGGCTCATGCCGCCCACAATGACCCAACCAATCTGGCGACGGCTCTCCGCACCTGCACCCGAGGCAAGCGCCAACGGCACTGCGCCCAGCACCATCGCTCCAGTGGTCATCATGATGGGGCGCAAACGCTGGGTGGCGGACTGCTTGATGGCTTGCAAAGTGTCCAGCCCCTGCTCGCGCAGCTGATTGGCAAACTCCACAATCAAAATACCGTGCTTGGTAATCAAGCCTACGAGCGTGATTAGACCAATCTGGCTAAACACATTGAGTGTCCCGCCCGACCACTTCAAGGCAATCAACGCACCCGCCATTGACAGAGGCACGCTAAGCAAAATGACAAATGGGTCGACAAAACTTTCAAACTGAGCCGCCAGCACCAGAAAAATGAATACCAGTGCCAGAACGAACACCAGTGACAAAGAATCAGACGACTTCCGGAACTCGCGACTGGATCCATTCAGGTCGGTTGCATAGCCAGGCTTGAGAACCTTCCTGGCTGTTGCATCCATGAAATCCAGCGCTTCGCCCACGGAGTAGTCTGCAGACAGATTGGCCGTAATGGAGGCCGAGCGCCGCTGCCCGAAATGGTTGAGTTCCCGCGGCACCACCACTTCCCGAATCTTGACCAGCGCCGACAGCGGAATCATCGCGTCATTTTTTCCTCGCACAAAAAGTTTCTCAATGTCGTCCGGTGTATCCCGCCCCGTTGGGTTGGTCTGCACGATTACATCGTATTGCTCACCTTCCCGCTTGTAGCGGGTGACGTTCCGGCCGCCCAGCATGGTCTCCACTGCGCGCGCAATAGCATCGACGCCAACACCCATGTCAGCAGCACGTTCACGGTCTACCTCAAGTTTGATCTCGGGCTTGTTCAGACGCAAATCGGAATCGACCTGAACAAACCCCGGGTTCTTCGCCAACTCGTCCTGAAACACGCGGACGGTCTGGGCCAGATTCTGGTAGCTCTCGGAAGTGATGATCACAAAATTGATGGGCCGCTGGGTAAAGCCCTGGCCCAGCGATGGCGGGGTAATTGGGAAGGCTGTCACACCAGACAGGCTGGACACGCGCGGCGTCATTTCCCGGGCCATCTCCAGCGTGGTTTTTTTACGCTCTTCCCATGGCAGAGCCCGAAAGAAGATATTGCCCTGGGCCACGGTTGGGTTGCCAACAGTCGCAAAAACACGATCAAATTCCGGAAAATTCTGCCCGACCCGCTCAATCGCCAAAGCGTAGCGATTGGTGTAATCCAGCGTTGCGCCGTCAGGCCCGTTGATCTGTGCAACCACCACACCCCGGTCTTCAATAGGCGACAGCTCGCGTTTGATATCGGCTTGCACAACATAGGAAACCACACCACTTCCCACCATCACCAGCAACACCACCCAGCGGTGCCGGAGTGTCCAGCCGAGAACGCGCGCGTAGCCGCGTGTCACCGCCTGCAGGACGTTCTCCATACCCCGGTCAAAACGGGAAGGTTTGGGGTTATGCCGCAGAAGGACCGACGACAGCATGGGCGACAGCGTTAACGCGACAACACCCGACACCACCACGGCACCCGCAAGCGCCAGTGCAAACTCAGTAAACAGGCGACCCGTACGACCCGGCGCAAAGGCCAGCGGCGCATAAACGGCCACCAGCGTCATGGTCATCGCGACGATGGCAAAGCCCACTTCCCGCGCACCCTTGATTGCGGCCTGAAACGGCGCCATGCCTTCTTCAATGTGCCGGTAGATGTTCTCCAGCATTACGATGGCATCATCCACCACCAGACCAATCGCCAACACCAACGCCAGCAGCGTGAGGGTGTTGATGCTGAACCCGGCCAGCGCCATCAATGCAAACGCACCAATCAGGGCCACGGGAATTGTGATGAGTGGAATCAACGACGCACGCAGCGTGCGCAAAAACACAAAAATTACCAGTGCCACCAGCACCGACGCCTCAATAATGGTCTGGAACACAGCCTTGATGGACCTGTCGATAAACACGGAATTGTCGTTGGCGATTTCGACCTGCACCCCCGGCGGCAAGTCCTTTTGAACCTTGGTCAGCAACTGGCGAACCCCTGCGGACAAATCCAGTGGGTTGGCCGTGGCCTGACGAATCACGCCCAGCGCCACGGAGTCGCGCCCGTTCAGGCGAACACTGGAACGCTCATCGACCGGGCCCTGCTGCACACGCGCCACATCGGCAATCCGCACGGGCAATCCATTGACCGTACGAATAACCACCTGGGAGAATTCCTGCGGACGCTGCAAGTCGGTAGCCGCAGTCACATTGAATTCACGCTGCCTGCTCTCAATACGTCCTGCGGGCACTTCCAGATTGGAGCGCCTAAGGGCATCCTCCAGATCCTGAATGGTCAGGCGATAAGCCGCCAGTTTGTCGGGGTCCACCCAGATTCTCATTGCAAACTTGCGCTCGCCAAACACGTTGACATCCGCAGCGCCTGGGGCTGTTTGCAAAACGGGTTTGACCAGAGAATTGGCCATTTCTGACAGTTGCAGCGAACTGTGGGTATCTGAACTGAGCGTCAGAAAGATGACCGGGAAAGCGTCAGCCTCCACCTTTGCAATGACAGGTTCGTCAATACCTTGCGGCAAGCGCTGGCGCACGCGAGAAACTTTGTCCCGCACATCAGCGGCGGCGGAATCGGCGTCACGGGCCAGGGAGAAACGGATTGAAATCTGACTGCGCTCCTGCCGGCTGGACGACGTGATGACGTCCACGCCTTCAATGCCGGCCAGCGAATCCTCCAGAACCTTGGTAACCTGCCCTTCCATCACCTCACTTGAAGCGCCACCAAACCGGGTCTGTACGGACACCACCGGCTCGTCAATTTTTGGGTACTCCCGAACGTTGAGCCGGTTGAATGACACGGCACCGATCAGCACGATCAACAGCGACAGTACCGTAGCAAAGACGGGGCGACGGATAGACGTTTCAGCGAGTTGCATGGTGAGTGTCCAGTCTGTCTAGCGGCTGGCTGCAGTGGCTGGCATAGCCGCAGCAATAACGGCGGCAGACGCCCCACCCGAAGGCGCAGACGCAGCACCTTGTGGCGGACGCCCCAACTCAACAATGCGCAAGGCTGTCCCGTCGCGCTGCAGGCGCTGCTGGCCAGCCAACACCACTGTCTCGCCTTCTGCTACACCCTCGGTAATTTCCACTTTTCCTTGCCTGCGCACACCCAGCTTGACTTCTTGTCGCTGGGACACAAATTTCGTATCCGGGGGCAATGGTGTCGAACCATCGGCGGGTGTGGCGGGCGCATCAATAACTTTGAACACAAACTGGCGACCACCCTGGGGAACAATTGCCTCTTCAGGTACAACCAGCGCAGAATCCTTGATGGAGAATACTGTTGTTACCCTTGCAAACATGCCAGGACGCAACGGAGCGGGAGTTCCGCTACCAGCGCCTGGGGTGCCACCAGCCACTGGACGAGCAGTACGGGGTACAGCTGAACCGCCAGCAGCCTGCGCTATGGCAGGGGCAGACGCGGAATCAACAGGGCATCCATTGGCATCGACCAGACCTCTGGCCGCCGGACGGCCTGGCGCCGATGCGCCCGGCTGACCTGATGTGCCTGCCCTGCCAGGCTGTCTGGCAGCTACCTGGCTCCTGACTGCCACAGGTTTGCCGCCAGCCGCCTTGGCGCCTGAAGCCGCACCAGTAGGCTTGACAGCAGCGCCGCCCTGCCCTGCAGCACCCGGGCGACCACCGCCCTGAGCCATGGGTTCGCCCATGGTGTTGGGCAAGACAGCACGCACACCGACAGATCGCCCGTTGGCGTCGAGCAGCGGGTCAATGGCTTCGATACGGGCCTTGAATGCGCGGCCAGGAAATGCGTCAAGCTGCAATTCAACACTTTGCTGCGGCCGCAATTTACCCTGAAAACGTTCAGGCAGGCGGAAGTCAACATACATGCTGCTGATGTCTTCCAAGTTGATCAGATCAGCGCCATCCTTGACGTAATCTCCTAGGTTGACATTACGGATACCGACCGTCCCGTCAAAGGGTGCGATGATGGCCATGCGGGAAAGCCGTGCGCACGAAAGTGCGAGCTGTGCTTCCACTACCTGCAAGTTGGCGGCACTCTCATCCAGTACCCGTTGGGCAACAAAGTTCTGTGCCACCAGTTCCTGATTTCTCTTCAGATTGGCCTGGGCGATGGACACCTGTGCCTGAGCCTGTCGGATTTCGGCACGCTGCAACACGTCATCGAGTTGCACCAGCACCTGCCCTTTTCGCACACGTGCACCATCAGAAAAACCCAGTTCCTTTACCCGGCCCGCAACCTCTGGACGCATCATCACGCTCTGGCGGGACCGCAGGGAACCGACAGATTGAGCGTCGTCCTGCAATGAGGTTCTTTCCACCTTGGCCACCTCCACACCAGCCGCACGTGGTGCAGATGCAGCCCCGGCAGGAGTTCCTGCGGCATTGGCTGCGGAAGCCGGTGATCCTGTTATTTCTTTCGGCCCGGTGGGCCTGGACTGGTACCACCAGGCGGCACCAGATGCCGCTGCGATACCGACTACTGCCACTACCGAATAAACTGCTTTGGAGGCCATTAAAAGTCTGCTCTTGTGAGATTGTTGAGGCGCCAGCCGACCCGTGAATGTAGCAGGACGGCTGCAATTCGGTGCGGCGCCACAAGGAACCCCAGACTTCCGGTCAAGTCTTTTACCGGAACTTTACAAACGACGTTGACATGGGTGCTCAAGCACGGCCCAAGGCCTTCTCCACGCCTTTGTTGGCCAGCGCATCTGCCCGCTCGTTGCCCGGGTCACCGGAGTGACCCTTGACCCAGCGCCAAACTATTTTGTGACCCGAAGACGCAACCAGAGCGTCCAGCTTTTGCCATAACTCTACGTTCTTGACAGGTTGCCTGGCTGCCGTTCGCCAGCCCCTCGCCTTCCAGCCCTGAATCCATTCGGTGATGCCCTTGCGTACGTATTCACTATCCAGATAAAGCGTCACGGCGCAGGGACGCTTGAGGGCGTCAAGCGCCTCAATCACAGCTGTCAGTTCCATGCGGTTATTGGTGGTGTCGAGCTCCCCGCCAAACAGTTCCTTGTTCACATGACCCTGCTTCAGCCATACCCCCCAGCCACCGGGGCCGGGATTACCCTTGCAGGCTCCATCGGTATAAATTTCAACGTGATTCAAACGCGTTCCTTGTCAGTTGTCCATTCGGAATGACCGGCTTTTCGGACCTGATTCACCACCGAAACCGGCTTGCCCGCAACACTTTTACTGATTCTCCACGCGGGCTCCAGCAACCGCATGCCATGCACCCGCTTGACCGCCGACACGCAGTACACAGCGCCTAGTATGGGCCACCAGCGGTCTCCCAGGGGGTCCATCCAGGCATACCGGTCCAGCCACTTCTGGCTCTGCACTGCCGGGCGGTAGCATCCGAAATGGCCCGACTCGACTTCAAAGCTCAGCAAGCGAAGCCAGTCACGCAAACGCCAATAGCCAATGAACTCTCCCGCTTCGGGCAAATACAACTCGCCAAAGCCGAGGCGTTGATACAAATGACCCCGTCGCTGCCGCAATCCCCACAAGCTCGCCGGATTTAGACCGCATATCACGACTCGGCCTTCCGGCACCAGCACCCGCTCCACCTCGCGAAGCGTGGCGTGTGGGTCCGTGTGCAGCTCCAGGGCATGCGGCAGCACCACCAGATCCAGACTACCCGCTGGAAATGGCAATGCGGCAAAGTCGGTTACCAGGGCAGCAGAAACTTTATTGCCTTCTTCCACTATGGGGCTTTGTACTTCTGAAGGCCCCTGATTCCTCCCAGCACCAGTAGCCAGCCAGCGATGGGGCATGCGGTTGCTTTGTAAAGCGTCAATTTCAGGCAAACCCAGTTGCAGAGCGTGGTACCCGAAAACATCCGCCACTGCCGCGTCGAACTGCACACGCTCCCAATCGAGCAGGTAACGACCCGGCGGCGTCTGAAACCAGTCCTGCAAACCTATAATTTGACTGCTCATGAATCTGATACCGCTTCCTGCTTTTTCCGACAACTACATCTGGCTGCTGCACGATGGTCACAATGCCATCGTTGTGGACCCTGGTGACGCCCAACCCGTATTGAATGCCCTGCAGCAACATGGCTTGCAACTGGACGCGATTCTAGTCACGCATCACCATGCCGACCACGTTGGCGGCGTTAATACCTTGCGTGAAGCCACTGGGGCACGGGTGTGGGGGCCAGCGCGTGAACGCATTCCCGAGCCTCTGCATCGTCTGGAGCAAGGCGACAAAGTGGTTGAACTGGGCTTTGAGTTCAACGTGATGGACGTACCGGGTCACACTTCAGGGCACATTGCCTATTTCTGTCAGTCGATGGAAGGTTCACCCCTGCTTTTTTGCGGTGACACGCTTTTTTCAGGGGGGTGCGGGCGCCTTTTTGAAGGCACTCCCTCCCAAATGCTGACATCGCTGGATTCGCTGGCCGCTCTGCCCGGTAACACGCGGGTCTGTTGCACCCACGAATACACGCTATCCAATTTGAAATTTGCGCGGGCCGTGGAACCGGGCAATGTCGAATTGACTCTATACAGTGCCTGGTGTGAAAAGCAACGCGCAAATGGACAACCCACGCTGCCGTCTTCCATCACCAAAGAACTTTTGATCAACCCCTTTCTGCGTACCCGCCAGAGCACCGTTGTGGCACAGGCTGTTGCGCGTCAAGCCAATGGACAAGACGAAGTGGCCGTTTTTGCTGCCATCCGTCAATGGAAAAACGAGTTTTAATGACCAACTTTCGTACCCACTTTCGAATTTTGGGCTTGAGCAGCCTGCTCTGGCTAGTTGGCTGTGCCAGCACCGCCATTAGCACCAGCTCACCAACCAGCGCTGATACAACCACAAGCCCGCAAACCAGCACTGCACCGGCTGGTGCGCCTGACACATCGGCCGTCAGCAAGGTACCTGCGACACCTGTACCTGGCGCGGCCATCAGCACCCAGACAACCGGCCCGGATCAAAACGTCGCCTCTGCCCAGGTGAGCAGCCGTTCTGTAGCCTTGACCCAGCCGCCCGCCGATTTGTGGGAGCGCATCCGCCGCGGATTTGCCATGCCGGATCTGGAACATGAACTGGTCCGTGACCGCGAGCAGTGGTATGTGACCCGGCCAGACTACATCTTCCGCATGACGGAACGTTCGCGCAAATACCTGTTCCATATCGTTGAAGAACTGGAGCGGCGCGACATGCCGACTGAGTTGGCCCTGCTGCCCTTCATTGAAAGCGCGTTCAACCCGCAGGCGGTTTCCAGTGCCAAAGCCGCGGGCATGTGGCAGTTCATGCCTGCAACAGGGAAACACTTCGAACTCAGGCAGAACGTGTTTCGTGACGACCGGCGCGACGTGCTGGCCTCCACGCGGGCTGCGCTGGACTACCTGCAGAAATTACACAACATGTTTGGTGACTGGCATCTGGCTCTGGCGGCTTACAACTGGGGGGAAGGCAGCGTAGCGCGGGCCATCGCGAAAAACAAGCGTGCGGGACTGGGTACCTACTATGCCGCGCTGGGCATGCCTGCCGAAACACGCCTGTACGTTCCCAAGCTGCAGGCCGTGAAAAACATCGTGGCCAACCCGCAAAACTTCAATGCCAGATTGCCTGATATCGAGAACCACCCCTATTTTCAGTCCGTTGACATCACGCGCGATCTGGATGTTGCACTGGCAGCGCAACTGGCTGAAATCCCACTTGAGGACTTCAAGGCGCTGAATCCTTCAGCCAACCGCCCCGTCATTCTGGCGGCTGGCACACCACAGATCCTGCTGCCGTGGGACAACGCCATCATTTTTCAGACGAATCTCAAAGCCCGTAGCAACAGCCGCCTTGCCAGCTGGACCGCCTGGACAGCACCGTCCACCATGAAGGTGGCTGACGCCGCCAAACGGGTGGGCATGCATGAGAGCCAGCTCATGTCCATCAACAATATCCCGCCCCGAATGCTGATCAAGGTGGGGTCCACCCTGCTGGTGCCCCGCTCGGAGGGCATGTCCAAAGATGTGTCGGAGCATGTGGCAGACAACGGCCACATGGCGCTTGCGCCAGAAGTTGTGTTGCGCCGCAGTACGCTCAAGGCCCGCAAAGGCGAATCCGTGGCAACCATTGCCAAACGCTACAAAGTCAGTGCGGCCAGCGTGGCTGAATGGAACAAGGTAGGCAGTTCTGCCATCTTCAAGACAGGGCAGCAGATTGTGGTTTTCCTGCCAGCGCGCGCCAAGCAGGTTGCGCGGATCAGATCGGGCACCAACAATATGCAGACGATCAAGACAGCACGGCGCGCGGTCGTCATCCAGAAGAAAAAGCGCAAATAAACTTAGTATTAAATAGCACTCTAGCTCACGTGAAATGTGCGTCAGTAGCTATTCAATTTATAGCATGCAAGCGCGAATTAGAGATCAAGCCTTGAATTTGGCTTTGGCTTTTCGGGAAAATTCGTTGGTGAAAGTCTTTGCCAGATCAATCTTGTCAGCATTCAGCGTCGGCTCAAAACTGCCCAAAGCCTTTAGCGCAACCCTGGCACCGTCTTCCGGTATCAGACCATCCAGAGCAATGGCTTCTCGCACCTTGTCGAACGAAGCGAGATACAGGCCACGGTCACCCAGCAAATAGGCTTCTGGCACCGTCTTCATCAAGTCGCTGGGGCCTGCCGTTTGCAGCCACTTCAGACTGTGAACGATGGCGTTCGCAAGCGCCTGCGCCGTGTTGGGATTTTTTTCCAGAAACACTGTGGGCGCGTAAAGGCAGCCAGCAGGCATCGCCCCGCCAAACACTTCAACCGTACCCTTGAGCGTACGCGTATCGGCAATCACCCGAATGTCGCCTTTCTGTTCCAGCATGGTCATCACCGGGTCCGAGTTGCACACGGCATCCACCTGGCCGGACCTTATTGCCGCCAGAGCACTCACACCCGTGCCAACGCCCACAAAGGTAACCTCACCGGGTTTGATGCCGCCACGTGAAAGCACTAGACTGGCCACCATGTTTGTGGAAGAGCCGGGTGCGGAAACCCCAATCTTCTTGCCCCGCAGATCAGCCAGCCCCCTGTAGGCGGGTAAGGTCTTGCGGGATACCCCCAGCGCAATCTGGGGCGCCCGCCCCTGCAGCACAAACGCCTGGAAAAACTGGTTTTTAGCTTGCAAGGCGATGGTGTGCTCAAAAGCACCACTCACAACATCCGCCCCACCCTCCAAAGCGGACTGCAACGCCTGAGCACCACCGGCAAAATCGTTAATGACGACATCGAGGCCTTCGGCTTTGAAGAATCCAAGTTGCTCGGCGATGGTCAGTGGCAATGCGTAAAAAGCCGCTTTCCCTCCCACGGCGATGACAACTTTTGCTTTTTCAACCCGGGCCTGGGCGCTCAAATCCCGAGAAGCCAGACACGCTGCAGCCAACCCCAAAGCAGAGGTGAACCTTCGCCGACTCAAAGACACCTGCCGCATATTGATCCCTTGCTGATTTATTTATTGCTGTTATGCAGCAAGCGTACCAAGTCAACAAAAAACCCGCATCAGGAACTTCCCGAGCGGGTTTGTACTTAGGGGAAATTTTCAGCAATCAGCGCAAGCTCAGCGGTAACCCACAAACATGATCCCGACATTCACGGCCAGTGCCAGCACCCAGATGATGGAACGGATGGTCGCCGAGTCTGCCACGTACATCATGATGTAAACGAGACGCAGCACCACAAATACGAAGGCCAGTGCATCCAGCGGGCCCTGGGCCGCTCCCAGTTGGTGCGCCACGATAACGGCAGCCGCAAAGAAGGGAAAGGCCTCAAAACTGTTAGCCTGCGCGGCATTGGCACGTGCACGCCAATCAGTCTGGATGGCCAGCCAGGTGCGCGGATTGTGATTGTCGTACCCCCCCTCGCGGCGGGGCTTGCCGAACATGCCAGCTTTGGCAATACCGGTGCATACAAAAGGCAACAGGGCGGCAATCAGCACACACCAGTAGGCCATGGTGAAGTGGGAGTAGGTCATAGGAAATAATTATCGGCGATCTACCAGTGCATGCGCGATAGTACCCAGATCAACATACTCCAGTTCGCTACCCACCGGCACGCCACGCGCCAGCCGTGTGGTCTGCAAACCACGCGCTTTCAGTGCTTCACCGATCACATGCGCCGTAGCTTCGCCCTCAGCCGTGAAATTGGTAGCCAGAATCACCTCGCGCACGGTGCCGTCGCTTGCGCGGTCAAACAATTTTTTGAGGCCAATGTCATGAGGTCCGATGCCATCCAACGGACTGAGCTTGCCCATCAGCACAAAATACAGCCCCTTGTAGGCACCAGTGCGCTCCACTGCCGACTGATCGGCCGGCGTTTCCACCACACAGAGCTTGGACGCATCACGACGTGGATCTAGGCAGGTACTGCATAGATCGCCTTCAGTGAAGGTGTGACACCGCTCGCAATGCTTTACGCTGCCGACTGCATGCTGCAAAGCGCGTGACAACGTCTGTGCGCCTTCACGGTCATGCTGCATCAAATGAAAAGCCATGCGCGAGGCAGACTTCACGCCCACGCCCGGCAAACGGCGCAGGGCCTGAATAAGCCCTTCCAGGGAGTTGGAATCGGTCACGCCCGGATGCTGCCAGGGGAAAAGTGCATCAGAACGGAAACTTCATGCCGCCTGGCAAGCCCGGCATGCCCGCGGTAAGTTTGCCCATCTTTTCCTGCGATGTTTCTTCAGCTTTGCGCACCGCTGCGTTGAAAGCGGCAGCCACCAGGTCTTCCAGCATGTCCTTGTCGTCGGCCAACAGGCTGGGGTCGATAGTGACACGTCGCACATCGTGTTTGCAGGTCATCAGTACCTTGACCAAGCCGGCCCCGGACTCCCCGGTCACCTCGATATTGCCCAGCTCGTCCTGGGCTTTTTTCATGTTGTCCTGCATCGCCTGGGCCTGCTTCATCAGGCCGGCGAGTTGTCCTTTGTTGAACATGTTGTTTATCCTTGCGTTCGGTTTTGAATTTGCAATTGCGTGATCAAACAGGTTTGATCGATCCAGGCACGATTTTCGCCCCAAAATCACGCATCATGGCCTGCACAAACGGGTCTTCGAAAATGATCCGCTCGGCGGCCAGCTGTTTCTCCGCGGCCAGTGCAGCGTTACGTCGACTGGGGCTATCGGTAACGCGGCCGATTTCAACTGCTAGTCCCACTTCATGTCCAGCGGTCCGCAGAGCCTGTGACAACCTCTCGCGGCTGCCACTCTGGTTAAGTGACTCCCGCTCGACCCGCAACAACCATTGGTCAGTGTCGCGGGCCACCAGTTGCGACTGCAAAGCCAGTTCCCGAACCAGCGCGGTGATCACCTCCTCTGCAATGAGGTGCTGGACCGTGGTGTGCCAGAAATCACCCTCTTCGGTCGGTATCAGCGTCGTGGCGGCAGACTGGCCCGCTGCAGCTTCGGAACGCGAGTCCGCCTGCACCCGAACTGGAATTGCTACAGCTTTTGTGGCGTGTTGCGCATATTCAACGAGGGCTACAGCCTCTTTTTCTTCCAAGTTCGGCGGATCTTCATGTGTCGGCGCACCTGCGAGCCCTGCCACCACGTGCAGCACCTGCCCGGCGGGAGGGCCGCTGGCCCTATCGACAGGCATCGCAGCAGGCGTCGGTTGGACAAGCCTTTCTGGCATCATCGACCGCACGGTCACAGCGGGTGGCGGCGCTGCCGCAGCCGGAGTAACCGACACAGCCGCCACAATCGGCGGCCGGGTCTCAATCAGAGTTTTTTTTTCAGCCTTTGGCGCAGCAGCCGTTCCAGGTTTGAACGCCAGCAGCCGCAGCAACACCATGGTCAGTGCAGCATAGTCATCCGGCGCCAGCCCCAACTCGCCACGCCCGTGCAGACACAGGCTGTATAGCAATTGCGTTTCATCGGCGGGCATGGTTTCTGCCAGCCGCGCAATCTGGGTGGCTTCGGGATCAGTTTCGTCCACAGCGGCGGGTACCGCCTGCAGCACTGCCATGCGCTGCAGCACTGTACTCATTTCTTCCAGTGTGGACGCCGCGCTCAGGCCGTTCACGCGCAGCAGCTCCGAGGTTTCGACCACCGTCTTGCCGTCGCCCTGCGCCAGCGCCTCGATCAATTGAAACACGTAGGAGCGGTCCACGCTGCCCAGCATCTGGCGCACCGTGGCTTCTTCCAGCGCACCCGCGCCAAACGCTATGGCCTGATCGGTCAGCGACAGCGCATCGCGCATGGAGCCCCGCGCAGCACGGGCCAGCAGCCGCAACGACTGCGCGTCAGCGGCCACCCCCTCGTCCGCGAGCACATGCACCAAGTGCTCGCGGATGGTCTCGGGCGCCATCGGGCGCAGGTTGAACTGTAAACAACGTGACAAAACTGTAACCGGCACTTTTTGCGGATCGGTCGTGGCGAGCACGAATTTCAGATAATCTGGCGGCTCTTCCAGCGTCTTCAACATGGCGTTGAACGCCGTGTTGGTGAGCATGTGAACCTCGTCGATCATGAACACCTTGAAGCGCCCCTGGACCGGTTTGTAAACCGCCTGTTCCAGCAGGGCCTGGACTTCATCGACACCCCGGTTGGAGGCAGCATCCAGCTCGGTGTAATCCACAAAACGGCCCGAATCAATGTCCGTACACGCCTGACAGACGCCACACGGAGTGGCTGTGATGCCACCGTGCCCATCGGCGCCCAGACAGTTCAGCGATTTGGCGAGAATACGTGACACCGACGTTTTACCCACGCCCCGTGTGCCGGTGAACAGATAGGCGTGGTGCAACCGCTGCGACGTCAGCGCGTTGGTAAGCGCACGAACCACATGTTCCTGCCCCACCATGCCGGCAAAATCCTTCGGGCGATATTTTCTGGCGAGCACAAGATATGACATTGGGGGGATTCTAAGGTGCGGCCAATCCGGGTAGACTCAAAACCGCCGCGAGGCTGATTCCTTTGCTTTGGTGGCGGTTCATTCAATTTTGTTCACATCACAGGAGATTGTCATGGCTGGAAAGTTTGAGATCAGCAAGTCCAAGAACGGGAAGTTCATGTTCAACCTGAAAGCCGGCAACGGTCAGGTGATCCTGACCAGCGAGATGTATGAAACCAAGGCCAGCGCGGTCCAGGGGGTCGAATCCTGCAAGAAAAACGGTGCCATGGACGAACGCTTCGAAAAAGCCACCTCCAAATCCGGCCAGCCCTATTTCAACCTGAAGGCCTCCAACGGTCAGGTCATTGGGCGCAGCGAGATGTACGCCTCGGCCTCATCCATGGAAAACGGTATCGCCTCCGTCAAAACCAATGCGGCCAGCGCGAGTGTCAAAGACCTCACCGAAGGTTGAACACCAGGCCAAGCCTTACAATACCCATTGACGGGCCTTCCCGCATGGTGAAGCGGCCAACCGGGTCAGGTGGGGAACCAAGCAGCCCTAACTGTGGAGCCAGTGCCGGGGTCAAGGCTCGTCAACCTATTCTTCAGAAAGCCGCCTATGTGCGGCTTTCGTCATGGGGCATCTCACGGTGAAATATCTCAATGGCTGGCAACGGATCTGGCTGGTGTTCACCATCGCGCTGTCCCTGTGGTGCCTGCTGTACATGCCGGTCAAATCTTACGTGTACAGCGCGAGGGCCGATGCCGGGTATCGAAAAAACATTCAGGCGGATTTCGACAGCGGCAACTGCGATGCCTACATCAACGGGGCGCTGGCGCAATTAACCGAGCCCCCCTACTTCGAAGATGGCGGAACCTGCTGGTTTATTTTCAAAACGCGGACCACTTACAAAATCGAGAAAACACCCTTCACGAAGAATGATGCCGAAAACCATGAACTGTGGGAACGATTCAAGAGTATCGGTGGTGTTTTCTTCACAGGCCTGCTGATCCTGCTGGGATGTTCCGGCCTGTTGTATCTGGTTGGTCTGGCAGTAGCCAGGATCCAAAAGGGCCGCGCTTAACGCGTGAAGTGCCGCACAGCAAACACAACAGCAACACCCAAAATCAGCCAAAGGGCAATCCTGGGTAACGTCACGCCATCCTGGGGCTTGGGTTTGACATGACTGCTGCTGACAGGCCCCAAACCCGAAGGGATGGTGTTGACTGGCCCGAGCATTGATGGGATCGTGGTGTTGTTATCCATGGTTGTTCTGCGTACACCTGACTATCTAAACCCCGATTATTTTGCCCCGGGTCTTTGCCCAGCTGCGGCAGATTCTAATGACTTCCTCGCAAATGTGCGTGCCACATCAGCCACCAGCCTTCAAAAATTTCAGCACGCCCAGTCCAGCCTGTTTGCCGCTGGCCAAACAGGCTGTGAGCAGGTAGCCCCCGGTTGGCGCCTCCCAGTCCAGCATCTCGCCAGCGCAAAACACGCCCGGCAGCGCGCCCAGCATGAGTCCGCGGTCCATCGCCTCGAACGGCACGCCGCCGGCGCTGCTAATGGCTTCATCGATCGGGCGGGTAGCCACCAGCCGAATAGGCAGCGCCTTGATGGCCGCTGCCAGTTTGGGCGCATCCGCAACGTCGGCCCTGGAAAGCAATTCGTAAAGGATTGCCGCCTTGATGCCGTCAATACCGAGCCGGCTTTTCAGGTGGCTGGACAGCGAGCGTGATCCGCGGGGGTGGGTCACCTCCGACAGCACCCGCTCGGTCGAAAAATCGGGCAGCAGGTCCAGATAAAACGTAGCGTCGCCTTTCTTGGCGATGTCGTCGCGCAGCAGGCTCGAAGCCGCATAGATCAGGCTGCCTTCGACGCCGGTAGCCGTGGCAACGAATTCACCCCGGCGCTCGAACCGCTGGCCTTGCGCGTTCGTGAATTGAATGGCGACCAATTTAAAGGGCTGGCCCGCAAACCGGCTTGTGAAATGCTCACTCCAGCCACCCGCCACATCAAAGCCACAGTTGGACGGCAGCAGCGGCGCCACCGCTACGCCACGCTGTGCCAGCAGCGGCACCCAGGCGCCATCCGACCCAAGGCGCGCCCAGCTGCTGCCACCTAATGCCAGCACCACGGCGTCGGCCTGGGCCGTGACCTTGCCGCCCGGCGTCTCAAACTTCAATTGCGTGCACGCTGCGCCGTCAGACTGCCAGCCCGTCCAGCGGTGCCGCATGTGAAAACACGCCGCCTGTCCAGTTTCGGGATAGCGCAGGCGATGCAGCCACGCGCGAAGCAAGGGCGCGGCCTTCATGTCCGTGGGGAACACGCGCCCCGACGTGCCAACAAAGGTGTCCACGCCCAGCGTCTTCGCCCAATCGCGAACCTGTGCAGCACCAAAGGTTGCCAGCAGGGACTCGATCTGCCCGCGCCGGGCACCAAAACGGGTCACAAAAATGTCGGCAGGTTCGGAATGCGTCAGGTTCAACCCGCCCTTGCCAGCCAGCAAAAACTTACGACCCACGGAGGGCATGGCGTCATACACATCGACGGACACACCAGCGCCGCAAAGCACATCAGCCGCCATCAAACCGGCGGGGCCACCGCCCACCACGATCACTTTTTTCATTTTTTTCCTGAACTGATATTTCTATTACTTGTTTGTCACGCGGGCAGTTCAACCAGCTCCCCATGCCCCGTCAGGAACGCGGCTTTTACAGTGGCATCCGGGTTGATGGCCTGCACCGCATTGCGGTAGTTTTGCAGTTGCGCCACCAGCTCCGGCTCGGCTTGTGGGGCATGGGCCGATTTGTAGTCCAGCACCCACCAGTCCAGCGTGTCCTTGCGTTGCACCAAGCGGTCCAGTCGCAGCGGCTCACCCTGGTACATCAATTCAACTTCATTCTCCTGCCAGCCGACAACGGCATGGTCCCACACCCAGGCGCCCGCACCATGGAGCATACGCTGCGCCAGTGACAGGGCCTGCGCGCTCTGCGAGGGCGACAGCTGAAACTCGAGGGCCGCCGCCGATGCGTTGGCGTCAGACGCATCGCCCCACTCCAGCAAACGGTGCATGGCCTGGCCGATGCGGGAAACAACCGGGTTGTCTTCAGCGCGGTGAATTTCCGCTTCTGTTTGGATAGCGACCTGCGCAGATTTGAATGGGGCTGGCGGCAGTTCCTTGATGTAAAAAGTGACTCGTCCGGTTAATGGCTGCGCTAAAACATGCTGCGCCGCATCAGGCAGGTTCGTTACCTCAGGCATCAGATCACTCAGCCGCTGCCACCAGCTGCGTTGTGCGTCGCGATACGGCTCGATGGATGACAGGACCAGCGTGTGCCGGGCTCGCGTGAGCGCCACATACAGCGCATTGAGCTCTTCGCGCCCACGCTCGGCCCGCTCGGCCTCCAGCGTCGCCACGGCGCAGGCCGGTGGCTGGCTCTCGCTGGCAAGAAACACAAACTTGGCCGGGAATGCAGCCTCGCCTGGCCAGTCCACGAGTACCCCCATGGTCTCGGCGTTGCGCTCGGGTGTGTCGGTGTCCAGCAGCAGCACGGCCTGCGCTTCCAGCCCCTTGGCACCGTGGATGGTGAGCAGGCGCACCGCCTTCGGGTTGACCGCCGCGGGTGCGACAACACCACCCGCCTTGAGCGCCCTGACAAAAGCATAGGGCGTGGCAAAACGGCCGCCACCCATTTGCAGCGACATGCCCAACAGCGACTGCAGGTTGGCCAGCACGGTGTCGCGCTGCGTGGCGGGCGCTGCCACTGCAAAGTGGGCCAGCACGTCACCGTCGGCATAAATGGCCTGCAGCGCATCATGGGGCGGCAATTGGTCCAGCCATGCCTTCCATCGAATCAAAATGGCACCTAGCCCCTTCAAGCTATACGTGAGAAGCTCCGTTTTTTGTAGCAAATCAAACCACGATGCATTGATCTCGCGGCGCAACAAGGCCAGTTCCACCAGCGATTCATCCGGCAAGCCAAACAACGGCGACTTCAGCGCACGGGCCAGCGACAGGTCGTGCTGCGGCGACACCAGCACGTCCAGCAGCGCCACCACGTCCAGCACCTCGCAGCTGGCGATCAGCTCGGTTTTCTCGCCAATCTGGGCAGGAATACCCAAGGCGCGCAACTCATCCTGCAGGGGCAGCAGCCCGGCCCGCTTTCGCGACAACACCATGATTTCCTGCGGAGGCAGCCCGACAGCTACTTGCCCGGCTATCCAGCGCGCGGCCTGGCGCGCTTCCAGGGTGCGCACAGTGTCTTCAACCGTCTCGCGCGGCGTGGTGAGGCTGTCGCGCCAGACGGCGTCTTCGGCAGTGGTGGGATCCGGGGGCGTATTTCCGGATACCCTGGATATCCGATGTATAGGCGGCAATTTACCTACCGAACCGGCCTCGGTCGAACTGGTGGTGTGTTTACGAAACCCTTCGTAATGATCTTGCTCACGTGCCACTGCCATAGCGGCGTTGACGGTTGTCATCACCTGACGGGCGTTGCGCCGCGTGTGGTCGCAACTGAGCAGGTCACCCCCCAGCCCTTCGCGCACAAACGCCTGCGCCGCGCGAAACACCTGCGGCTCGGCCCTGCGAAACCGGTAGATGCTCTGCTTGGGGTCGCCTACGATGAACACGCTGGGCGACTGCGCTCCGCCGCCACTTCCCGCGTAGCTGCTGAGCCATGACAGCAGCGCCTGCCATTGCAGCGGGTTGGTGTCCTGGAACTCGTCGATCAGCAGGTGCCTGATGCGGGCATCAAGGCGTTGCTGCACCCAGCCCGAGAGCACGGGGTCCCCCAGCATCACCAGCGCGGCGCGCTCCACATCATTCATGTCCACCCAGCCGCGCTCGCGCTTGAGGGCAGCAAACTCGGCAATCAGCACCCGGGTGAGGCGCGCCATACGCTGCTGGTAAAGCCAGGCGTCGTGCTGGTGGCGGGCGGCAACGACCCGTAGAACGAGGTCTTGTGCCATACGCACCTGCTCGATCCCGACAATCTTTTGACCGAACTTGCGGGGGGTTCCTTTTTGTGTGAGCAGCGCGTCGAACGCTGCAGACATGTCGCCCACTGTCAATGCCTGTTCCAGCGCAACGCCCGCAGCCGAGAACGATGGCGCACTGGCGCGACCCAGAACCACGGCCGCATCACGGAGCACCTGCAGACGTGAACGATTCGCTGTCAACCACGCTTCAGGGGTTTCGAGCCCGCCGAATTCCGTGAATTGCGCAGTGAAATGCTGCACCGAACCATCCACCACACCCCGCGCATCGGCCAGCGCAAATTCCACGCGTTTGTCCAGCGCCGTTTCCAGCGCGTTCAGCGTCTGGGCACGTCCGTAATCGAACACCACTGATTCAAAGTCAGTCTTGCGCGGCGCATCGGCTGCCAGCGCCGCATAAAAACGCCGCCACACTAGCGTCTTGGCCGGCGCGTCGTCTTCCAGCAACTCGTAATTCAGCGGCAGCTCCAGCTGCTGCAACACCGCCAGCGGCGCGCTGCGCAGCAACGCAGCGAACCAGCTGTGAAAGGTGCGAATCTGCACCTGCCGCCCGGTAGCCAGCACGCTTTGATACAAATTGGATAGCTGCTCAGGCATATCGGGCGAGGCTTGAATGCCTTTCTTTATATGTACACCACGAATGTTCAGCTCTTTTTGCAGCGTGGCGCGATCGGCCACCGCAAACGCCTCCAGCCACTGGTACAGGCGCTCGCGCATCTCGCTGGCCGCACGCTTTGTGAAGGTGATGGCCAGAATCTCATGTGGCTGCACCTGCAAATGGCCATCGGTTGTATCCACACCGTCCAGCAGCGCACGGATGATGCGTGAGACCAGCATCCAGGTTTTGCCAGCTCCTGCGCAGGCCTCCACGGCTACACTTCGGAGAGGGTTGCAGGCAATGGCATAAAAAGCATCCGCGGAGATGGGATTGCCGTTGTACTGGTAGGCGGGTTGTTGTTCGCTCATGCAGCACCTTCGCCCGGACGCTCTTCCCAAAAGTCTTTGCGACACAGGCCCCGTGCAGCGCAATACTCGCAGGCCTTTCCCTCCCCCAGCGCGGGCATCCCGGCGCCGCTGGCGACGCGTCCCATGTCGTGCTGAATGCCTTCCAGCAAATGGTCACGCAGCACCACAATGTCGTGCTGCTGGTGGGTATGGGTGCCGTCCTTCTCACCCACGTTAACATACGCGGCAGCCAGCGTGTCGTCGCTCAGCAGGGCTGCGTAAAACGCCAGTTGTGTGTCCTCCAGCGCGCCCTTGATGCGTTCTCGCGTCTGGGTGTCGCTCTCGGTTTTGTAATCGATGACCAATACGCTGCCATCCGCGTTGTGGTCGATGCGGTCGATGCGGCCCGTCAGCGTGACGGCGCCTACCGGCATCTCCCGCTGCACTTCCGACTGGTCAAAACTGGCGCCTGTGGCTTCATGTTTGGCAAGCCACTCCAGATAGCCGTCCCGCACGCGGGGCCAGGATGCAGCGAACGGCAAGAACTCGGCGTCGGACAAACCCAGATCGGTTGTCGCCTGAACGGACGCTACATTTATCATAGCTACCCGCCCATGTAAATCAGGTTCTGGAGTGATTTTCAATGCCTCTTGGAAGTGCCCGAGCAGGCTGTGTAGCCATGTACCAAAGTCGCGCTTGCTTACGCTCGTGTCCAGTTCGTCGACTTCCTGCAATTTGAGCTGGCGCAGCGCAAAGAACCGATAGGGGCAACTGCGCAGATCGTCATAAGCGCTAGCCGACAGGCGCGAGATCGTCAACGCCTGCCCCACCGGCCGCGACATGCTGGAGGGCTGTGCCTGCAGCTCGCGCAACACGCGCGGATCGGGCATCGGGGCTATCGCCGAGTCCCCCGGGTTGGCCGCGTTTTGAAGCAGCATCGCCTGCACAAAACCGCTGGGCATCAAGCGTTCACCACCTTCGCTGGTGCGCCACAACACGTCCAGCCACGGGGACTTCAGCGCGTATTGCCACGACGAGCGCAACGCAGCAGTCAGCTCGGCACGCGCGGGCAAGCCGAGCCATTCGCGTTGCGCCGGTGTCCAGTTGTCTGGTGGTTCGGGTGCCACCGGCATGCGCATCTCGTCACAGCCTGGCAACACCACGGCAGGCAAGGCGCGCCCCAGCAACTGGCTGAGCGGCAGGATAACCACCTGCGCCTGCGCCGGGTGCGCAGGCAAAAAGCTCGCCGCCTCCAGTGTCTGGCTGACCCAAGTGGTTAAATCATTCAGGCTCAGACTACCTGCTACGTCGGCAAATGCCGCGTCGGCGCCTTCGCGCAGGCTGAGCGCCGTCAACACGGCTTCGCCGGCTGGGTCGGTATTCAAACCAGCCCATTGCCCTGCGCTTTCCAGCGCTGCCCGCACATCTCGCAGCCAGGCCGCCAGCGACCTTCCCGGTTGCAGCGCTTCGCGCAGCAGTTGTACCCTCTGCGCGATGCCGTCCGTGGCAAGAACCTGTCGCCAATCGCGCGTACCGGCTTTGCGCAAACCGGCCTCCAACTCGACCACTTCGCCAGGCTCAAAGGCAGATGCATTTTTCAGCCAGTCCAGCACGGCATCTGTCGAAGCGTCCCAGACGCACGCACGCAGCAAGCCCATCAACCCGGCAGCCGCACGTGTGGTGGACAGCTTCCACCCCGTTTCGTCCCGCACCGCCACGCCACGTTCTCCCAACAGAGCGCGCACCTGCCGCGTCAGTACTCGGTCTTGCGCCACCAGCGCCACCGGGCTACGGCCTGCGGCCAGATGCGCAAGCACGCAGGCTGCGGCGCGGTGCGCTTCGTCCTGCAAGTCCAGCGCTGCGTGCAGGGACACCGAGCTCTTCAACCAACTACGCTCATGCGGCTGCGCGCCCGTATCCGCCGTACCGTTTGTGTCCAGCGCCAAGGCAACCACACGGTCACCCCACAGTTTATGCAAGGCCTGTGCAAGGGGTTCTGACTGGAAGCCTTCCAGAACGACAACCAGTTCTGCCCGCGCTGTAAACACCCGGTCCGTCGGGTAGCTGGAGCTGGCGGCCCAGGCCAACGCGATGCGCCCGAGGCGCGCATCCAGTTCCAGCACAGGGGCCGCCATGTCAGTCGTCAACCCCGTCGCCATTCGGGTGCCCCAAGCCAGGCGCTCATGGGGCGCGACGGACGCAGCCAGTCTGGCCAGGCTCCACGCGGCAGCCATCAGACGTCCGGCCAGGGCATTTTTCTGGGGCGCCATGCCAGCACGGGCCAACAATGAGGCGGCCGTCAACACGTCGCGTGCCGGGTCCATGCGCAGGTCGTCACCGTCGGGCACAAACCCGCCCAGACTGCGCGTCCAGTTCATCGTGGTCTCGAATCGGGGAACGAAACCGGGCACATTCAAGGCCGTGGCCCAGGCCTGACGGGCCTCCAGCATCAATTGGGCATAGGGCACCAGCACAACAGTCTGTGCTGCGTGGACCTTACGACGCACCATCTCCTGACGAATGCCGTCAATCACCCGCCCCCAACCAGCAGTTGCGTGATGTTTTTTTGCTATTTCATCCATAGCGTCGGGGTACCGGGTAAATCACGGACGGGGGGCCTTGGTTTCTGTCACAATTTCCCCACTTTACCTGTACCGCCCTCATTACAAGGAAATCCCCATGGCCAGCGAATTAATCAAACATGTGTCCGACGCGTCTTTCGAAACCGACGTCCTGAAGTCCGCTCAACCTGTGCTGGTGGACTACTGGGCTGAGTGGTGCGGCCCGTGCAAGATGATCGCCCCCATCCTGGATGAGGTAGCAACCGGGTACGAAGGCAAGCTGCAGATTGCCAAGATGAATGTGGACGAAAACCGTGACATTCCTGCCAAATTCGGTATCCGTGGCATTCCTACGCTGATGATTTTCAAGGATGGCCAGCTTGCCGCCACCAAAGTTGGTGCCATGAGCAAGTCGCAATTAACTGCGTTTATTGATCAGCAACTGGCCTGAACCCTTTACACCGAACTTTCCAAGCGGCCACAATATCGTTTTGTGGCCGCTTTTTTTCCTGTCATAATCCAGCCTGATCGCCGGTTCATAACCTGAAACGGTTGGAGTTCCCGGTTTAGAACTTTGAGGCAAAGGCCACCGTCTTGTCTCTTCCCAAACCTCCCCTGATTTTCGTCACCCTTCCGATTATTCGGTCAACTGCCCTACGGGGTCACCTCCATGCATTTAAACGAACTCAAAGCACTGCACGTGTCGGAAGTCCTCAAGCAGGCTGAAGAGCTTGAGATTGAAAACACCGGCCGCATGCGCAAGCAGGAGCTGATGTTCGCGATCATCAAAAAGCGAGCCCGTACCGGCGAGCAGATCATTGCCGATGGCGTGCTGGAAATTCTGCCCGATGGCTTTGGCTTTTTGCGCAGCCCCGACACCAGCTATACCGCCTCTACAGACGACATTTATATCAGTCCCAGCCAGGTGCGCCGCTTCAACCTGCACACCGGTGACATGATTGAAGGCGAAGTGCGTACGCCCAAGGATGGCGAGCGTTACTTTGCACTGAACAAACTGGACAAGGTTAACGGCGGCGGCCCGGAAGAGAACAAGCACAAGGTGATGTTCGAGAATCTGACGCCACTGTTCCCCAAGGAGCAGATGAAGCTGGAGCGCGACATCAAAGGTGATGAAAACATCACCGGCCGCGTGATCGACATCATTGCCCCCATCGGCAAGGGCCAGCGCGCCTTGCTAGTGGCGCCACCCAAGAGCGGCAAGACGGTGATGATGCAGCACATTGCGCACGCCATTTCCGCCAACTACCCCGACAGCTACATGATGGTGCTGCTGGTAGACGAGCGCCCAGAAGAAGTGACCGAAATGCAGCGTACAGTGAAAGGCGAAGTGATTGCCTCCACGTTTGATGAGCCCGCTGCCCGCCACGTGCACGTCGCCGAAATGGTGATTGAGCGCGCCAAGCGCCTGGTCGAACTGAAAAAAGACGTGGTGATCCTGCTGGACTCCATCACCCGCCTGGCCCGCGCCTACAACAACGTAGTGCCTTCTTCCGGCAAGGTATTGACCGGTGGTGTGGATTCCAACGCGCTTCAGCGCCCAAAACGCTTTCTGGGTGCTGCCCGTAACGTGGAAGAAGGCGGCTCGCTCACCATCATCGCCACCGCACTGGTCGATACAGGCAGCCGCATGGATGAGGTGATCTTTGAAGAGTTCAAGGGCACCGGCAACAGCGAAATCCACCTGGACCGTCGTTTGTACGAAAAGCGCGTGTTCCCGTCGATCCAACTCAACCGTAGTGGCACCCGTCGGGAAGAATTGTTATTGCAACCTGAAATACTGCAAAAAACCAGAATTCTCCGACAATTCTTGTACAACATGGATGAAATCGACTCAATGGAGCTGGTTTTGAAGCAGATGAAGGCCACAAAGAACAACATGGAGTTCTTCGATCAGATGCGCCGGGGCGGCTAACTCCGCTACACCTAACTGGGCTATAATCGAAGGCTGCACGCGAAAAGTACGCTGGATGGTCCGGCGCGGCTGGCGCAACTGAATTGAAAGAAGAGATCATGAAAGAAGGCATTCACCCCAACTACCGCGAAGTTTGTTTTGTGGATTTGTCCAACAACTTCAAGTTCGTCACCCGTTCGTGCGCGAACACCAAGGAAATGATCAAGATGGAAGATGGCCGTGAGCTGCCGTTGTACAAGCTGGATACTTCCAGCGAGTCACATCCTTTCTATACCGGCACGCAAAAATCCGTGGATAACATGGGCGGTCGTGTAGAGAAGTTCCGTAACCGCTTCGGCAAAGTGGCAGCCAAGTAACCTGACACCAGGTTCAGGCAAGACAGGCAGCCCGGAAAACCGAGCTGCCTTTTTTTTACCTCACTTCCGTCCAAACCCTTGTGACCCGCCCAACGCCAGCCATCGTCGCACAAGGGTCGGTTCGCCGTCTGCCACGAGCGGCTTTATTGCTGCTGGCTGTCAGCTACATACTTGCCGGGTTCATTGGCCGCGAGCCATGGCGCAATGCCGACGTTACGGCGTTCGGTTACATGATGGGACTGCTCCAGACCGGTTCGGACTGGTTTTCTCCAAAACTCATGGGCCTGAGCCCTGAAGTTGACGCCTTGCTTCCTTACTGGCTTGGTGCCTGGGCGATACAACTGGCCCCAAAATGGATTCCCTCCGATTTAGCAGCCCGCATACCGTTTGGCCTGATGCTGGGTGTGACTACGCTCTGTACTTGGTATGCCACTTATTACCTCGCCCGCAACCCCAAAGCCCAGCCCGTGGCCTTTGCGTTTGGCGGAGAGGCGTCACCGCCTGATTACGCACGAGCCCTAGCGGATGGCGGTCTTCTGGCTTTCATTGCTTGTCTCGGGTTGGCGCAGCTATCGCACGAGACAACTCCTGCACAGGCGCAACTTTGCTTCACAGCTCTTTGTTTCTATGCGGTGGCCGCACTACCCTACCGAACCGTTGCGCCATTACTTGGCGGTGCCATTGGACTGACAGGATTGTCATTGTCAGGCGCGCCAGCTATGGCCATCCTTTTCGGACTCGGAAGCGCCCTCGCTTACGGTGTCGACCAACAACAAGCTAGTGGTCAACCATCCGCCCCAGTTACCCGCCGTGTTGCCGGAATACTACTGCTCACTCTGGTTGCAGCCATGTTGGCTACTTTGCTTGATCTCTGGCACTGGCGCATCGAGCTACCTGACCTGAGTTATGCCAAGGGAAAAAGCATCGGTCGGCTGCTGCTCTGGTTCACCTGGCCAGCGTGGCCGCTGGTTTGCTGGACACTATGGCGGTGGCGCCGCCAGCTTGGAAGCAAAAAACCAAGTCTCCATTTGACCCTGCCGCTTTGGTTCGCAAGTGTCTGCCTTGGCACCGCCATCGTGACAGCTTCAACTGACCGCTCTCTTTTGCTGGCGCTGCCGGCCCTGGCTGCACTCGCTGCATTCTCCCTGCCGACCCTGGGACGTAGTGTGGCTGCGTTGGTTGACTGGTTCACGTTACTGTTCTTCTCTGGCTGCGCATTCATCATATGGGTCATCTGGCTGGCCTTGCAAACGGGCATACCCAAACAGCCCGCTGCTAACGTCGCCCGGCTGGCTCCGGGCTTTGAGCACAGTTTTTCACTTGCCGCCTTTGCCATTGCCCTGCTTGCTACCGTCGCCTGGATCTGGTTAGTCCGATGGCGCGTGGGGCGCCAGCGTGCCGCTATCTGGAAGAGCCTGGTGCTGCCCGCTGGCGGAGCGGTTCTTAGCTGGCTGTTGCTGACAACCTTGTGGATGCCGTTGCTAGACTATGTTCGTGGCGACGTTCCACTGGCTCGGCGCATCATTGCTATCGTCGAATCACCATCCTGTGTGGCGGCTCATGGCTTGACCAGGAACCGCATCGCTGCGTTGCAGTTTTACGGCCAGCTGAAGATGGAGCCCGCAGGGACCGCAACTCGCTGCCCATGGTTGTTCGTCGAGCGTGATGCCTTGGGCAGCCTTTCGACTGTCGTCGACATGAAACTTTGGCAGCTTGACAGTACGGTTCGCCATCCTGCAGACCGTGAAGGAAACCTGTATCTGTTCAGACAAAAGGCTGGGTCTCCACCTTAAGCATTCTTTGTAGTACCCTGGCCGACAGACACCCGGCTCGCAGGAAAAACGATTGTGAAAGTCGATCCCTGTCCCGGTGTGCTATCAATTTTTAGCTCTGCCCCGTGGCGTTGTGCTACGTGTTTCACAATGGCCAATCCCAGCCCGGTCCCACCGGTTTCACGCGAACGGCTTCGGTCAACCCTATAAAAACGTTCGGTGAGCCGCGGAATGTGCTCAGGCGCTATACCAGGCCCGGTGTCCTGAACCGAGAACACCAGGCGCCCCTCGGAATCATCCCTGCAAATGACCTGGACCTCCCCATCGGCCGGTGTATAGCGAATGGCGTTACCAACCAGATTGCTCATCGCACTCAGCAGTTCCGAAGAAACACCCAGCAACTCCCGACCCGACGCGCAAGAAAAACTCAACGTTTGCGCAACTCCCGGGCTTCGATTAACGAGACCAGATAGTGCACGAGCCTCCGATTCAACCTGCTGCATCAATGTGGAAACAGACACTCGTTCATCCAGTCCTGGCAACGGACTGCCCTCAATGCGTGACAGGGTGAGCAAGTCCTTTACCAATGTCTGCATCCGATCCGCTTGCTGAGCCATCAGAGCCAGATAACGTTGACGGTCGGTTTCGTCCAACTGGAGAGTTTGCAAAGTCTCAACAAAACCACCGAGTACCGTCAACGGCGTTCTGACTTCGTGAGAAACATTCGCCACAAAATCCCGGCGCATCGCTTCAGCTTGCTCCACGGCCGTGATGTCACGTGAAAGCAAAAGACTGCGCCCATCGCCATAGGGGTGCAAGTGGACAGCAAGCGTGACCGGTCGGGAGGCCGTGCTCGTGCGACCAGGCATCATTACACCGTCCTGATAATCTTTGCCAGCAAAGTACGCGGCAAAACCAGGGTCACGCACCAGGTTTCCGAAATGCTGCAGCAAGTCTCGTTGCGGTTCAAAACCGAAATGTTCGGTCGCGGTTTGATTGAACCATTCGATACGCCCCTGGGCATCCAGCAGTACAACTCCGTTGGGGGAGGCTTGCAGCGCAGCCAGAAAATCATTCAAACGATTCTGACTATCCAGTGTTTGTCGTTCCCGCGAACGCACCAGTCTGCGCGTCCGGTCGGAAACTTCCCCCCACAAACCGTGGGCCATCACACCATCGGACACATCGCCAGCGCGCAGCCATTCCAGAAGTTTGACACCACGCGCCAAGTCAACAGCAAACCAGATCGAGCTTCCAAGTACAACACCAGCTACCAACCCAAAAGCCTGATTGGACGAGGGAGCGACATACCAGCCCAGAATGCCAACGACAAGTTGACTGGAAATAAAGGAAACGAAACGCCAAAGCATGATGAATCATGACACAGGGAAAACCTGTGTCATGGAAAAGAGGGTCAGGCGTGAGACTGAACCGATGACGCCACTGTAGGCACAGGTTGCGCCGTCAGCCTATAGCCTGCGCCACGGACGGTTTCGATCATAGGCCCCGCTGCACCAAGAGCCTCCCGCAGGCGCTTTACATGAACATCGACCGTACGTTCCTCAATAAACACGTGATCACCCCAAACCTTGTCAAGCAATTGCGACCGGCTATGTACCCGCTCGGGGTGATTCATCAAATAGTGGAGCAGCTTGAATTCAGTGGGACCAAGCTTAAGTAACTGTTCGCTAAAGCTTACCCGATAGGTCGCCGGATCAAGTGACAGGGCACCTACAGAAACAACACCTGCGGCGCGCTCGGGCGTGCGCCGCCTTAACACAGCACGAATTCTTGCCAGAAGCTCCTTGGTGGAAAAGGGTTTGGCAATGTAATCATCCGCCCCGGCATCAAGGCCCGCGACCCGATCCATTTCGTCCCCACGCGCTGTCAGCATGATGATGGGAACTCCTTTTGTGCGCGCGTCCGCCCGCCAGCGCTTGGCGAGCGACAAGCCGCTTTCCCCCGGCAACATCCAGTCAAGCAGGATCACATCAGGCAAAACGTTATCCAGTTCACGTTGAGCGGTGGCGCTATCCATAGCCCACAGCGGCCGAAATCCGTTGTGTCGCAGATTGACAGCGATGAGCTCGGCAATTGCCGGCTCGTCTTCCACAATCAAAACACCCGGTTGATTTCTCATTTCACGACGGATTCAATTTGTTCCATCGGCGTGTGTCGCACGTCCTCACCCTTGACAACGTAAATGATGAACTCTGCAATATTCTTCGAATGATCGCCGATGCGCTCAATAGCCTTGGCCAAAAAGAGCAGATCCAGACTTGGGGAGATCATGCGTGGGTCTTCCATCATGTACGTAACCAGCTTGCGCACAAAACCGTCGAACTCCTTGTCAATCAGGTCATCTTCCTTCAGGATAGCAACTGCTGCGGCAGTATCCAGTCGTGCGAACGCATCCAGCGCCTTGCGCAGCAGCCCGGAAGCCAGGTCTGACGCCACTCTCAATTCGAGAGATGGCAGTGACCGGGGTGCACCACTGTTGATGATGCGGCGAACCATCCGCGCAATTTTTTCTGCCTCATCGCCCACCCGCTCCAGATTGGCAGTGGTCTTAGAAATGGCTATCAGCAATCGTAGGTCACGTGCAGTGGGCTGTCGTCTGCTGATGATGGAGGACAGTTCGCGGTCAATCTCCACTTCCATGGCGTTTACCCGGGCTTCAGCCTCAGTCACCTGGTTAGCGACCTCAGCGCTGAACTGCGAAAGCGCATAAATGGCATTGCGAATCTGGGATTCAACCAACCCCCCAAGCTCCATGACTCGGGTGGAAACTGCACTGAGTTCGCTGTCGAACTGCGTGGAAAGATGTTTTTCAGGCATGTCTGCTTCCTTAGCCGAACCGGCCGGTAATGTAGTCTTCTGTTTCCTTACGTGAGGGCTTGAAAAACATTTGCTCGGTTGAACCGAACTCCATCAAGTCGCCCAGGTACATGTAAGCGGTGTAATCACTGCAGCGAGCTGCCTGCTGCATGTTGTGCGTCACGATTACTACCGTGTAGTCATTTTTCAATTCGGTAATCAGCTCTTCAATCTTGGCTGTGGAGATGGGGTCCAGAGCAGAGCAAGGCTCATCCAGCAGCAGCACCTCCGGCTTAATTGCAATGCCGCGAGCAATACAAAGCCGTTGCTGCTGTCCACCAGAAAGTCCAGACCCGCTCTGATTGAGTTTGTCTTTCACTTCGCTCCAGAGAGCGGCCTTGCGTAGCGCCCACTCAACACGCTCTTCCATATCCGTCGCATTCAGGTTCTCGAACAGTTTGACGCCAAAAGCAATGTTGTCGAAGATGGACATGGGGAACGGCGTCGGCTTCTGGAACACCATGCCGACCTTGGCACGAAGCAATGCCACGTCCTTCTTGCTGGTCAGCAAATCCTCACCGTCAAGCAGAATCTCACCTTCTGCGCGTTGCTCTGGATACAACTCAAACATGCGGTTGAATATCCGCAACAAAGTAGACTTTCCACAGCCGGACGGCCCGATAAATGCCGTCACCTTTTTTTCCGGAATTTCCAAGTTGATGCCCTTGAGGGCGTGGAATTTCCCATAATAGAAGTTCAGGTCCTTGACCGAAATTTTTGAATGTTCCTTGATGGCCGTAGCAGTATTCATTTTTTTCCTTGTGGGAGTCGAGGCAAGTGCTTGTACAAACGTGTGATACCGACTACCGGGCTCTGGTCACAACGCGGGCAATAATGTTCAAGCCCAACACCGTTACCGTAATCAGGAAGACACCAGCCCAAGCCAGTTTTTGCCAGTTTTCATAAGGGCTCATGGCAAACTTGAAAATGGTCACAGGCAAACTGGCCATTGGTTCGCTCAGGCTGGAAGTCCAGAACTGATTGCTCAATGCAGTAAACAGCAAGGGGGCTGTTTCACCGGCAATGCGCGCAATTGCCAGCATTACGCCGGTGACGACACCAGCACGCGCTGACTTGAGCGTGATGCTGAGAATGACCTTCCATTTTGGCGCGCCCAAGGCATACGCAGCTTCGCGCAAGCCGGAAGGAACCAGTTGCAACATGTTCTCGGTGGTCCGAATCACCACCGGAATAACGATCAGCGCCAAAGCCATCACGCCAGCCCAGCCCGAGAAAGACTTGAAACGTGACACGACCACAGCGTAGACAAAAAGTCCAATCACGATAGATGGCGCCGACAGCAGGATGTCATTGACGAAACGCGTTACGTTCGCCAGCCAGCCTTTGGTGTCAAATTCAGCCAGATAAATGCCGGCCATGATGCCAATGGGTGTACCTACAAAAGTGGCCAGCATTACCATCAGGAACGAGCCATACATGGCATTAGCCAGACCGCCTTCGTCATTGGGAGGTGGCGTCATCTGGGTCAGGGTCGCGAGCGAGAGCCCGCCCACACCCAGTCGAACGGTTTCAAACAAGATCCAGAAAAGCCAGAACAAACCAAAAGCCATCGCCATCAAAGAGAGGGTGAGTGCAACGCGATTGACCAGTTTGCGCTGCGAATACTTCGCCTGCCTGACCTCATCCAGTGCTGCCGCTCGCAACAAAGTTTCTCCGGTGGTCATGTTTTTGCTCCTTCATTCTTTTTCAGCTGCGCCAACAGCAGTTTTGACAGAGCCAGCACCACAAAAGTAATAAAGAACAGCACCAGACCGAGGTACATCAGAGCCGCCTGATGCAGCCCTTCACCGGCCTCTGCAAACTCATTGGCCAGCGCTGACGTGATGCTATTGGCCGCTTGAAAGAGGCTGAGCGAGTCCAGTTGGTTAAAGTTGCCGATGACGAAGGTTACCGCCATGGTCTCTCCAATGGCCCGGCCCAAGCCCAGCATGATGCCGCCAATTACGCCCGCTTTGGTGTAAGGCAATACCACCTGCGAAACCACTTCCCAAGTAGTCCCCCCAAGAGCGTAGGCTGACTCCTTGAGCATGGGCGGGGTGACCTCAAAAACGTCCCGCATGACAGCGGCGATAAACGGGATGATCATGATTGCCAGAATGATGCCTGCAGACAAAATGCCAATGCCAACGGGCGGACCGGAAAACAGGGCACCGACGTACGGAACGCCGCTAAAAAGCGCCTGCAACGGCTGCTGCACGTAAGTTGACAATACCGGGCTGAACACCAGAAGGCCCCACATGCCATAAACAATGGACGGCACGGCGGCCAGCAATTCAATGGCAGTTCCGAGTGGACGCTTCAACCAGGCTGGCGACATCTCGGTGAGAAACAATGCAATGCCGAAACTTACTGGCACAGCAATTAGCAACGCGATGAACGAAGTCATCAACGTGCCGTAAATCATCACCAACCCGCCGAACTCCTCTTTCACAGGGTCCCAGGTGGTGCTAGTGAGGAAACCCAAACCATACTTGCTGATGGCTGGCCATGCACTGACAGTGAGCGACACCAGAATGGCTGTCAGAATGGCCAATGTGAGTAGCGCCGCACCTTTGGCCAGCACGCCAAAGATGCGATCAGCCATAGGCCCTGAACGGGCAGCCTTAATTGGTGGAGGTTTGGTCATTACACGTCCGGAAGACAGGGCAGACTGGTTAATCGGCATCTCTTTTGCCGGAAGTGTAGTGGACACGCGCGTGCTCCTTCGTTTGGGTTAACTCAGTCGCCAAACGCTTACTTCAAGGCGACAGGCTTGCCTGCCGTGTCAGTCACCTGACCCCAGGCTTTTTCAATCGCTCCAATAACGTTGTCGGGCATTGGCACATAGTCCAGATCTGCAGCAATCTTGCCGCCACTCTTGTATGCCCATGTGAAGAATTTGAAGGTTTCGGTAGCGTTAGCTGGTTTTTCCTGTTTGATATTCATCAGAATGAACGTAGCGGTAGAGATTGGCCAGGCATTTTTGCCGGGTTGATTCACAATCAACTGGAAAAAAGACTTATTCCAGTCTGCCCCGGCAGCAGCGGCCTTGAAAGTTTCATCGTCAGGGGCAACGAACACACCATCCTTGTTCTTCATGAGTGTGTAGGTCATCTTGTTTTGCTTGACGTACGAGTACTCAACATAACCAATGGAGTTGGGCAGGCGATTGACAAAAGCAGCTACACCCTCGTTACCCTTGCCACCCGCGCCTACCGGCCAGTTCACGGCAGTACCTTCACCAACTTTGGCTTTCCACTCAGGATGCACCGAGCTGAGGTAATTCGTGAAGTTAAAGGTTGTTCCAGAACCGTCAGCGCGGCGAACCGGGGCAATTGCCGCGTCCGGAAGAGCCAGGCCGGGGTTCAAAGCCTTGATGGCTGCATCGTCCCATTTGGTGATCTTGCCCAGGAAAATGTCGCCCAGAACCTGACCATCCAGTTTCATCTGTCCTGGTGCGATCCCTTTGATGTTGATCACCGGGACAGTGCCGCCAATGACTGTAGGAAATTGAATCTGACCCTTGGTTTTAAGGACTTCATCTGTTTGCGGCATATCGGATGCACCAAAATCGACCGTTTTGGAGTCAATCTGCTTGATGCCGGCACCGGAACCGACCGATTGATAGTTGATCTTGACGCCAGTGGCCTTGTTGTAATCTGCCGCCCATTTGGCGTACACGGGGGCGGGGAAGCTGGCACCGGCGCCGGTGATTTCCTGCGCGCTGGCCAACGAGACAAACGAAATTGCAGCGAACCCTGCTGCGGATATCAGTGACATTTTGAAAGCGGTTTTCATGAAGTACCTTTAATCAAGTTAACAAGGAGTAGTGGACAGCTCGTACACAAATGTAAGAAAGATTTGTGACGATGATGTGACAAAAAGTAAAAAAGCCACCAGGCAAAAGACTTGGTGGCCATGGCATAAGGCACACGGGCCCCAGTGCATCAAGTCCCGATTTGGCCCCCGTCAACCTTGGTGATCACCACCGTTGCGGAACGCGGGCGCTTGCCAGCCCCGTAGCCAGCGTTGGCAGGCCACTGGCTCTCGTACTTTGCGGGATCACCAATAGCGGCCATCTTGGTGTTCTCTCCCGGGTGCTGGATATTGACAAACATGGCTTTTCCATCCGGCGTTTCGCACCAGCCGGTGATTTCAGCGCCTTTGGGTCCAACCAGAAAGCGTTTGAAGCTGGCCTCAGACTGAGCTTTTCCAACATACGTATCCACGGTTTTGGAACTGCCGTCACTGCGTTTGTATGAGAGTGTTTTTTTGGCGCCATCACCCACCCGGCCGGGAATTGCGGCCATGAGCATGCAATTGGTCTGATCCGTGTACGCCCCATCATCTGTCTCAATCCAGCATATTCCCGTGGCCTGGCTGAAAACCAGACCATCAGGAGATGACAGGTCGTTGGCGTCGGTCAGGTTCGAAAGGTTGACCTGACCTTTGTCTGCACCTGCCTCTGAAGCAAACAGATACACGTCCCACCTGAAGGTGGAATCGGCAGGTTGGCCATGCGCCAGGCGAACGATGTGGCCATTTACATTGCCCACCGCTTCTTTGCCAGCCTTCATGTCTTTGTACATTCTCGGATTCGCCGCATCAACCGCCATTTCGCCATCCACCGTCCGGTTGCTGTTGTTGGTGAGCGTGATGTACACCTCGCCGTTGCGGGGGTTCACACCGGCCCATTCAGGACGGTCCATTTTGGTTGCACCCACAGCATCAGCCGCCAGGCGGGTAAAGATGGCCACATCGGCGTCTGACTTGAATTCAAAGTCCGGGTTGGCCGCCACAACGGGGTTTTTCATGGACAACTCAATCCATTCGCCTGTGCCGTCCTGCTTGAACTTGGCCACAAACAGCGTACCCTTGTCCAGGTATTTGTCGCCCACTGCAAGCCGATCATCAGCATTGGCATCTGCGGCAATCCAGCGGGCTTCAGACACGAACTTGTAGATATATTCTCCGCGGGAATCGTCGCCCATGTACCCGACGATGGGCTGGCCGACTACTGCTTTGGCAAAAGTCACGTTCTCATGACCCAATCGCCCTAAAGCGGAACGTTTGCGCAATGCCTGCATCGGCTTGTAAGGGTCGATTTCAACAATGTACCCAAAGGTGTTCATTTCATTGCGGAAATCGTCGCGGGCACTCGCGCCGATAACGCTGTTGTTCCAGCGCATGTACTGATCGCCTGGGCCTGCACTCTCCCAACCGTGGCGGCTGGCAGCGCCAGCCCGGCGACCGTAACGATTCAAAGCCGTGATGGCTTTGTTATTTTTTCCAAGTTTGTCATCATCCTTGGCATCCCGTGCAAAGTAGCCAAACCAGTTCTCTTCACCCGAAGCATAGGTACCCCAAGGGGTCTTCCCGGTACCGCAGTTGTTAAGTGTGCCCCGAACCTTTGCTCCATCAAGGCTGTAGCGGGTGATCAGGTGTTCACTGCCGCGTGCCGGGCCGTGCATGGCGGCCTCGGTCATGGTGGTGACCCGACGGTTAAAAGCAGAACCTGCTTTGTAGCTCCATTTACCGGCCTGCGCCTCGACTTCAATGACCGAGATGCCGTGGATCAATAGTTCTTTGTCGACCTCGGCGGCCTTGCGTGGCAGTGTTGATGATCCACCATCAGCATGCAGGAAGAAAGAGGACAGCTTCTCATCCGTGGTCGCTTCGTGATTCATGGCAATGATGCCGCGCGTGCCGTAGCTGTTTGAAGGTTTGCCACTGGCATCCAGACTGAACCATTCCATGCCGTCGTGGTGGTCTCCCGCACGTTTGTCAAAGTCGGTGTCTGTGCCATCGTTTTTGAAAGCGGCTGCTCCCGCCATGATGGGGTCGCCCAACGCATACAACACTTCTGCCCTGTAGCCTGCTGGCACACTCACTACATCTTCCAGGCTTTTGGGAACGGCAGCAAAGGCAAGCGCTCCCAGATTTGTACTTGCCGGTGCTGACCCCATGGTCGAACCAGCGACCCCGCCGGTCGCGCAACCGGTAAGAGCAGTGCCCCCCAGCGCCAGCGCGCCAACAACGCCCACGCCACTGCGCAGAATATTGCGGCGGCTCAGCCGGGCACTCAATACTGCATCAAAGTGCACATTGGTGGAGGTATTCGAGTCTTCGTTATTGAAGATGTCAGATGGGCGGTCAGTTGAATGATCCATAACGTCGTGGTTTTGAGTTGAAAACGGCTAGGATGCAACAGGATCGTGACAGTAGCGTGACACTTTTTACGGCTAATTCAGGCTAGTGTTGACGACGAAACCAAAGACAGCTGATACCTAATAGTTCACTATTTTTCACGGAACTGTCATCGAAACTTCTTACTATGGGCGACGCAATAAATCCTTCTGGTTAAAACGTCCCGACTCAAAAAGCAGGTTGGGACAGAAACAGGACAACCCATGAGCTCAAGCGAAGAAGAACTGGTCCAGCGCATCCGCCGCGACCTGACAGACAGCTACGATGAGGAACTTGAACTGGAGCTGGAAGACCGCCACGTTGACGAATTGGGCGGAAGCGAAACTGATTCGGAGTCGTACAAGGAAAGTCGGCGACTGTATTTCCGTGAGTTGTTCCGGATGCAGGGTGAACTGGTCAAATTGCAGGACTGGGTCGTCAAAACAGGGCACAAGGTGGTCATTCTGTTTGAAGGTCGAGACGCAGCAGGCAAAGGCGGCGTCATCAAGCGCATTACCCAGCGTCTGAACCCACGTGTGTGCCGTGTGGCCGCCCTGCCAGCACCCAACGACCGCGAGCGTACGCAATGGTATTTTCAACGCTATGTATCTCACTTGCCTGCGGCGGGCGAGATCGTATTGTTCGATCGCAGCTGGTACAACCGTGCCGGTGTAGAGCGGGTGATGGGGTTTTGTTCCGACGAGCAATACGAAGAGTTCTTCCGCACCGTACCGGAGTTCGAACGCATGCTGGCCCGCTCAGGCATCCAGTTGATCAAATACTGGTTCTCCATTTCGGATGAAGAGCAACATTTACGCTTTTTGGGCCGAATTCATGACCCGCTCAAGCAGTGGAAGCTCAGCCCGATGGACCTGGAATCCCGCCGCCGATGGGAGGAATACACCAAAGCCAAAGAAGTGATGCTGGAGCGCACACATATTGCCGAAGCTCCCTGGTGGGTGGTGCAGGCGGTTGACAAGAAGAAGGCCCGGCTCAACTGCATCGACCATTTGCTGGGACAGATTCCCTACAGCGAAATAGAGCATGCGCCCATCGTGCTGCCGCCCCGGGTGCGCCATGAAGACTACGTGCGGGTACCGGTTCCGCAGGAAATTGTGGTACCCGAAAAGTATTGAAATTAGTCCAAATTCATCTTTCTTATCAATGAAGTTGGCACCTAGCCCTTATGCAATATGTGTGAGTAGCTATTTTTTATATAGCAATCATCTTTTATCCAATTCTACTGAATCAGGCCAACCATGGCTGCTGTAGCCGAATGCTATGCTGTCCGCAACGACAACAGAAAACCAAAACAGCAGATGCAAAATGGAACTCGACTGGCCGCGGTGGATTTGGGCTCCAACAGCTTTCGCCTGGAGATTGGGCAACTCGATCACGGGCAGTTTTATCGCACGGAATACCTGAAGGAAACGGTTCGCCAGGGGAACGGCCTGGACGAAGATCGCAATCTGACACTCGATGCCATGCAAAGAGGTTGGGACTGCCTAGCCCGATTTGGAGAGCGTCTGGCGGGTTTCAAGAAAAACCAGGTGCGCGCCGTAGCCACGCAAACGCTTCGTGAGGCACGTAATCGCGAAGAATTTCTGCTAAAAGCCAATGACATCCTTGGCTTTCCCATTGACGTCATATCTGGCCGCGAAGAAGCCCGCCTCATCTATCTCGGCGTGGCCAAACTGTTACCCCAGTCGCCCGAACGCAGGCTGGTGGCGGACATTGGGGGGCGCTCCACCGAGCTGATATTGGGCCAGGGGCCCGATGCTCGGGTGATGGAGTCATATCGGGTTGGCAGCATTGCATGGTCAACCCGTTATTTTGCTGAAGGAAAGTTCACTCCCCGCGCTTTCCAGATGGCCGAGATTGCCGCCAAGGCCGTGCTGGATGAAGCCTTGAATGCCTATCGCCGTGACGCCTGGGATGTGGCGTATGGGTCTGCGGGCACTATAGGCGCTGTGGGCGATGTATTGGCCGCGGCTGGCTGGCCGCAAGGATCCGTCACACAGGCCGGGCTCGACTGGCTACTGGAAAGACTGCTGGAAGCCCAGTATGCGGATCGTCTGCGGCTTGCGGGCATGAAGGAGGATCGCAGAACGATTATCGGTGGCGGCTTAAGCATCCTGCGCGCTGCCTTTGATTTGCTGGGCATCGACGAAATGAAGGCTGCCAGCGGCGGGCTGCGGCACGGCGTGCTGTATGACCTGGCGGGTAGCGCAGATAGTGCAAAAGACGTGGCGGATACGCGGTCGAAGTCAGTTCAGCGATTGATCGCTAAATTCGACACCGATGTAGCGCACGGCAACCGGGTAGGCAAAGTGGCGACGCAGCTTTTTGATCAGTTCCAGGCCAGCTCAACTGACCTAGCAAGCTTGGATCACGAGCGCAACCGCCGCAAGCTGATGTGGGCAGCGCAATTGCATGAAATCGGATCGCAGATTTCGCACAGCGACTATCACAAACACGGTGCCTATATTCTGGATAACGCCGATGCAATGGGCTTTGCTGCCGCCGAGTTGCACAAGCTAAGCCTGTTGGTGTTGGGACAGCGTGGCAAACTTCGCAAGCTGGAAGCAGATTTCGAAGACGTCGTTTTTGTGCAGCAGTTGCTCGCACTGCGTCTGGCCATCATCTTGTGCCACGCTCGCCGGGACCCTGATACTTCCGGCCTGCATCTTGCGTGCAGCCCCGACGACAAGCATGGCTTTGTACTGACCTGCCGCAAGGGCTGGGGGGAGACTTTTCCCCAGTCAGCGCATTTGTTGCGTGAAGAAATAATTGCCTGGCAGAAGACTTCTTGGTCTCTGGCCTTGTCTGGAGTTTGATTCCCATCAGCTCCGGTTTTGACGAACGCAAATAAACCGTATAAACTATATAAATCGTTTATTTACAGGAAGTATTTATGCCTATTGCAAGAAAAAAAGCCGTGGTGACCAAACCAGCAATCGCAGCACCCGCAAAATCTGTCCGTGCCGTCCGCCCTCCTGTAGCTGCAAAAAAAGCGCTAGGACCCAAAGCAGCGCCAGTCAAACCGGCCGCGAAAGTAAAAATCAAAATTGAAAAACCAGTCAAAGTCAAGAAACCCAAACTGGTTCGTGACAGCTTCACCATCCCTAAAGATGAATACGCCATGATGGAAACACTGAAGCAACGTGCTGGCCGCTTGAGCAGCCCCGCCAAAAAGAGCGAGTTGCTACGCGCTGGCATCAAGGCTCTTGCCGCCATGCCAGACGCTACATTTCTGGCCGCACTGAAGGTCGTCCCCTCCATCAAGACAGGCCGCCCCGCGAAAGACTGAGGCTTCACGAGCGCTGTAGCCGCGTCTTCGTGGCTACAGCACCTCAGGGGACTGGACGGTGACCACCACCGTTTGGGAGCCAGACTCGCGCTCCCGGTTTCTCAACCACCATACCGCTCCCTTTTTGACCGCACATTCAGACTCTGTCAAACCCATGAGTTGCGCAATGGTCTGACCCAGCGTAGGTTGATGCCCAATCACCAGCACCGTGTTCCGCGCTTTTGGCCATTGGACCAAGTCCAGTAGCTGCACGGCGCTGCAACCCGGTGAAAGTTCTGGACAAATCTTGTATTTGCGGCCAAGTGCGACGGCAGTTTGCTCGGTTCTCTTCGATGGACTGATCAAAATACGGGCTGCGTCTGGCAACTGCCGGTCCAGCCAGGAAGCCATTCTGGCAGCCTGTTTCTCACCACGCGACGTCAAGGGGCGATCCATATCGTTACCGCCCTCTTCCGATTCCAGTGCTTCTGCGTGACGCCACAAAATCAGGTTCATGCGCGTGCTTTTTCGCTGTTGTTACGCCCCGAATACCGGCTCACCAGAGCAGCTTGTGCACCGTGCGCCAAACGCCGGTTTTCAGGAATCACCCGAACATACTGGCCATCGGGCAGCATGTCCCAAGCATCCACGTCATCATGAAGGTAGGCTACCAGACACTCGTCCACAATACGCTGCCGCTGTGCCGGGTCCTTAATTGGCCAAGCCAGTTCCACCCGCCGCATCATGTTGCGATTCATCCAGTCGGCGCTGGAGAGGTAGAGATCTTCTGTATCACCGCTGCGAAAGTAAAAGACGCGTGTGTGCTCCAGAAAGCGGCCAATCACGGATCGCACCCGAATGTTGTCAGTAAAACCCTGTACCTGGGGCGGCAGGATACAGGCGCCCCGGACAATCAGATCTATCCTGACACCCTTTTGGCCCGCCCGAATAAGCGACTCAATCAATGCTTCATCTGTCAGGGCATTCATTTTTGCGACAATCCGGCCAGATTGGCCTCTCGATGCGGCATCCCCGATGAAATCAATCTTCTGGATAAGTTTTCGGTGCAAATGAAAGGGTGCCATCCACACGTCATTCATGCGTGCCAATCGGCTTTGGCCTGCCAGATGGACAAAGATATTAGCCATGTCCGCCGTGAGTGACGTGTCCGAGGTGAGGTGGCTTATGTCGGTGTACAGCCGCGTTGTCTTCAAGTTGTAATTACCCGTTGACAGGTGCCCATAGCGCCGGAGTTGCTTGCCTTCCCTGCGGGTGATCAACATCATCTTGGCATGGGTCTTCAACCCAACCACACCGTAAACAACCTGTGCACCTATGGATTCCAGCATCTCAGCCCAGTTGATGTTAGCCTCTTCGTCAAAGCGCGCTTTCAGTTCCACAACCACCATGACCTCCTTGCCACGGCGTACGGCTTCGCGCAGCAAATCCATCAGGGCTGAATCTGACCCCGCCCGGTAGATGGTCTGTTTGATGGCCAGTACCTGCGGGTCGTGCACAGCCTCACGAAGGAATTCCAGAACCCCATCAAAACTCTCAAACGGCTGATGAATGACGATGTCGCCCTGCTTCAATTGCTCGAACAGGGAAAGCCCCGGCGCAATCTGCGTGGGGTAGCACGGCTGATGTGGGGAAAAACAAAGCTGCGGCGAATTGACCAGGTCAATCAACTGCGTGAGGCGAACTAGGTTGACCGGACCATGCACCCGATACAGCGCCTGTTCCGGCAGCTCAAACTGCTGCAGCAGAAATCTGGACAGGTATTCAGAGCAACCTGCAGACACCTCCAGTCGCACTGCCTGGCCATAGTGGCGGTGCTGCAACCCCTGACGCAAGGCCGTCCGGAGATTTTTGACGTCGTCTTCGTCCACCGACAGTTCAGAGTGCCGGGTCAGGCGGAACTGTGAGAACTGACCCACCTCACGCCCGGGAAACAGTTCGCCCAAATGCGCCCGTATTACGCTGGAGAGGGAGACAAATAGTCTGTGTCGGCCGGAGATTGCTTCAGGCATGCGAATGAGGCGCGGCAAGACCCGCGGCACCTTCACAATGGCAATGTCGTTGTCGCGCCCAAAAGCGTCCAGTCCACCCAGGCGTACGATGAAATTGAGTGACTTGTTGGCCACTTGGGGGAACGGGTGAGACGGATCCAGCCCAACCGGTAACAGCAGGGGCCGAACTTCCTGTTCAAAATACCGCTTCACCCAGCGACGCTGGGCCGCGTTCCGATCCCCGTGCGAAACAATTCTGATGCCCTGCTTTTCAAAAGCGGGCATCAACTCGTCGTTGTACAAGGCATATTGCCGCGAGACCAGCACATTCGCTGCCGTCGCCAGCGCGGCAAACGATTCCGTCGTATATGCGCCCTGTCGATCCCCCGCCCGTTGAGCAGCCACATGAGGCTCTGCACGAACCTCAAAAAACTCGTCCAGATTAGAAGAAACGATGCACAGGTATCGCAGACGCTCCATCAGAGGCACCTCAGCACGGCAAGCCCAGTCAAGCACTCGCTCGTTGAACGCCAGGATGCTGTGATCCCTGTCCAGCAAAGGCGTCACGGGTGCCTGGCCTGTCGGCTCACGTACAGATACAGAAGTGAACATTCAGCGTCAATCAATCGATGTATTACGAATTCATGACAGATTGTTCATTGGTTTCATGACAATGGTGTGACAACTTCCGCTTTAACCGGTGAGGAGACGAAACGGTCACCCAGATGGGCGGGTACCAGGTGCCCCATAAATAACTGACTCGCATGCGCCCAACTAAAAGAAAGCGCGCGCGAGCGGGCCTCATGCCGGGGAGTCGCCAGTGCGCCATACCATGCCTGAAGCAGGTCGTCATGCAGGACACCGCCAGTAACCTGACTATGCCCCGATCCCAGCACTTCCCTTGGACCATCGACCGGGTAGGCCGCGACGGGTGTACCGCAGGACATTGCCTCCAGCATCACCAGACCAAAGGTCTCTGACTTGCTAGGCAAAACAAACACGTCAGCACTGGCGTACACCTCTGCCAATTCGCTCCTGGGCAGCAAGCCCAGCCAGCGCACGCCGGGAAAGCGCTCTTTCAAACCAACCTCCAGCGGCCCCACGCCACACACAATCTTGGTGCCGGGCGCATCCAGCTTAAGAAATGCTTCAATATTTTTTTCATACGACACCCTCCCGACGAACAGAGAAACCGGTCGGGCCAACTCACCAAGGTGGGCATGCGGCCTGGCCTGCGCAGCAAAGGCGAATAACTGGGTATCCACTCCGTGGGTCCAGCTGCGAAGATTGCGAAAACCCCGCTGCTCCAGCATGCGTAGCACCCCATTGGTCGGCACCAATACACCAGAAGATGGCCGGTGGAAGTGCCGAAATAGCGCGTAGCCCCAGGACAGAGGAATCTTGAGCGCCGCATTTAGAATTTCAGGGAACTTGGTATGAAACGCCGTGGTAAACGAGAGCCTGCGCTTGATGCAGTAAGCCCGCGCGGCCCAGCCGAGAGGCCCTTCTGTAGCGATGTGAATTGCCTGGGGAGCCAGAGCATCAAGGCGACCCCAAAGCGCTTTTCCCGCAAAGATCGCCAGGTCAATACCCGCGTAGCCGGGACATGGGTGCGTCTTGAATTGACCGGGATGAATGACATGCACCTCATGACCTGCGGACACCATTGCGCGGACCAGCTCCACCAAAGTGGTTACCACGCCGTTGACCTGGGGTTGCCAAGCATCTGTAATCAGGGCAATTTTCATCTGTGCACTCCTTACGCCGTTATTGTTTGTGACACTGGTATGGCGAATGGCAGCGTATCTATCGGGTTCCAGTGAATTAATTCCAGAAGGCCATCGTGGTGCTCCACAAGTGCCGTTCGGCTCTCTACCCAGTCGCCATCATTGCAATACAGAATGCCATCGATATCACGCATCTCGGCGCGGTGAATGTGCCCGCACACCACCCCTTGGTGGCCCCGTCGACGGGCCTCGCCAGCCACAGCTTCCTCAAAGTCGGTCACATAGTTCAATGCCGTTTTCACCTTGTTTTTGAGGTAGGCCGACAACGACCAATACGGCAACCCCAAACGGGCACGCAGGGTGTTGAGATGGCGGTTCAGTTTGAGAGTGAATTCGTAGAGGTTGTCGCCCACGTAGGCCAGCCATTTGGCGCACTGGATGACGCCATCGAAATAGTCTCCATGGGTAACCCACAACTGGCGCCCGTCGGCCGTGATATGCACGGCATCTTCGACTACGTCAATACCCCCGAACTGGTGCCCAATGAAGGCGCGTGCAAATTCATCATGGTTGCCTGGAACAAAAGTTACCCGACAACCTTTGCGCGCGCGGCGCAGCAGCTTCTGGATCACGTCATTGTGCGTCTGTGGCCAGTACCAGCGCCTGCGCAACTGCCATCCGTCTACTATGTCGCCGACCAGATACAGGTAGTCACTGGGGTACGAACGCATGAAATCCAGCAAAGCCGTTGCCTGGCAACCTGGTGTGCCCAGATGCAGGTCCGAGATGAAGATGGCCCGGAAGCGTTTGACAACAACGTCGTCGTCCCGTTCGGGGGAATACGGTCCATCGTCCATGTCAAACATTGCCCGCATCACGCACCCAGAAAGTGTTTGCGGTACCGCGATGGCAGGTCTTCCAAGCGGGCCATGATCGGCAAATCCGCGGAGTTGAAGGTGGGGTCCCAGGCTGGAGGGCCTAGCACCTTGGCGCCCAGCCGAAGGTAGCCCTTGATCAGAGCTGGCGGCTCCACGGCCAGTTTTGCATCAAGCTGCTCAATGGGCAAGGCGCAGCGTGGAAATACCTGACGCTCGATGGGAGCCAGATGGGTTTTCTCCAGCCGACTCCAAATGCTCGCCGCCGCATGGCCACCATCCGCACCGTTGTGCGACATGGGAATGCTGGCGCAGCCAATCATGGTCTCAAACTGGTTGCGCACCATGAATTCAAACAGCGCTCCACCCAGCGCCATGATCACGCCACCATGGCGATAGTCCTTATGGACACAGCTGCGGCCCAGTTCCACCATGCGCTCGCGCATGCCGCGGAGGCGGGTCAAGTCGAACTCGGTATCCGTATAGGTGGTGCCAATACGCCTGGCCTGCGCCGGGGTGAGCACCCGGTAGGTTCCCACCACCGCGCCAGTTGCCTTGTCGCGCACCAGCAGATGTTCACAAAAATCATCGAACATGTCGATGTCGTGTTCGGGATAAGCCGATGGAGCTGCCGTTTCCAGGCGTGCACCCATCTCACCCGAAAAGATCTCATACCGCAGCCGTTGGGCTTCGCGCACTTCATCCAAATGTCTGGCCCATACAGCTGTAATGCCGCTCGGTAGTGGTTGCACTTCCGCCGCAGGCGTGGGCTGTGGTGCCGTGACTTGCTGAGGTTCACGCACCCGAGCAATGCCAAGAAAGTTTGAGCTCCTCAACAGGAAAGCGGGAGACAGCGCAAACGTGGGAGTAGGCAATTCTTTCATGTATTGTTCCTTCATCAGGTTGCAGACTTAGCTTGAATAAAGACAGGTAAATGGTGGCTGTTCTTCGTGACGCCTCTATGGCGCTTGCGTGGCATTTGCGTGACAATGCAGAACTTTTTGCTCGACCTCACTAGCTGCATGTCTGTCAAGAATTTTCCCTATGAAGCATCTCCCCTGCGTCAGGGCGCGATGGAGAAGTTGCGGCTGGCACTACAGGAACAGCAGGTGGTACTGGACAGCGCGGGGATCGGCATCGCGTTTATCAAGGGTCGGGCCGTCATTCGCTGCAACCAGCGATTTGCAGAAATCTATGGCTATGCGCAGATGCAGGATGTACTTGGGAAAAGCAGTCGCTCCTTATATCCGGATGACGAAGCATTTCGCGCACTGGGAGAGGCGGCCTACTCCGTCATGGCCACTGGCGCGCCTTACAAGGCCGAAGTGCGGATGCGTCGGTGCGACGGAAAACTCTTCTGGACCCACCTGACCGGCAAGCTGGTGAACCCTGCCGACACCGACCAGGGATCGATCTGGATCGTGGACGACATCAATGAACAGAAGGACGCGCAGGACCAGTTGCAATCCGTCCTCATTGAGCAAGGACTCATTCTTGACAATGCGATGGTTGGCATCGTTTTCCTCCACGATCGCAAGGTAACCCGATGCAACAGCAGCTTCGAGAAACTCTTTGGCTATGGACCGGGAGAACTCGACGGCAGTTCGTCACGCCAGTGGTATCTGAATGACGCTGACTGGCTGGAGGCTGGACAGCGTTGCTATGCACCCTTTGCGGCAGGCCAGGCCTTCGAAGGAGAGATGCTTCTTTGCAAAAAGGATGGCACGGCCATCTGCTGCGAAGTGCGCGCCAAAACCATTGACTCCCATGACCTTAGCCAGGGCTCCATCTGGATCACCATGGACATCACCGCCCGAAAGCAGGCCGAGAAGGAGTTGTTGCGGGCACAGTCCGATCTTGAAAAACTAGTGGAAATCCGCACCCTGGAACTCAGCCACACAGTGATGAAGCTAGAAAGAAAAGCTGCCGAGCAAAAAGAAGCTGAAGCCCATATCCAGCGCCTGGCCCATTTTGATTCGCTGACTGGACTGCCCAATCGCATCCTGTTGAATGACCGTTGCCAGCACGCGCTGAGTGTGGCGCAGCGAGCTGGCCAGTCTGTGGCGCTGATGTTCCTTGATCTGGACCATTTCAAGAGCGTCAATGATTCGCTGGGGCATCGGGTGGGTGACGAGGTGCTGGTGTTGCTGGCAAACCGGCTCAGAGATGTGGTGCGGGAGCAGGATACCGTGTCACGACTCGGTGGCGACGAATTCATTCTGCTGTTGCCAGAAACCGATGCAGCAGGCGCCGCCCATGTAGCGGAAAAACTGCTATTAACCGCTTTGATACCGTTCCAGATTGAGCAGCATGAACTTACCGTCACGCCGTCCATCGGCATTGCACTGTATCCGCGGGATGGTACGGATCTGGACACCCTCTCTAAATGCGCAGACGCTGCAATGTACCGCGCCAAGGCGGATGGGCGCAACAATTTCCGCTTCTTCACAACTGAGATTCAAGCCCATTCGGACCGCACCCTGCTGCTGGTGAACGCTCTGCGCCGCGCGCTGGAGCGTGGCCAGCTGGCACTGCATTACCAGCCACAGATTTCGTTGGCTACCGGGCAAACGGTGGGCGCTGAAGCGCTGCTGCGATGGCAACATCCCGAGCTGGGCAACGTATCACCCGCCGAGTTCATACCCATCGCTGAAAGCAGTGGATTGATTTTGCCCATTGGTGAATGGGTCATTCGCACCGCCGTCAACCAGCTGGCCACTTGGGTTGCAAATGGCATGGCACCCATCACCATGGCGGTAAACCTGTCGGCTGTGCAGTTCCGGCATGCTGATTTGCCCCAACTTGTGTCCGACATCCTCGAAGAGGCCGGGCTGCCCGCCGACCTGCTGGAACTGGAGCTGACTGAAGGCGTCGCAATGACCGACCCGCTGGGCGCGATTGCCGTGATGGATGACTTGCGCCAGCGTGGCGTACGCATGTCGATTGATGACTTTGGCACCGGCTATTCGTCGCTGAGTTACCTCAAGCGGTTTCAGGTTTACAAACTCAAGATTGATCAGTCTTTTGTGCGAGATATCACCGAAGACCCCGAAGACAAAGCCATCGTCGGCGCCATCATCAGCATGGCCACCAGCCTGGGCATGCAAACCATAGCCGAGGGCGTGGAGTCTGAAGGACAACTGGAGTTTTTGCGCGCACGGGGCTGCACGGAGGTGCAAGGCTACTACTTCAGTCGGCCCGTGCCGACAGCAGCGTTTGAAGACTATATCCGCCAGGACGCCCACCGGACAGTCTGATGTAACGTCTGAAAATGCTACTATTTTTGTAGCTCTTCACGCATATTCCACGGGTGCTAAGGTCACTTTTTGTACCTAAAAATGCCTGAACTTCAGCGTCTTGCAAAAAAGATTCCATATTTCAATTATCATTGAAATATGGAATCAAAAATCGCCACTCAGCTATTGGATGAACCTGCCGCTGTCAAAGCCCTGTCAGCGCTGGCACAAGCCCAGCGCCTGCGGGCATTTCGCGCACTTGTAACCGCCGGGCCCGACGGATTGACGCCTGGCGCCATGGCCGAGCAGCTGTGCGTGGCACCCAGCGCCTTGTCCTTTCACCTGAAGGAGCTGGCCCATTCGGGCCTCGTGCACATGGAGCCCCGTGGTCGCAACCTGATTTACCGCGCCAACTTCCCACACATGAGCGCACTGCTGGGTTACCTGACCGAGCACTGCTGCCAGGGTGCTGATTGCGCCGTTACGGGGGTGGCCGATTGCATGAGCTGCGACTGAGGCACCGCACAGAATGAACATCGCCGACGCCCTCAACCACGGCTGCATGTGCCGCACGCTGGACAGCGACCGCCTGCGCGCGCAACTGGAAAAAGACCCCAGCCTCACCGGCCTGGCCAACAGCATGGCCCTCGCACAACCGCACCTGTTTTCCAGAAGTGTGGTGTTTCTCTCCACCGCCACGTATCAGGCCATTGCGGACACCGTATCCGCGATAGAGCGCGTGATGGCCCTACCCGCTTATCAGGCATGGGCGCTGGCGAACGCACCCGCCATTGCCCGACCCGCCTTCGGTCCGCTGGGTGCTTTCATGGGCTACGACTTTCATGTGGACCCCGGCAACACGGATTTCAAAAGTCCGCAACTCATTGAAATCAACACCAATGCCGGTGGCGCCCTGCTCAACGCCGCACTGGCCCGGGCGCACCAGGCTTGCTGCGAGCCCATGTTGCTGGCGCTGGACACCTATACCCGGCTTGATTCGCTGGAGCAGCGTTTCTTTGACATGTTCATGAGCGAATGGCGTCTGCAACGGGGCGATGACCAGACGCTGAGCACTATCGTCATCGTGGACGACGCTCCGCAGGCTCAGTATCTGGCGCCCGAATTTGCACTTTTCCGGCAGATGTTCGAACAACGTGGTCTGACAGCTCTCATTGCCGACCCGCAGGCCCTGCAATGGCGTGACGGCAGCTTGTGGCTCGCCCAGACCCGTGTGGACATGGTCTACAACCGCCTCACCGACTTCGACCTGTCAGAGCCCGCGCATCAGGCCCTGCACGAAGCCTATATGGCGGGTGCAGCGGTCGTCACGCCGCACCCCTATGCCCACGCCCTGCGCGCCAACAAGCGTAACCTGATTGCGCTTTCCAGCGATGACTTGCTGAATTTATGGGGCGTGTCACCCGCTGACCGGAAACGCTTGGGCGATGCAATCCCACACACGCAGGCAGTCACCCGCGATCACGCCGACGCCTTGTGGGCACAGCGGCGCCAACTGTTCTTCAAGCCGGTGGCCGGCTATGCAGGCAAAGCGGCCTACAAGGGTGAAAAATTAACCCGCCGCGTGTGGGATGACATTGTTGCGGGTGACTTCATTGCCCAGACCCTTGTGCCCCCCGGACAACGACTGGTGAACGTGGATGGCGTAGCCACGCAGCTAAAGTTCGACGTGCGGGCCTACACCTACGCCGGGCAGATTCAGCTGCTGGTAGCCCGAACCTACAGCGGCCAGACCACTAATTTCCGAACACCGGGCGGCGGGTTTTCGCCCGTGCTGGTAGTGCCGCAAATTGACCTCTCCGCCGAAGAGGCCTCAGCCCGATGGCCCACACCCGAAAACCCCTGCACCAACTGTTAACCACTTCTTTGGAAGCAACTTTCTATGACAAACCAATCCATCAATGTGCTCTTCCTGTGCACGCACAACTCAGCCCGCAGCATCCTGGCCGAGGCTGTGCTGAACCACATTGGCCATGGCCGCTTCAAGGCTTATTCAGCGGGCAGCAGCCCGCGCGAGAATCAGCAACCCAACCCGCTGGGCATCAAGACCTTGCAGACAGCAGGCATTTCCACCGAAGGGTTAAAAAGCAAAAGTTGGGACGAATTTGCCAAGCCCGATGCACCGCACATGGACCTAGTCATCACCGTGTGCGATAACGCCGCTGGCGAGGTTTGCCCCTATTGGCCTGGCCAGCCGGCCACCGCGCACTGGGGTTATGCCGACCCATCTGCCATCGACGGCACCGACGAGCAGCGCCTGGAGGCTTTCCGCCAGACCCTGCACGCCATCCGCCGCCGTCTGGAATTGCTGGTGAACCTGCCTGCGCAAAGCGTGGACAAGCTCATGCTGCAAACCCGCGCGCGTGATCTCGCCAAATCATGAGTGCAAACGCTCCACAATCCCATGTTCCGTCCCTGCCACAGCAACTGCTAGCCGAATTTGCAGGCACCGCCACGCTGCTCTGCGCCGTCATTGGCTCCGGCATCATGGCCGAACGCCTGAGCGGCGGCAACAACGGCGTGGCGCTGGTGGCCAACACATTGGCCACGGTGTTTGCGCTGTATGTGCTGATCGAAACGCTAGGGCCCATCAGCGGTGCGCACTTCAACCCGCTGGTCACTCTGGTTATGTGGTCAAAAGGTAATCCAGCCTTCGTCAAATCTGCGCGAGTAGCTATATTATTTATAGCATTTCAATTGCTGGGCGCGGTGACAGGCGCGTGGACCGCCCACCTGATGTTTGACCTGCCCATCCTCCAGTTCAGCGTCCACTGGCGTGGCGGCTTCGATGCAGCTGGCACGTTCACTGGTTGGGGCCAATGGGTCGCCGAAGCAGTGGCCACAGGTGGACTGATTTTCGTCATCCTGAAGTCACCACCGGGAAAAGTCAGCGCGCTGGTAGCCTGCTACATCGGTGCGGCCTACTGGTTCACGGCCAGCACGTCGTTTGCCAACCCGGCGGCGGTGATGGGCCGCATGATGAGCGACAGCTTTGCGGGCATTGCACCAGCCAGCGCGCTGGGGTTTGTGCTGGCGCAATGTGTGGGCGCTGTTGTCGGCACCACCGTAGCGGGCTGGTTGCAGCCAACGGAAAAATAACCTGTTTCAAAATCATTCTCATGACCGATATCACGATCTATCACAACCCTGACTGCGGCACCTCCCGCAATGTGCTCGCACTCATTCGCAACAGCGGTGTCGAGCCCACCATCATCGAGTACCTCAAAACACCACCCGACCGTGCCAGGATGGTAGCGCTGATTGCACAAATGAACATCCCGGTACGCGATGTGTTGCGGCAAAAGGGCACGCCCTACGACGAATTGCAACTGGGCAACCCGAGCCTGAATGACAACGACTTGATTGACGCGATGCTTGCCCATCCCATCCTGATGAACCGCCCCATCGTGGTCACGGAACTGGGTGCCCGCCTGTGCCGCCCGTCTGAGGCCGTGCTGGACATCCTGCCCTCTCCCCAGCAAGGCGCTTTCAGCAAGGAGGACGGCGAGCAGGTCGTTAACGCGCAAGGAGCACGTGTTGCGAGCCATTGACGTGATCCAACTCCCCAACGTCAGTGAGGCGCTCTTCTCGGCACCCTCTCAAGCCCAGTTAAGGCCGGTAACTCCTGCAGCCCACCCTCCCCGCATCCTGCTGCTATACGGTTCATTGCGCGAGCGCTCGTTCAGCCGCCTGCTGAGCGAGGAAGCCGCCTGCCTGCTACACGCTATGGGTGCGGATACGCGCACCTTCAATCCCCACGGCTTGCCGTTGGCCGACGACGCACCCGACTCGCACCCGAAGGTGCAAGAGTTGCGCGAGCTGGCCGCGTGGAGCGAAGGCATGGTCTGGACTTCACCCGAGCGGCACGGAGCCATGACCGGCATCATGAAAACGCAGATCGACTGGATTCCGCTCTCGCAAGGCGCGGTGCGCCCCACGCAGGGCAAAACGCTGGCGGTGATGCAGGTCAGCGGTGGCTCGCAGTCGTTCAATGCGGTGAATCAGTTGCGCGTGCTGGGCCGCTGGATGCGCATGCTCACCATCCCCAACCAGTCTTCGGTTGCCAAGGCCTTCATGGAGTTTGATGACGCGGGGCGAATGAAGCCTTCCGCCTATTACGACCGTGTTGTGGACGTGATGGAAGAGCTGGTGAAGTTCACGCTGCTCACGCGCGACGTGTCACCCTACCTGGTGAACCGCTACAGCGAGCGCAAAGAGAGTGCGGAAGAGTTGATGAAACGGGTGAATCAGAAATCGATTTAACACCGATATCGCTATATATTTAATAGCTACTCACACAATATTGACGAGGGCTAGAGGCTTATATTTCCTGAATAATTGCCCTTTTCCGCTCGAAATTCACTGTCTGTGCTCCTGCATTTAGGGGAGGCGAACAGGTGGCAAACGCGCTACCGTAGCTCTGGCTCTTGAGACCATGGAGGTACCGCCATGAGCACCGAACCCGTCTGTGCCGACGACTTGACCGACAACTTTGCTGCACTTCGTGCCGTTGAACACGAGGCGATTCAGGCACGTCGCAAAGCGGTCCTCGGCACTGATGCCAGCGACAATCCGACAGAGCTCAACCTGCCTCAGGTTGGACTTGCTTTGTCGGGTGGCGGTGTTCGCAGCGCCACATTTGCGCTGGGGTTGATGCGCGGTATGGCCCAAAACCGCGAGGGGTCCAGCGCCGATCCCGCGAAACGAACGCTGGCCAGTGACGGGCTGTTGGGTCGTCTGGACTACCTGTCCACCGTATCCGGTGGCGGCTACACCGGCGGCATGTACGGGCGTCTGGTGGCAACCTATGGCCTGCATTGCGCGCAACGCTTGATGGCGCGGGGTGATTCGCCCGTGCTGGAATGGCTACGCCGCAATGGCCGCTACTTGACGCCCGCCGGTTCGCGCGACGTCGGCATCGCGGTAGTGACCTATTTGCGTGCCTGGCTGGCCATCCACGCCGAATTCATGTTTGCCTGCATCTTGCTGGGTCTGGTGGTGGTGGCACCCCATCTGTGGCAACACAGCTTTCAGATGCTGGACCCACGGGGGTGGGAGCTCTGGCGCACGCCTTGGTGGGCCCTGTCGCTGGCGCTGTGGGCAACCCTGGCGCCCGGTTTGATTGCAGGGTATTGGGCAGCCCGCGATGCACCCAACCCGGCAGCCACGCGCCTGATGCCGGGCTGGCGTGATGCCCTGTTCGTTCTGGCAGCAGCCGGGGGCGCGTACCTGTTGTTGCGAGCTCTGCAGACCAGTGGCGCCATCAATCCGGTTCGCCACAGCCTGAACTGGCCGGGTGCCGGTGTGTTGACGGTGATCTCGCTAGTAGCGGGCCAGTTGTGCGTGATGGTGTGGATGGCCGTCAAAGCGGGGCCGCACGGTCTGAAAGTGGCACTGTTGCGCAACTGGCTCACGCGGGCGTTGCGTTGGGTGATGCTGGGCACGTTGGCCCTGGCCGGACTGGGCGCGCTGGACCGGCTGAGCTGGTGGGTACTGGAGGAATTTCAGACCGGTAACCAATGGCTGTGGGGTGGTGTCGGTGTCGGTGGCGTTGCAGTGTTGACCCTTCGCACACTGATGCAGCCACTGCAGCAAATGGCGGCCAAATCCGAGAGCAGTGCGCGAGACTGGTTGCCCCGGCTGCTCAATTTCGGCAGCCTGCTCGGCGTTTTGGCGCTGGTTACGGCCTGGCTGGTGGTTTTGCAATGGTTTGTGTTCGCGCCGGAGACATTCCGAACTCTGCGAAGCGTACCCGCCTGGATGCGGGCCAGCATGCTGACGAGCGTGTGGCTCACATGGGTGGTGCTCACTGCGGGCAATTCGCAAATGGCCAACACATCTTCCCTGCATAGTTTTTATCGCGCACGGCTGACCCGTGCCTACCTGGCTGTGGGCAACCGCCAGCGAACCATGGACAACGACGCGGGCACCCGGGCCGATGTAACCCGCGTGGTGGAAGGCGACGACACACGCCTAGCCAGCTACCGGCCCGAGCTGAATGGCGGACCGATCCACCTTGTCAACACCTGCCTGAACCAGACGCGGGACGATAAAAGCGGCCTCTACAACGCTGACCGCAAAGGTACAGCCGTCACGGCAACCTGGCGTGGTTTCGAAATTGGCCAACGCGAGTTTGTCGCGCTCAAGCCCGAGCACGATGCCGGCACGCTCGGGCGATGGGTTGCGGTGTCGGGTGCCGCAGCGTCGCCGGGCGCAGGTGCGTACACATCGCGAGGTCTGGCGTTACTGGTGTACTTTCTTGGGGTGCGACTCGGCCACTGGATGCGCGCTCCCCGTGAGCGGGTGGCTTTGCAATGGCTGAGCCATCTGGCTTGGCGGGCCATTCCCAAGCCCATGATGCTGGCCAGCGAAGCATCAGCCACCTTTTTTGGTGTAGAACGGCCGTGGTGGTACATGTCTGACGGGGGGCACTTTGAAAACAGCGGCGTGTATCCGCTGCTCAAACGCGAGCTTGGCTTCATCATCCTGTCAGACGCCGGTTGCGATGCCCGTTATGAGTTTGGCGACATGGAAAACCTGGTGCGCAAGGCCCGTATCGATTTCGGTGCCGAGATCGATTTCTACAGCCGTGACGAAGCTGCCAGCCTGTTCACGCTGGGCAGCAAGGAATTGACAGTGTTGTCACCTGAAGACATGACCAACAACCATTCGTCCCGCGGCGTGTTGCTGGCCCGCATCCGCTACCGTGAGCGCCCCGGGCCGCGCAGGGCAGATGGCAGTGAAGGCCCGCCCGTGCGCCCGGAAGGCACACTGCTGGTGATCAAACCCAACCTGCACGACGCGCTCGATGTGGACTTGCTGGCTTACGCGCAAAAACACGAGAGTTTTCCGCACGAATCCACAGGTGACCAGTCTTTCGACGAGGCACAGTGGGAAAGCTACCACCGGCTTGGCGAAGATTTTGGCCGCTCACTGCACGCCAGCTGGATGGCCCAACTGCCGGGTTGGCGCACCCCTGCCCGCCACGGCATCCGGGTTGCGGCACGGTTGGGTGCGAACAAGGGCGCCGCGGACGCACCCCGGGTCGAACCCCTGTGGCGGCGCAACGCGCGTGCTACCGCCATTGGTACTACGCTGGGTGTTGGTGCTTCGGGAACCTTGCTGTTGTCACTGTGGCAGGTTCAAGACCAGCTTCAACGCAACCGCACCGATGAACAATACGAAGCACGGCAGCTGTTCACCGAAGTATCTAAGGGCCTTCAGTCCTTCAAGGGCTCCTGCCCGGACATACCGGAGCATGTCGTCACACAGGCCTCCCTGCTGCTGGATTTGCGTGGCAGCCCCACCATGCGGCCGCTGGAGCAGGCCGGACTGGAGCGCCTAGCAGGACGCATTGCCGATGAATGCACCCGTGAGGTCGAAGCCAGTCACGAATGCGTTGCCGCCCATCAACGCATACAAGGCAGCCTGTGTGCCTTGGTGCTGAAACCACCAACCCAAAATACTGCGCTGAACTACTGGCACCCGGGCGCTTCGCCTGACGAGCAGGCGCGCGACGGCCGCACTGTGCTGCGAACGGTTCAGTCTGCCGTGGGTCGGTTCCCTGTGTTCGGAACGCTGTTCATGGAAGGTTCGCAGACTATCGGATTAGCCGACCAACAACCTGTGGATAGCAGCAATACACAGTCGCAGCGGGCCGCTGCGCCACCTCTGACGCCGATGCCCCCAGAGATAGCAGCGGCAGCGTTTTTGCCATCACTGAATGCCTGCTGGCGCGGGAACGGCCGCACCACGCTATATATCCATATATACGATGAACCGTCCCAAGTGCTGGCAAAAGCGCTTCGTCAGGCCTTATCAGCAGGAGCCGACTCATCCGTGCTGGTGGCACCTATCGAGAACGTGATTCGCAGCGCTGATCTTCGCCAGCAGCGCCGACCGGTACCGTGGCCCAAACCCACCCTGGTGTTGCACGACCCCTTGAGCCGCGACTGCGCACGGTCGATATCGCGATTCATTGGCGGGCCGTGGGTGCTCCCGGGAGACGCGGACACCGTGTGGCTGCGGGATCTGCCCCGCACGCTCCTGGCTCGCCCCGGTGTGATTGAGTTGTGGTTACCACCCATTGAAATAACCACATCGGAAAACAACGCGGACCATACTGAAATCGTGGGCGCGTTGACCCGGGAGCGGTGAGCCTGCAGCGCCTCACGCAATAGCCCAGAACCAGACCTCCTGGCTGCGCTCAAAGTAGTTGTCGTCGCCATCTGCAAACTGGCTGCCATTCCACAGATCCAGGTGGTCGCCTTGCATGCCTTTACCCCAGAAGTTGCGGCACATGACGATGCCCTGCCTGCCGAGAAAAGCGGCAACCGACGTGTGGCGGGTCCGCTCCACCTTACCGAACTGCCCGGGCCTGGTTTTCAGCCAGGCAGCCAGCTCTTCGGCGCGTAACGTGTGCTTTTCTGCATGCCCAAACCAGCAGCATTTGGTCTTGGGGTACGAAGAAAGATCAACACCAGCCCGTTGCAGGGTGACACCCATCTTGATGGCGCACTGGTTTTCGAAGTTGGGCACCCCGGCATCGTTACAACACGGAGATTCCACAAAGTTGTTGGCGGGATGAGCCGCCCAAAGCTGTGCAAAAGTAACTGGCATGGCAACTCCAGGAGAAAATGGAAAACGGTGCCTGCATGACACGCACGCAGGCACCGAAGAGTGGAGAAAATGAATCAGTCGCCCAGAGGGTTGAGCAAATCAGCCCGCCCTTCGAATGCAAAGAGCAGCAAGTCCGTCATGTTGAACCGATTACCAGGATTGTTGACCAGTGCCGTTGGCCTGAATGAAGCATCGCGAACAATGGAATGTGCGCTACCTTCCATTGCCCGGTGAAAGGTCTCTGCCACGATACGGCCACCCACACCCGTCAGCTTGCCACCATTGAGTTCGGCTTCACGCAGAATGTAGTACCACAGAGGCGTTTGCGTACCGACGCTCTTGAGGGCAGCCGGCAAGCCCTGGGTCAGTTTGGCAGCTGTCACTGGTGCAACACCCATCATCGCCGCCATTTGCTGGCCGCTGGCCAACTCAACCATATTGGCTCGGATCAGATTGCGAAAAGCCAAGTTCAGCTCTTCGGGTGGTGTGCTGCTGGGCCCTCCGAAAGAACCCAGAGGCAGCGCCTTGAGCGGGTCAACCAGCTGTGTGTCAGTCATCATGGCGAGATTGGGCGCTCCTTCGGGTGGCGTCAGGTCTGCACGCCCCACTTCGGTGAAGTTGTACAGACGGCGGAAGTCAACGGTCCAGTTGGAGGGCAGTTGCTCAAAACTACCCGACTCCCGGTCGTTGGGTGTGCTGGGTGGCGGCGACAAGGTGCCGCTGGTGCCCGAAAACTGAAACAGCAAACCGAGGCTAGCCGGAGCGGCTCCGCCCGTACGGAATACGCGGTTCCAGTTGTACTGTTCGCGAATCATGCTGTGACCCAGACGATATGCAGCCACGGAAAACTCGATGGGCATGGTAGGCATGTTTTCCGGTGTTGCATCTTTTTCGAAAAACTTTCGTCCATTGGTGAAGACATCGTCGATGATTGCCTGATCAATCAGGCGTGGCAGAAAGTCTGTCCTGATCATCCACTGGTAGTGCTTGACTACGAGTTCGCGTGCCTTCTCAAACAGGTCGGCGCTGGGAGTGGCAGGTGCGATCTTGTCCACCACGCGGTTGTGAAACCGGATCATGGCAAGATGCGTTTGTGCAACGATCAGGTTTTCGTCGTTGCGATGATCGGGAATGAGGGCGGCACGCCGCTCCACCTTGAGAGAACCCTGCCCCACACGCGGCAAGTCGTAGCCATCACGCGGCCCCAGCGTGACACCCGCATTGAGCAGATCGGGTGACGGAGCAGTTGTGCCCATTTTGATGCGAATCCCGTCACTGTAAAACTTGCTGTCGTCTGCATCTGCAGGCCCCCGGCCGTACATGCAGTCCAAGTCCAGGGCGGGTGAGCGGCCCTGCAGCAGTTCTTCAATGGTGACGTTACTTCCCAACGCCTTGGCAGTGCGGTCCATTGTGAGGTCATGGTCTATGAACTGGCCCAGGTAAGTGAAACCAGCGGGGATAGCCGGTCCGGAAGAATCAGGCCCCGGTGAATCGGTCATGGCCTTGGCGAGGCCACTGACGATGGTCTTGTCAACCGCCGTACCTTTGGGGCCCATGCGGGAGAACCGAAATTTCCGTATTTGCGGGACATCCCCAGGAGTGGGATCCGTGGTGGGCTGACCCTTCGAGTCGCAGTAAAGCAAACCCTCGCCTACGACGTAATAGTTGTAACGTACATGACGCTTCATGATGCACCTCCAGAAGAAAATGAAAGAGGCTTAAAGGTATGCATCAGCTAACCTTCTGTCGTCATCCAATTGAATGAGGATGACATCCATTTATGCCTAGAAAATCACACATTTCATTGGCAAGATTTCTTGCAGCTATGATGACTGTCAGTCATGTCGACTCTCAAATAACACAGGGATTTTTTCCATGAAACACATTGGATTCATTGGCGCATCAGGCTTGATGGGCCATGGAATGAGCAAGAACCTTCTCGCCAAGGGATTTGACGTGTCGCTAACTGTGCATCGCAACAAGGATGGCGTGGCAGACTTGCTGGCGGCCGGTGGCAGACAAGTAGCCAGGCCCGCTGATCTGGGGGCGTGTGATGTCGTAATCCTGTGCGTCACGGGCACACCACAGGTAGAAGCCGCGATGCTGGGTGCCGATGGCGTATTGTCTCAGGCCAGGTCCGGGCTGATCGTAATCGACACCTCTACCAGCGAGCCAGAGTCAACCCAGCGCTTGGCTGATCTGTGTGCCAGCCAAGGGGTTACCCTGGTTGACGCGCCACTAGCCCGATCTGCCATGGAAGCAGAGGCTGGAAAGCTCAACACCATGGTGGGCGCCACGCCCGAGGTGTTTGCACAAATCAAACCCGTATTGCAGGCCTACTGCGAAAACATTTTCCATGTGGGTGGGCCAGGCGCCGGTCACATCATCAAACTGCTGAACAATTTTGTGGCACAAGCCATTTGTACAGCGACAGCTGAGGCTTTTGCCGTTGGTGCGAAAGCAGGTGTGGATGTTCAACAACTGGTGAACGTGATTTCGGCCGGTGGCGTTAACTCAGGCCTGTTCCAGGCGATGGCTAAAACCTTGAACGGCGACTTCACCGGGCTGAAGTTTGGCCTGGACAACGCGCGCAAGGACCTGCGCTATTACAGCCACCTGGCCGAAATGGTCAACGTGCCCTCTCTCGTCGGGCAATCCGTGCATCAAAGCCTGGCAACTGCGTCCGCGCTGGGCCACGGCAACTCGTTTGTACCCGCACTGGTGACAGCGCAGGAGCAACTGACAGGTGCAAAAATTACGCCCGCGTCTCGGTAAACATCAGAAGGAAGTTGGCGTCACTCCAGCCACTTTTGCAGAAACTGGGCATTACCCATCGCCTGTCCGAGCTGGTAATTGTCAAAGCCGATACGCTTGTATAGTTTGATAGCGCCAGCATTGCCTTCGAGCACTTCCAGTGTGAGCTTGCAGGCGCCTCGCTCCAAAGCAATTTCCTGCGCAAGCGCAAGCATTTTTTCCGCCACACGCTGACCACGATGACCAGGCAGTACAGCTACATCGTGCACGTTCACCAAGGGGCGACAAGCGAATGTGGAAAAACCTTCAATGCAGTTCACCAACCCAATGGGCTGCTGACCATCGGGGCCGCCAAATGCCAGTACGGTAAAAGCCTGTGGTCGCGCCGCCAGCGATGGCACCAGATGCGCTTTGGCGTAGTCACTCAGCCCTTCTCCGCCACCCATGGGATCCTGGGCATAGGCGTCCAGCATCTTCACAACAGAAGCAGCATGAATCGGATTGGCATAGTCAGCCCGGCATACGCGCACCATATCGGCAGTCAAAGAGGTTGTCATGGAAAAGGTCCTCCTGTTTAAACAGAGAGGGTGTCAGCAATCCGCTGGGCGTAGGTCTGCGCCTGCACAGCATCACGAGCCTCCACCATCACGCGTACCAGGGGCTCAGTGCCGCTGGCGCGAATGAGTACACGCCCTGACTGACCCAATTCATCTTCTACTGACTTGGTCTCGCTGGCTAGCCGCACATTTGATTTCCAATCCTGACCGGGTTTCAGGCGAACATTGATGAGGGTTTGCGGAAATAGCGTCACATCGGTCAGCAGCTCAGACATGCTGCGACCACTGCGCACACAGGCTTGCAGCACCAGCAGTGCAGAAATCAGGCCATCTCCAGTGGTGTGTTTGTCCAGCGCCAGCAAGTGGCCAGAACCTTCACCACCGAGAATCCATTTATGTTTTTCCAGTTCTTCCAGTACGTAGCGGTCGCCAACTTTGGCGCGCACAAACTGGACACCCCGACCCTTCAATGCCACTTCAACCGCCATGTTCGTCATCAGGGTGCCCACAACGCCAGGCACATGCTCGTCACGACCCAGCCTGTCGTCGGCCATGAGATAAAGCAGCTCGTCGCCGTTATACAGACGGCCCTTAGCATCCACAAGTTGCAAGCGATCGGCATCACCATCCAGAGCAATGCCGTAGTCAGCCTTATGAAACTTGACGGTCTCAATCAAGGCCTGGGGGTGGGTGGCGCCGACTTCACGGTTGATGTTCAAACCGTCGGGCGAACAGCCGATGGAAATGACTTCCGCCCCCAACTCGTGAAAGACTTTTGGGGCAATGTGATACGCCGCGCCATGGGCTGCATCCACGGCGATCTTCATACCGCGCAGTGTCAGGTCGTTTGGAAAGGTGCTCTTGCAGAATTCAATGTACCGGCCTGCGGCATCGTCTAGCCGACGGGCTTTCCCGAGGTTAGCCGAGTCGGCCCAAACCGGCGATTCTTCCAGCGCCGCCTCAACAGCCAATTCCCATGCGTCTGGCAACTTGGTGCCCTGCGCACTGAAAAACTTGATTCCATTGTCGGGAAACGCGTTGTGGCTGGCACTGATAACCACACCCAGCGAAGCCCGTTGCGCACGCGTGAGATAAGCCACACCGGGGGTAGGCAATGGCCCCAGCAACACCACATCCACGCCAGCAGAATTAAAACCGCTCTCTAGCGCGCTCTCCAGCATGTAACCGGAAATACGGGTGTCCTTGCCAATCAACACCGTGGGGCGAGATTCGGTTTTCTTGAGTACCCGGCCAACCGCATGGGCCAGTTGCAACACGAAGTCTGGAGTGATTGGGGATTGCCCCACCGTGCCACGTATGCCATCGGTTCCGAAATATTTTCTGCTCATGTTGGCACCCTGTACCTGCTTTGTTATGGTGAAGTGCAACGATTCTAGTTGGCCTGGCCTAGGGCGGCGAAGACCTTCAGGGCCTGAACAGTCTCGCGTACATCATGCACCCGGACAATGGATGCGCCCCGCTCCACCGCCAGCAAGGCAGCGGCCACACTGGGCACCATCCTTTCGTTATGGACTGAGTCTTTCGTTGAAACAGATGGCAGACCCGCAATTGCAGCCAGGGAGGACTTTCTGGACCAACCAGCCAACAACGGGTAGCCTCCCGCCAGCAACTCTTTTTGCCGTGCCAGTAATGAAAAATTCTGTTTGGCCGTCTTGCCAAAACCAATACCTGGATCGATAACAATCCGGTTCGAATCAACCCCTAGCCTCAGCAAATTATGCGTAACATGCTCTAAAAATGAGAGCACAGGCAAAACCACATCCCCTTCCATCGGATGGATCTGCATGGTCGCAGGTTCACCATGCATGTGCATCACACAGATACCGCAACGGGGGTGTGCAGCAACCACCTGCGCGCCATCCAACGAGCCTGGAGCGCCAGGCTGCCTCAGTGCCCAGATGTCGTTGATGATGTCGGCCCCAAGGTCCAGTGCGGCCTGCATGACTTGCGGTTTGTAGGAGTCCACCGAGATGGGAACGCCGAGCTTGACGGCTTCCGTGAGCAACGGAAGAACCCGCGCCAGCTCGTCGCCCAGCGGCAGCGGCTGTGCGCCCGGGCGTGTGGACTCGCCACCAATATCTAGAATGTCCGCGCCATCCATGAGCAGCTTCTCGCAATGGCGAATGGCAGCCTGCGTGGACGCATGGAGTCCGCCATCCGAAAAGGAATCTGGCGTTACGTTGACGATACCCATGACTTTTGGGCTTGCCAGTTCAATCAGGAAACGGGTGGTCTGCCAATTCATGTCAAAGCTCGGTTGGTCGGCATCATGCAAAACGGGGCCCAAGGCCCCGTTTCACACATCGTTATAAAAATCAGGCTGCAGTGGCTGCAGGCTCAGATGCGACAGCTGGCGCACCACCGCTTCCGCCGCCGCCGGATGAAGGCGTTCGGGGCGTCCAGTCCTTTGGAGGACGGGGATCCTTACCTGCCATGATGTCATCCAGCTGGTCGCTGTCGATAGTTTCCCACTCCAGCAAGGCCTTGGCCATTGCGTGCATCTTGTCGCTATTGTCTTCAATCATCTTGCGAGCCAACGCATATTGCTGATCGATGATGCGGCGCACCTCCAGATCAACCTTCTGCATGGTCTGCTCACTCATGTTGGTGGTCTTTGTAACCGAACGACCGAGAAATACTTCGCCTTCGTTTTCAGCATAGACCATGGGACCCAGCGCATCGGTCATGCCATAGCGGGTCACCATGTCGCGAGCCAGATGGGTTGCACGTTCAAAATCGTTGCTGGCGCCAGTGGTCATTTGCTTCATGAACACTTCTTCGGCAATACGACCACCAAACAGCATGCTGATCTGGCTGAGCATGTATTCGCTGTCGTAACTGTATCGATCTTGCGCCGGCAGGCTCATCGTCACGCCCAAGGCACGGCCGCGCGGAATGATGGTGACTTTATGGACCGGGTCGCACTTGGGCAGCAGCTTGCCGATCAGCGCGTGGCCGGACTCATGGTACGCGGTATTGCGACGCTCTTCTTCCGGCATGACCATGCTCTTACGCTCTGGCCCCATCAAAATCTTGTCCTTGGCCTTTTCAAAATCCTGCATTTCAACCGTGCGCGCATTGCGCCGGGCGGCCATCAGGGCGGCTTCATTACACAGGTTGGCCAGGTCGGCACCGGACATGCCTGGTGTTCCCCGCGCAATGATACTGGCACTGACATCCTGACCCAATGGCACTTTGCGCATGTGCACATTCAGGATTTGCTCCCGGCCACGGATATCCGGCAAGGTCACGTAAACCTGCCGGTCAAACCGGCCGGGACGCAGCAAGGCTGCATCCAGAATGTCAGGGCGGTTGGTGGCTGCAACGACGATCACACCCACATTGGTTTCAAAACCATCCATCTCGACCAGCATCTGGTTGAGGGTCTGCTCTCGCTCATCGTTCCCGCCACCCAGGCCAGCACCACGCTGACGGCCCACGGCGTCGATTTCATCAATGAAAATAATACAAGGTGCGTTCTTTTTGGCGTTATCGAACATGTCGCGCACACGGGCCGCGCCCACGCCAACGAACATCTCGACAAAGTCCGAACCACTGATGCTGAAAAACGGAACTTTGGCTTCGCCTGCAATGCCTTTGGCCAGCAGTGTTTTGCCAGTTCCAGGCGGGCCTACCAACAGCAGGCCACGCGGAATGCGGCCACCCAGTTTTTGAAACTTTTGCGGATCCTTCAGGAAATCAACGACTTCCTTGACTTCTTCCTTGGCCTCGTCACAACCAGCCACATCGGCAAAGGTCACGGTATTGGTGCTTTCGTCCAGCATGCGCGCCTTACTCTTGCCGAAGCTGAAGGCACCGCCCTTTCCGCCACCCTGCATCTGGCGCATGAAATACACCCAAACACCAATCAGCAGCAGCATGGGACCCCAGCTGACCAGCAGAGTCATCAGCAAGGAGCCCTCTTCACGGGCTTTCACATCAAACTTCACCCCGTTTGCAATCAGGTCGCCCACCAGACCACGGTCGAGGTAGGTTGCCGTAGTCCTGACTTTGCGGTCGTCGGTCGTCACAGCGAGGATTTCAGTTCCGCCCTGGCCTTCCTGAATGACGGCGCTCTTGATCCGGTTGCTGCGGACTTCCTCAAGGAAATCGGAGTAACCCAGATACCCGGCTGTAGCAGTGCTGCGCGAGTCGAACTGTTTGAAAACCGTGAACAGCACGAGCGCGATCACGAGCCAGACGGCAATTTTAGAAAACCACTGATTATTCAAGCGAGGCTCCAATGTGGACGCAATTTACGAACTCTGAACGAACTCTGCGTACTTGAGACCCATTTTAGGCGTTTCAAGTCACCCGGAACGCCATTTTCGCGGTTTCAGCCACAGGGGGAACAGGGGATTTGGCCGCTTTTCAGCGATCTTTCAATCCCATACCCACCAGAAATGTCTCCGAGGACTTGTCGCGCGAAGCTTTGGGCTTGATGGGTTTGACCACCTGAAACGTCGCCTTGAACAGCTTGACCAACTCGTTGTAGCCACTGCCATGGAACACTTTGGCCACCAGCGCCCCCCGCGGTTTCATGTGATTCTGGCTGAATTCGATGGCCAGTTCGATCAGATGGGCAATACGCGCGGTATCGGCCGAGTCAATTCCAGACAAATTCGGCGCCATGTCCGACACCACCACGTCCGCCTGCCGGCCCGCCATCTCCAGAGTCAGGCGCTCCAGGACTTCCGGTTCCCGGAAGTCTCCCTGCAGAAAAATTACGCCTTCCACTGGCTCCATAGGCAAAATATCTAGCGCGATGATGGTGCCGTTGAGCTCACCTGCCGCCGCACCGCCGCCCGTTGCGGTTTTGGGTGACAGCTTTCGGCGGACATACTGGCTCCAGGCTCCAGGGGTCGAGCCCAGGTCCACCACCAGATCACCCGGCTTGATCAATCCCAGCGCTTCATCAATTTCCTTGAGCTTGAACGCCGCGCGCGCCCGGTAGCCCTCGCGCTTGGCAAGTTTCACGTAGGGATCATTGACATGGTCATTGATCCAGGCCCGGTTGACCTTGCTGCTTTTGGTTTTAACGCTCATATTTGATACTCGTAACCGATAATACCGGCATGCCTTCAATTCAATTAACCCCAGCCCAACGCAAAGACCACCGTGCCGACGCCCACCACCTTGACCCCGTCGTGATGGTCGGCGGTGACGGACTCACCGACGCTGTCAAGAAAGAGATCCACCTCGCACTCAATGCCCATGGTTTGATCAAGGTTCGCGTCTTCTCGGACGACCGCCCGGCGCGCGAAGCCATGTTCCAGACCCTGGCAGATGAGCTCAACGCGGCACCCATCCAGCATATTGGCAAACTGCTGGTGCTCTGGCGCCCCATGCCAGCCAAGGTGAAGGCAGAAGACGAAGACCGCATGCCCGGCCCGCGTGATTTCAAGGTGCTGAAGTACAGCAAACGCGGCGGTCAGCGCCCGGAAGTCAAAACCCTGCGTGTACTCGGCAACCAGCGCCTCACGGCGGGTGGGCAGGTCAAGCGTTCAAAACCCAAGCAGACCAGTGTCAAGAAACGCAGCCAGACGTGACATCAATCAAGCCTGACTGCCTTTAATCCGGAGTGTCTCCGGTTGGCTTGGCCACTCTCCACAAAATCATACTCGCGCACAACCATTGCAGCAGGTACATCGCGGTGCCGACGGTATGCCAAACCCTCAGGTTCTCCCGGGCCACAATCCGGGGCGCCACGGCAAATTCCAGCAACATCACCATCAGCAATCCGAATACTATAAAAATAATAGCTGCTGCCGAACTATTGACGAGGGCTGGACGCTGTTTTTCCCTGCAACTTAGCAGCAAAACCAGACCACAGGCACCACCCACCCAGGTTTGAGCTGAAAACAATCTGGCAGCCATGTTGCCCGCCAGGGCCGGGGTCGGAAGATTCGCAAACAGCATGGGAACGACCCAAAAACCGATGGTGGTCAGGGATCCCCACCACAAACAGGCTGCGAATACCGGCAGGCGTTGGCCCATTTCGCCCTTCATTGCGCCCTTACACGTAGTGAACAGCGATGACTTCGAAATGCTTTACGCCGCCTGGCGCCTGCACTTCAGCCGTATCGCCAACTTCCTTGCCGATCAGTGCACGCGCAATCGGGGAGCCAATGTTGATCAGGCCCAGCTTCAAATCCGCCTCGTCTTCTCCCACGATCTGGTACTTGACCACATCGCCAGTGGACTCGTCTTCCAGTTCCACCGTGGTCCCAAAAACGACTTTTCCGCCAGCGTCCACACTGGCTGGATCAATGATCTGCGCTGCAGACAGCTTGCCCTCAACCTCCTGTATGCGACCCTCGATGAAACCCTGACGGTCTTTGGCAGCTTCGTATTCCGCGTTCTCACTCAAATCGCCCTGTGCACGTGCCTCGGCGATCGCACCGATGACCCAGGGACGGTCCACCGTCTTGAGTTTGTGCAGCTCGGCCTTGAGTTTTTCAGCGCCGCGTTTGGTGATGGGAATGGTTGCCATGGCTTTCAATCGTCAAAAAGTAGCAGGGACAGAACCGCGCTGGCGCGCAGATCTGTCCCTAGTGAATAACTGAAATTATGCCAAGAGTTGCTGATGCAACTCCTGGATCGAATAAACGTCCAGGTTGTCCATGTATTTCATGCCTTCAACAGCGGCTTCAGCACCGGCGATGGTGGTGAAGGTTGTCACGCGGGCCAGCAATGCCGAGGTGCGGATCTGCCGCGAATCGGCAATGGCGTTGCGACGCTCCTCAACCGTGTTGATGACCAGCGCAATCTCGTTGTTTTTGATCATGTCCACGATGTGCGGGCGTCCTTCGGTGACCTTATTGACCACAGTGCAGGCAATGCCCGCGGCCTGAATGGCAGCCGCAGTGCCTTTGGTCGCCACCACGTCGAACTTCAGCACCGCCAGCGCGCGGGCTATGCCCACGGCGCGTGGTTTGTCGTTGTTTTTTACAGTAAGGAAGACTTTTCCGGACGTGGGCAGCTTGGTTCCTGCCCCCAACTGGGACTTCACAAAAGCCTCGCCGAAGGTCTTGCCAACCCCCATCACCTCGCCGGTGGATTTCATCTCGGGGCCCAGGATGGTATCCACGCCCGGGAACTTGACGAAAGGGAACACCGCTTCCTTGACGCTGAAATAAGGCGGTGTCACCTCTTTCGTGATGCCTTGTGAAGCCAGCGACTGACCCACCATGCAACGTGCAGCCACTTTGGCCAGCTGGATGCCGGTGGCCTTGCTGACAAACGGCACCGTGCGGGACGCGCGGGGGTTCACCTCCAGCACATAGATGACGTCCTTGCCATCTATGTTTTGAATGGCAAACTGAACATTCATCAACCCGACAACGCTCAACGATTCCGCCATGGCGGCGGTCTGGCGCTTGATCTCGGCTACTGTCGATGCGCTCAGCGAATACGGTGGCAATGAACACGCCGAGTCGCCGCTGTGCACGCCTGCCTGCTCGATGTGCTCCATCACGCCACCGATGAAGGTCTTGCCTTCGGGGTCGCGCAGGCAATCCACGTCGCACTCGATGGCGTCATTCAGGAAGCGGTCCAGCAACACGGGGGAGTCGTGGCTGACCTTGACTGCTTCGCGCATGTAGCGCTCCAGGTCGCGCTGCTCGTGGACGATTTCCATCGCGCGGCCACCCAGCACGTAGCTGGGGCGCACCACCAGGGGATAGCCCAGCGCTGCGGCTTTTTCCAGCGCTTCGGGCTCGGTGCGGGCCGTGGCGTTGGGCGGCTGGCGCAGCTTCAGTACATGCAGCAGCTTCTGAAAGCGTTCACGGTCTTCGGCCGCGTCGATCATGTCGGGACTGGTGCCGATAATGGGCACGCCGTTGGCTTCCAGGTCCAGTGCCAGCTTCAAGGGCGTCTGACCACCGTACTGAACGATCACGCCCAACGGCTTTTCCTTGTCGACGATTTCCAGCACGTCTTCCAGCGTCAGTGGTTCGAAGTACAAACGGTCGGACGTGTCGTAGTCGGTGGACACGGTTTCGGGATTGCAGTTGACCATGATGGTCTCGTAGCCATCTTCGCGCATGGCCAGTGCCGCGTGCACGCAGCAGTAGTCAAACTCGATGCCTTGGCCGATACGGTTGGGGCCGCCACCGAGAACCATGATTTTCTTGTTGTTGGTGGGGCTGC
>JAKQJK010000294.1 GCA_029561195.1 Pseudomonadota bacterium
CAAGCGGGCGGCCGCCCTGAAACCATCCTGAACAACCACACCAACCAATTCCACAAACGGAGACAAACAGTGGCAGATCTTCATATTCTTCGCGAACACCACCTGGGTCTGGCAGAGGCGCGCAAGATCGCGTTCAAGTGGGCCGAGCAGGTGGAAGAACACTTCGGCATGGAGTGCACCTATGAAGAAGGCGCGACGCGCGACGAAGTCTGCTTCACCCGCTCCGGCGTAAACGGCACGCTGCACGTGACCAAGGACAAGTTTGAACTGGACGCCAAACTCGGCTTCCTGCTTGGCGCGTTCAAGGACAGGATTGAAGGCGAAATTGTGAAAAACCTGGACGAGCTGCTGGCACCAAAGGGCGCTGCCAAAAAGGCGCCTGCGAAGAAGGCCCCGGCCGCCAAGAAGTAACGGCGACTAGAGGCCTCGTCGGCCTGTTGATCAGCTTAGCGACTCAATCAGGTCCACGTACTGCTGCATGGCGTCGTCTTGTGACGTGCCCTTGACGCCATTCCAGGCATCCCACTTGGCGCGGCCTACCATGTCGCCAAAACCGGGTTTTTTCTCCGCGTTATCACCCACGCTGCCCTGTTTGTACAGCGCATAGAGTTTGAGCAGTGTCGCGTTGTCCGGGCGCTCGGACAGGTTTTTGGAATTAGCGACGGCGGCTTCGAATTTTTTAGCCAGTGCGGACATGGGGTCTCCTGAAAAAAGATAGTTAGGGGCAAATCTCTCGGGTTCGGGTATCTGCCCGGTATCTTACGGCGCGTTTTGGCGACAGAATAGGGAAGTATCCCCAGGAGTCGATATGGTCACCCGAATCATGGCTCAAGAAGCCGCCAAAACAGTCGCAAAAAAAGCAACCCGCACCGCGCGCAAGGCGGCCAAAGTCGTGCAGAAAAACGTCGCGGATGCCGTGAATGGCACGTTGGGCTTGACCGGCGAACGCATGAGCAAGGTGGACACGGCCTGGTTGCGCATGGACAACGCGCACAACCTGATGATGATTGTGGGTGTGTGGGTGCTCAAGCCCGGCATCACGCTCAAGGCCTTGAGCGAACGCATTGAGGAGCGGCTGCTCAAATACCCACGCTTTGGCCAGCGTGTGGTGGAAGACGCGACGGGTGCCACCTGGGTGCCGGACCAGAATTTCGATATCGGCAACCATGTGACCCGCGAGACGCTGGCGCGAAAGCCCGCGGGCCGCGAGCAGGAGGCCCTACAGGACCGGCTGGGTGAACTGGCCATGCAGCCGTTGGACAAAAAACGCCCCCTCTGGCAATTCCATCTGGTTGAAAACTACCAGGGCGGCTCGGCCATGATGGTGCGCATTCACCACTGCATAGCCGATGGTATTGCCCTGATCGGGGTGACCCAGTCGCTGGTGGATGGCGGCTCTTCGCCGCCCCAGCGCAAGGCCTCGGAGGCCAAACGTGAGGGCATGGAGGCCGCGGAAGACTGGATTGCAGACACCTTGATCAAGCCTTTTACCGACGTCGCGGTGAAGGCGCTGGGCGCGGCAGGCAGCAGTGCCGTAAACGCCATGGAGGCCCTGCTGGAACCCCAAAAAGGGATGGAAAAAGGTTTGGCAGGGTCCGTTGATCTGGCCAAGATGGCCTTCCATGTGCTGAGCGATGCAGCGGCGCTGGCGCTGATGCCCGACGATTCGGGCACGCGACTCAAGGGCATTCCGGGCGGAGCCAAGCGGGTGGCCTGGTGCCAGCCCATTCCACTGGCAGAAGTGAAGGCCGTGGGCAAAGCGCTCAACTGCTCGATCAATGATGTTTTGTTGAGCTGCGTTGCGGGTGCCATCGGTGAGTACTTGAAGGCGCACGGTGATGACGTGGCGGGCAAGGACATTCGAGCCATGGTGCCGGTGAACCTGCGCCCCATCGAGCAATCCTACAAACTGGGTAACCGCTTTGGTCTGGCGCCGGTCGTCTTGCCCATTGGTATCGAGAACCCGGTGCAGCGTGTATACGAGGTTCGCCGCCGCATGAGCGAGATGAAGGGCAGCATGCAGCCCCTGATGGCCTTTGGGCTGCTAGCGGTGGCGGGGCTGTTGATCAAGCCCGCACAAGACGCCATGCTCAATATCTTTTCGAAGAAGACCACGGCTGTCATGACCAATGTGCCGGGTCCGCGCGAGAAGCTGAAACTGCTGGGCTCTACGCTTGAGCAAAGCCTGTTCTGGGTGCCGCAATCCGGCACGGTGGGCCTTGGCGTTTCGATCCTGAGCTACGGGGGAGGAGTACAGTTTGGCGTGATCACCGATACCAAGCTGTGTCCGGACCCGCAGAAAATCATCGATGAATTCGAACCTGAGTTTGCCAAACTGTCCATGGTGACACTGATGTTGCCCTGGGGGGATTAGGCAGGGGCTGGGTCAGTCCTCCAGCTCGGCTTTGGCCATCTCCACGTCGAGCCGCTCCATGGCGTCCATGGGCTTGGCAGCTGCCGCCAGCTGATACAGGCGGGTGGCTTCCTTCATCATCTTGTCCCCCTCAAGCATGACCATGGCATTGGCGTACTCGATCATGGCGATGGCCGATTCAAAATTGAGCTTGAGGGCTTGCTGAAACAGTTGCAGCCCGATGTCCTTTTTGGCGCCATAGGTCATGCCACCGATCAGGGAGCCGACCTTGTCGATCACTTCAGCATGAAAGGCGCCCAGCGCAATATGGGCATCTGCATGTTTGGGCTGAAGCTGGATGGTGTTTTCCAGCGCGGTTTTGACCTTGCCACCCAGACCCTGCGCCAGCGCCTTGGCCACGCTGATGCCCTGGCTGTAGCGACCCAGCGCATACGCCTGCCAGTAAAAGGCATTGGGGTTTTGGGGATCCTGCTTCGCCTGGGCCTCCGCGCGCTGGGCGACTTCCATGTACATGTCGAGTCGGGCTTTTTCCTTCTTTTCCAGGTAGGTGGCGTATATGCAGGCCGCCTTGTTGGCCGCTGTGATGCCGGCACCACCCGCCTTCAAACCTGCTTCAACGGCTTTTTGAAACTCTCCGTTGTGAAAGAACGCCCACGCTTCCAGAACCTGAAGGTCTTTGGGCAGGGGTTCGGCATCGCCGGTGTGCAGGCGTGCCCAGTATTTCTTGACGCTGGCTGCGTCGAACTGATATTCGCCGACATGGGGGAAGGCAGTCCATTTGGCCATTTTTAGTCTCCTCTGTTGTAGGCATCAACCAGGCCCATCAGGTGGGCTCTCTGGCCCTTTTCCAGATAGGGTACCAAAAGATTGAGTACATGGTGCGCGCCACGCATCAGGGCGGCCTGGGAGTTGGCCGGCTCCAGCGCGTTGCGGGGGTCGCGCACGTACTCAAAACTCAGCCAGTACGTGAGCACCACCACCATGCTGGTGGCAGTGGCATCCACCTCGCGTGAGTCAATGGTCACCGCGCCGGCACGGCTCATGCCGTCGAGGAGGGCTTTGACCGCACGGGTCTTGTTTTTCAGAACCGACTGGAAGTGGGTTTCCAGCCGGCGGTTTTTGCTGAGCAGGTCGTTGAGGTCGCGGTACAAAAACCGGTATTCCCAGATTAGCTCAAACAGGGTGTGCATGAAAAACCACGCGTCTTCCACGTCCCGCACGCCGTCACTGGCGTTGAGCAGCTCGTTCAGGGAGCGCTCATAACGGTCAAACAGTGAGTTGATGAGCTCGTCTTTGGCGGGGTAGTGGTAGTACAGGTTCCCGGGGCTGATGCCCAACTCGCTGGAGATCAGCGTGGTGGAGACATTGGGCTCACCGAAGCGGTTGAACAGCTCCAGTGTGACTTCCAGGATGCGCTCGGCAGTTCGGCGGGGAGCTTTTTTGACCATGGTGCAAATGCCGGGAGGGGGTCGTCAACCCTGGGCCGGGTGCTGGTGCTGCCGGGTGACGATGGCGTGGTTCAGATCATCGATCACTTCTTCCAGCGTAGCGACGGCGCGGCCGATACGGGTAGGCGCTTTTGGCGGCATACACAGGTGACGTTTCGGATCGTCCAGCGCTGCATGGTTGATGTGAATGCCGTGGCGTGCCAGCTTGTCGGACAAACCGGTTTTGCGGGAGCGGAGCATCTGGCGGGTCTGCTGGTAAGCATGTTCGGCCAAGTGACGGCGCTGACCGTAGCTGAAGGTATTGGCCAGATACAGCTCGGGGTCCCGGTGGTCGGGCTCAATCAAAATGATGTCGGTATCCGGATAGAGGTGCTCATACTGCTTCATGCCCAGCTCCAGACGCGAGTGAATCATGGAGCGAAATGTCTGACTCAGGACAGCGGGTAACCCGCCGTCGACGATGCGCGGGATTTCGCGCTGTTCGTCGCTCAAGGCCCGTTGCATGACTTTGGCAACATGCGGCGCAGTCGCGTCAAACGGCACGAGTGGATTCAGGCACAGTAAGAGGTCAATGCCTTCATCCAGTGCAACTGACGCATGAAGAGTTTTTTTCAGCGCGCCGTCCACGTAGTAGCTATCGTCAATTTCAACCGGGGGAAACAAGCCCGGCAAAGCAGAGCTGGCTTGCACCGCCCGTGAAATGGGAACATGGTCCCATCCCGGGCCCCCAAATGGGGCCGACTCGCCGCTGTCCAGATTGGTTGCGACTAGGGTGAGTCGGCTTTTCAGCTTTCGAAAATCATTGGTGCGACCATCTCGCGAAAACAGCTTGGCGAGCTGGATATCGACCTCTTCGTTGGAAAATACCCCGGTAGGCAGGGCACGCGCTAGGCGTTCTACAACCTGAGTAATTGGCTTGTTCCCTATGGTCAGGCGCCAAAGTGCAGAAATGACCAAACCGGGCAACATGATGCCGCGCCGCGCGAATTCGCCATATGCCGGCCTCATCAGCCAGGAGGGCTCAAAAGACTCCTCTGATTGGCTGCCGTTCAGGATGAACATCGCGCAAAGCTCGCGAGGCGACATGTTGTTGGCCAGACCCGCTGCAATAAAGCCTCCTGCCGACACGCCGACGTAGTGATGCAGGCGAGTGAAGTCCAAACCGTCGAGCGATTCATCCAGTGCGCATAACGCACCAATTTCATAAATGGCGCCTAACGGACCACCGCCTGCCAGCGCCAATGCGATTTTGGGAGCGCGTGTGGATTTATGGTTCATGATTGCAAAGTGTAGAGGCCCCAAGGGTGTCGGGTTGTTGCGTTGCAGCAATGTTTGTGCGGATAAGGGATCTAAAAAAGGGCGCCGAAGCGCCCTTTGTCTTTCTACTGAGCGCGCAGCCCTTTAAGTCGATTTGCGTGCCGGAGCACGCTTGGCTGCTGGCTTGCTGGCAGCTTTCACAGGAGCTTTCCTAGCAGTGGTGGTCTTCCTGGCGGCGGGGGCTTTGGCCGACAGCTTCTGCACATTGCTGTTGAGGTCGTCAATGCGGGCGATCAGCGCGCTGATGTCCTTGGCAGAGGGTACGCCCAACTTGTTGAGAGCTTTTGCTACCCGATCCTCAAAAATGCTTTCCAGTTTGTCCCACTGACCGGACGCTTTGGCCGAGATATCGGTCGCCATATTGGTCATTTTGCTGGTGGCCTCTGAAATCTTCTCCTCGGCCGCTGACTGTGTCTTGCGCTGGATGGTCATGCCTTCCTTGACGAGGGCTTCAAATGCCTTGGTGCCCTCGGCTTGGGCTTTGCCAAATGCGCCAAGGCCAGCTTGCCAAATCTGCTGGGCGGAGTCTTTCACCGAACTTGAAAGATGCGCACCAGACATCTTGTCGGCACTTAGTTTTTGCAGTTTTTTGACCATGAATATCTCCTGAAATTGGGGTAGTAACTGGAACTTTACGTCCGGGCGAGCGATGCGTGTAGATGGATTGCACTAATAGCGGCATAAAACCCTGCCGTTCTACCTTTAGGATGCGCGGGTTTCCGCTAAATGGCGTCATTGTGCTTTTCGGCAAGAATGAAGAACTTAACTGGAGTTTTTATGCAGTATTTTGTTACCGGTGCAACGGGCTTTATCGGCAAACGGCTTGTCAAAAAACTTCTGGAGCACAAAGGCTCTGTCGTTCACTTTCTGATCCGCAAAGAAAGTGAAGGCAAGGTTGCCGCGCTACGCGAATACTGGGGTGTACCAGCGTCGCGTGCAGTTCCAGTTTTTGGCGACTTGACTAGCAAGAAGTTAGGCGTGGCATCTGACGTTACAAAGTTGCTTAAGGGGCAGGTCGGTCATTTTTACCATCTGGCTGCTGTCTATGATCTGGGTGCGGATGAGGCCAGCCAGATAGCGGTCAATATTGAAGGCACGCGCAACACGGTAGAACTGGCCAAGGCTATTGACGCGGGCCACTTTCACCACGTGAGCTCCATCGCGGCAGCGGGTTTGTATGAAGGTGTGTTCCGAGAAGACATGTTTGAAGAGGCGGAAAACTACGATCATCCGTACTTCATGACCAAGCACGAGAGTGAAAAGATCGTCCGCAAGGAGTGCAAGGTGCCCTGGTCGGTCTATCGCCCCGCGATGGTGGTGGGAGATAGCACCACGGGCGAGATGGACAAGATCGACGGCCCGTATTACTTTTTCAAGTTGATCCAGCGCATGCGCCAACTGTTGCCACCCTGGATGCCTTCCGTTGGCCTGGAGGGCGGCCGCATCAACATTGTGCCGGTGGACTTTGTCGTGAACGCGCTGGATGCCATCAGCCACCAAAAGAGCATCACCAAAAAGTGCTTTCATCTGGTGGATCCGGAAGGTTACCGCGTGGGTGACGTACTGGATATCTTCAGCAAGGCGGCGCATGCGCCCAAGATGAACCTGTTCGTCAACGCGGCCCTGCTGGGTTTCATTCCCCGCAGCGTCACCAAGGGCTTGATGGCCTTGGCGCCGGTGCGCCGGGTGCGCAACGCCATCATGAAAGATCTGGGCCTGCCAGAAGACATGCTGACGTTTGTGAACTACCCCACCCGGTTCGATTGCCGGGACGCGCAGTTGGCTCTCAAGGGTACGGGCGTTGCTTGTCCAAATCTGAGGGATTACGCATGGCGACTTTGGGACTATTGGGAGCGCCACCTCGATCCTGACTTGCATATCGACCGCTCCTTGCGTGGAACGGTGGCGGGCAAGGTGGTGCTGGTTACGGGTGGATCATCAGGTATTGGTCTGGCTGCGGCGCACAAATTTGCCGAGGCGGGTGCCATCACCATCATTTGCGGTCGTGACGTGGACAAGCTGGAAGAGGCCTGCAAGGAAGCCAAGGCCCGTGGCCACAGTTTCGTGGCGTATCCGGCAGACATTTCAGATATGGCGGACTGCGACCGGTTTACCAAACTGCTGAACGACAACCATGGGGGCGTGGACTTCCTGATCAACAACGCCGGGCGCTCCATCCGTCGTGCCATCGAGTCCAGCTACGACCGGTTCCACGATTACGAGCGAACCATGCAGCTGAACTATTTTGGCTGCCTGCGGGTCACCATGGGTTTGCTGCCGGGCATGGTAGCCAAAAGGAAGGGGCATGTGGTCAATATCAGCTCAATCGGGGTGCTGACCAACGCGCCTCGGTTCAGCGCCTACGTGGCGTCCAAATCTGCCCTGGATGCATGGACGCGTTGCGCGTCCAGCGAGTTTGCTGATCAGGGGGTTACTTTTACCACCATTAACATGCCACTGGTGCGTACCCCGATGATTGCCCCCACGGGCCTTTACAACAATGTACCCACCCTGTCACCCGAGGAGGCTGGCGACATGGTGGCGCAGGCCTGCATCTTCAAACCGGTACGGATTGCCACACGTCTGGGAATTGCTGGCCAGCTGTTACACGCCGTGTTGCCCCG
>JAKQJK010000295.1 GCA_029561195.1 Pseudomonadota bacterium
GATTCAAGCATCGCCAGCGACTGGCGCATCACCACGTCATCGAATGCCATGTCTACGTGGGCGGCACCTTTCACCAACCGGTTGTCGGCACCCGGCAACATGGCTGTAGAAGCAGGAAAAACGATGTTATCGCAATTGGAATAAAAGCAGGTGAAACGCGCCATCCGGCTTGCCGGCTCGTCCCGCGCCAGCGTTTGCAGCCACTCGCCGTGCCTTCGCATTTGTGTGCCGTTGGCTGAAAACGCAAAGCGGCTGAGCCACGTACCATGGTGGGGCGAACCGATAGTCACGATGTGATGGACCCGTGAATCCGGTTGCCCAGCCGCATGGTTGGCCCTCAGCCAGGCCCGCACGGCCAAGCCACCCATGCTGTGGCAGATCACCACGGGCGGCAAACCGGTGGCCTGCGTCACCTGCGCCACCGCCGCTTCAATCTGTGGAACATATTCATGAATGGAGCCAAACACCGGTTCCAGATTAACGGCCGCAAAGGCATTCCCGCGGCCCTGGAGTTGCGCCATCCACGGGTTCCAGAAGCCGCGGTTGCAGACAAACCCGTGAACGAAAACCACGCCTCGTTTGCTGTAGACGCCCCGCGCGCCGTCAACTCCCATCGAATCAGGAATCACATTCGAGCGAAAAGGCTGGCGCCAAAGAAATACCCGCGGCGCCATGATGGACTCCCCCACCCAAGCCCGGACCATGGCCACCACACCCGCATGCGGCACCGTGTCCCGCTTGTTGACGAAGTACACCGCCATAAATTCGATTGCGAGAAACAGCGCATGACCCAGGGCCAGTAAGGCAAGACCGGCCAGCGCCAGCATTAGCGAGACGGGTAGTATCCAGACGACCCAGACAACCGCGACCAGTGCCAGGGTCAAGGCCAGAAATTTTTGCAGACGCGCCAGCATTGGGCCAGCCTGTAACGGGGCTACTTGCTGGCCGCTTTGGCGGGTGGTTTCGATTTATCGGGAGCGGCGGCGGCATCAGCGGGCCGAGGCTGAATACCCAGGCGCTTGGCAATCACCTGATCCAAAGCCTTGACCTTGGGTTCGATCAGGCTACGGGTTTCTGCAACGAGTTTTTCGACCAACACCTTTTGCATGTCACCCCCGAGTTGCTGGAACTTGCGGTTGACGGGCGATTCGATAATGGCCACCAGTTGCTTGAGCTCATCTTCCGTGAATTTTTCGTCCAGCAAGGCGCCAATGGTCGAAGGGGCCAGTTTAAGGGCACGGTCCCGCACCAGAGGCACGGCTTCGTCAGCGTATTTCTTCAGGTCAGCCTGAATTTCCTTGCCCACAGCCTCGCGCTTCTCCGGCGCAATGCGCGTCTGCAACACCACTGCGGCCTGTTGCATCATTTGCGCCGCAGGCTGCTCTGCCAGTGCACGTGACATATTTTCAATGGCAGGCTGCTGCAGGTTCAACACTTTTGCGATCAGTTCCTTTTTTGCCGGGCTCGAAGGCGTGGTTTGGGCTTGTACCGAACCGAACTGACCCAGCAGGACCAACAAACCCAACAACACTCTTTTTTTCATCATCGTTTCCCCTGATCAAGACACCCACGCCACACGGTGAATGCCGGTACCAGTATTATCGTCCTGCCTGATTTGCCCCTGCCTTCACCCACTACGTTCATCTCCCGACTCCGCCCATGACCCTGGATATCCATGTTCAACGCCTGGCAACAACCGGTACCACACTGGTCGGCAGCCTGCGTGTAAACGTGCCCAGAGGCGTCATTCACACCGTGATGGGGGCCAGTGGCTCCGGCAAATCCAGCCTTCTGGCAGCCATTTGTGGCACGCTGGGAGAAAGCCTGACATTTGACGGCAGCATCACGCTGAACGGGCAACGCATCGATCACCTACCCACCGAACGGCGGCAGGTCGGAATCCTGTTTCAGGAGGACCTGCTATTTGCGCACATGACCGTGCGCGAAAACCTGCTGTTTGCCGTGCCCGCAGGGCCTGTGGTGGCGCGTGAAGCCCGCGTGACCCAAGGACTGCAGGATCTGGAAATGTCAGATTTCGCCCAAGCAGACCCGGCGACACTCTCGGGTGGACAGCGGGCGCGGGTGGCGCTGATGCGGGCCTTGTTGGCCGATCCGCAAGCCCTGCTGCTGGACGAACCGTTTTCCAAGCTGGATGCAGCCCTGCGCACGCGCATGCGCCAATTTGTGTTTGATCTTGTAAGAAAACGGCAGATTCCCGTACTAATGGTGACTCATGATGAATCTGATGTGGCGGACCCTGCGCATGTCACCCATCTCTGAAACCAACCATGCTTGACCGCGCTGCCACTGCACTCATCAAACCCGCTGTGAATGGACTGGCAGGCGTGTTCGTTCGCGCCGGTTTGAGCGCCAACCAGATAACGTTGATTGGTTTTTTGATTGGCATGGTAGCTGCCGTATTGATAGCTACAAACGCATATTTGGCGGGGGCTGTAGCAATATTATTGTCAAGATTGTGCGATGCTCTGGATGGTGCCATGGCGCGCCGGACGCAGCCCACTGATGCCGGTGGTTTTCTGGATATTGCACTGGACTTTCTGTTTTATGCCGCCATTCCCCTGGCGTTTGCCGTAGCGCAACCGCAAACCAACGCGCTGGCTGCGGCTGTGTTGCTGGCTGCGTTCATCGGGACTGGCTCCAGTTTTCTGGCATTTGCCATCATGGCCACCAAGCGCGGGCTGACCAGCCTGGACTACCCCAACAAGTCGTTTTACTTTCTGGGTGGCTTGACCGAAGCTACGGAAACGCTGGTGTGTTTTGTGGCCATGTGTGTGTGGCCACAGTATTTTCCCGAAATTGCCTATGTATTTGCTGCACTGTGCGCAGCGACCATCGTGATGCGTATTGGCTGGGGCTGGCGCCAGTTTTCACAAGACCACTGAAAGAAACCCATGAAAAGTAAAAAAACCCTGGTCCTGTTGGTGCTGCTCATCCTGATAGCCATCTTCTTTGTATTTGATCTGGGGCGTTTTTTCAGTCTGGCTTTCATCAAGGAACAGCAGGGCAATTTTTCGGCCGTGTATGAGCAGCGCCCAGCCCTGGTGACAGCGGCTTTCTTTGCCGTTTATGTGCTGATAACCGCGCTATCGCTACCCGGCGCAGCCATCATGACGCTGGCCGGTGGAGCCAGTTTCGGGCTGGTGTGGGGCACGGTGGTGGTGTCGTTCGCGTCCACGATCGGAGCCACACTGGCCATGCTGGCGGCGCGTTACCTGCTTCGTGACAGCATTGAGGGCCGGTTTGGGAAGAAACTTGACGAGGTGAACAAGGGCATCGAGAAAGAAGGCGGCTTTTACCTCTTCACGCTGCGTCTGGTGCCGCTGATTCCCTTCTTCGCGCTGAACCTGTTGATGGGTTTGACCAAGATGAAAACGTGGACCTATTTCTGGGTTAGCCAGCTCGGCATGTTTGCCGGCACGGTGGCCTATGTGAATGCCGGTACCGAGATCGCCAAGATCACCTCTCTGCGCTCCATTCTGTCGCCGGGGTTGCTGGGCTCATTTGTGCTGCTGGGTCTGCTGCCACTGGTGATCAAAAAGATGCTGGACTATGTGAAGCGGCGCAAGGTATATGCGCGCTGGAATTCCGTGAAACCCAAAACATTTGACCGCAATCTGGTGGTCATTGGGGGTGGCGCTGGCGGCCTCGTGTCGGCCTACATAGCCGCCGCGGTTAAGGCTAAAGTCACGCTGATAGAAGCCCACAAGATGGGTGGTGACTGTCTGAACTACGGCTGCGTGCCCAGCAAGGCACTGATCAAAAGTGCAAAACTGGCGCACCAGATGAAGCACGGCACGCGGTATGGCCTGGCCGATGCACAACCCGTTTTCAGCTTCAAGGCTGTGATGCAGCGCATTCATGCCGTTATCGCCGCCATAGAGCCGCATGACAGCGTGGAGCGCTACACAGGTCTGGGCGTAGAGGTACTGCAAGGCTACGCCAAAATTGTGAACCCGTGGACGGTGGAGATCGCGCTGAACGATGGCGTCAAGCAGACGCTGACCACCCGCTCTATCGTCATCGCGGCCGGAGCACAGCCCTTTGTGCCGCCGCTACCAGGCATTCGTGATGTGGGCTACGTGACCAGCGACACGCTGTGGGATGAATTTGCCAAGCTTGACGATATCCCCAAGCGCATCGTAGTGCTCGGCGGTGGCCCCATTGGCTGCGAGCTAGCGCAAAGCTTTCAACGCCTGGGCGCTCAGGTTACGCAGGTGGAAATGGCCCCGCGCATAATGATCCGCGAAGACGAAGAGGTGTCTGCGCTGGCCAAAGCCTCATTGCAGGCCGATGGCGTGCAGGTGCTCACCGGCCACAAGGCGCTGCGTTGCGAGAAATCGGAAGAGAGCAAAGCCATCATCGTCGAGCACCAGGGCCAGGAGATTCGCATCGAGTTTGATGCCTTGCTGTGTGCCGTGGGCCGCGTGGCTCGCCTCACGGGCTACGGACTGGAAGACCTGGGCATTCCCACCAACCGCACCGTCACCACCAACGAGTATTTGGAGACCATTTACCCCAACATCTTTGCAGCGGGTGATGTGGCCGGGCCATTCCAGTTCACACACACTGCGGCGCATCAGGCCTGGTATGCCGCGGTGAACGCCTTGTTTGGCACCTTCAAGAAATTCAAGGTCGATTACTCCGTGATTCCGTGGGCCACGTTCATCGACCCCGAGGTGGCCCGCGTGGGCCTGAATGAACAGGAAGCCAAAGAAAAGGGCATTGCCTACGAGATGGTGAAGTACGGACTGGACGATCTGGACCGCGCCATTGCGGACAGCGAAGCACACGGCTTCGTCAAAGTACTGACCGTACCCGGCAAAGACAAGATTCTAGGCGCCACCATTGTTGGCACCCATGCGGGTGACCTGCTGGCCGAGTACGTTTTGGCCATGAAACACGGGCTGGGCATGAACAAGATTCTGGGCACCATTCACACCTACCCAACCCTGGCCGAGGCCAACAAATACGCCGCCGGAGAATGGAAGCGCGCGCACCAGCCCAAGAAACTGCTCGAATGGGTGGCCAAGTACCACAACTGGACGCGGGGGTAGGCCATGGGGGTCATATCATTCAATCGTCGGAATGCTATTTTTTCAATAGCTACTTGCGTAATAATGACGGGGTCTGAAGGCACTTTTGGTCAAGTTTCTGGCGCGTTTGACCATCAATATTCCGCTTGGGATACCCTGCTCAGGAAACACGTGAAATGGCTGCCAGATAACAAACAGTCGCGCGTGAACTACAAAGGCTTTGCCGCAGACAAGACCGAATTCAAAAAGGTGCTTGATACCTTCACCGCCGTGCCCAAGGCGGACTTCGACAAGTGGACCCGTGAGCAGCAAATGGTGTTTCTGACCAACGCCTACAACGCATTCACCATTGCGCATGTGTTGTCGAGATACCCGGACCTCAAATCCATCAAGGATCTGGGCTCCCTCATCCAGTCGGCCTGGAAGAAAAAGTTTTTCACACTGCTGGGTGAAGAACGCCATCTGGACTGGATCGAGCACGAGCAGCTGCGCCCGCGCTTCAGCGAGCCGCGCATCCACGTGGCCGTGAACTGCGCCAGCATCGGCTGCCCTGCCCTGCCACCCGAGGCTTTTACACCCGCCAGATTTGATGCGCAGCTTGAAGAGGGTATGGTGCGTTTTCTCGGCGACCGCACCCGCAACCGCATGACTGACGGCAAACTGGAAGTCAGCCAGATCTTCAAGTGGTTCCGCGAAGACTTTGAAAAGGGTAACAAGGGCTTTTTAAAGCTGGAAGACGTGTTTGCCAAATACGCGGAACAATTAACCGGTGTAGGCGCGGAGCGCGATAAATTAAAGGCAAAAAGTGTTTCGATCAGGCACCTTGATTACGACTGGTCGCTCAACGATATGGGTCGCTAGCCTTTTCTGTCTGCTCATGCTGCCCAACGCGGCCAGCGCACAGAAGCTGCAACCATTTTCGACAGCCAGTGAGAGTGCTGTGCCGCCGCCCTGGCGGATTATCGGGTTACCGGGCGGAAAGACACCGCTGTCCCGGCTGGAAGTGGTCCCCATTAACGGAAGTGGCGAGCGCGTGCTGCGACTGGCCAGCGACAAATCCTATGGCAATGCGCTCCATGAATTAGCGGGTACCATGCCAGGCCCGGGCAGCAGTCTGCGCTGGCGGTGGCGACTGGAGCAACCCCTGACTGCAGCCGACCTGAAGCGAAAAGAGGGTGACGACACAGCCCTCAAGGTCTGCCTGTTATTTGACCTGCCGCTGGAAAAGCTGGGATTGGTGGAGCGCAACATCCTGCGATTGGCCCGAACTATCAGCTCGGAGAAGCTGCCGGCCGCCACGTTGTGCTACGTATGGGACCACCTCTCACCCGTAGGCAGCGAGTTCCCCAACGCATTCACGCATCGCCTGCGTTTTATCGTGCTGGACTCCGGTGAAAAGCGGCTTGGGCAGTGGATAACTCATGAGCGCGACATCGCCGCCGACTTTCAGCGTGCGTTTGGGCATGAAACCGATGTGATGCCGCCACTCATCGCAGTTGTAGTGGGTGCCGATTCCGACAATACCCAAAGCACCAGCCTGGCCTACCTGAGCGACATCGCCCTGACATTGGCACCTCCGGTTATCAGCAGCCCCGCACAGCAGCCTCCCTTGCAACCCGTGAAACAATAGAGGGATGACAGCCTTCCCGTCAACCCTGCCACCTGGTACTGGCCAAAAGCATTTGATACTTTTGGGCGCCGGACAATCCCACCTGGATGTATTGACCCAATGGGCTGTGCGCCCCGTGGCTGGCGTCCAGGTTTCGCTGGTTACTCCGCTTGCGCAGTATTTTCATAAAGGCATGTTGCCTGGACTGGTAACTGGCCTTTACGCCCCTGAAGACTGCGTCACTGCGCTGGAGCCCCTGATCCACAACAGCGGCATCCGCCGGATCACGAGGCACGCAGCGGGGATCGACACGCAGACGCAGACCATCCTGCTGGACGACGGGAGCAGGATTCACTACGACTGGCTTTCCATCAATACCGGCCTCACGCAGGATCGCAGTCGTATTGAGCAGTCAATACCCGGGGCGCGGGAATTCGGTCTGTTCGTCCGGCCACCGGAAGGTTTTGTGTCCATGTGGCCCCGCGTGATGGAATTGCCCGCGGACGTTTCCCGCAGCGTTGCGGTTATTGGCGGGGATACGACGGGGATTGAACTCGCCATGGCCATTCGTTATTGCCTGCCCAACTCTGCCGTGACGCTGATCACTGGTGGCAACCCCGTGGCATCTCACCTGCCCGGCGCCATACAGCAACGCGTCGAGCGGATGCTCAAAAAGCAGAACATCACGGTACTCATCGACTGGGCTACCGGGCTGCAGCGCGGCGAAGCCTTATTGGGTTGCGGTGCGCGACTGGCCTGTGACATCCCCATTCTGAACACCGGTATTCAGGCACCATCCTGGCTGGCCAAAAGTGGTCTGACACTAGACGATACCGGGCTGGTTGTGGTGGATGCGTATCAGCGGTCAACCAGCCACGCCAACGTGTTCGCAGCGGGTAGCGTGTCCACACTAGCCGGTGATGCAGGGCTCGGTAGTAACCTTGCGGCCGCAGTTTCGGGAATGGAACCACGGCCTGTACTCACAAGAAAGCAGGCTCTGCAGCTTCTGTCATGCGGGCGTGACTCAGCCATTGCAGGCTGGCACGGTCTTTCCGTGCAGGGCCGCCTAGTGGCATGGTGGAAAGAGCGCTCAGACAGACGGCTGGCCCATCGGTGGCCTCAACAAACGGCCACCTGATCGAATAACCGGCACGCTTACGGTATCAGAACAATGGGCTCCAACGCATCACTCTTCGCGACGATCTTCCCAATCGCGACTGTTTTGTTGTAGCCCAGTTTTCGCAACGCGGCCATGCAGGCTTCTGCCTGGCCGACAGGTACGCTGGCCAGCAAACCACCAGCTGTTTGCGGGTCAAAAATGAGCGGGTAACGCGGGTGCTTGACCATCTCCTCCTGATTGCGCACGGCCCGGCGCAACCGCACATTGGCACTTTGCAGCGAACTGACGATGCCTGCCGCCACACACTCCGCGGCGCCATCCAGCAAGGGCAGGCTTGAGAGATTCAGTTCGGCATCCACCCCGGAAGGACGAGTCATTTCTACCAGGTGGCCCAGCAGGCCAAAGCCCGTCAAATCAGTGCAGGCAGTCGCACCAAAATCGCTGAGGCACTTCGCACCCATGCGGTTTGACACGACCATGGATTGCAACGCAGCATCAATCCAGCGGCCTTTGGCAGCCAAGCGCGCATGGGCCGCAAACAAAGTGCCGGTGCCAATGGGCTTGGTCAGAATCAGCACGTCGCCTGGCTGCATGCCGTTCTTGCGCAGAATTTTGGCGGGGTCGTCGTCAATCAGCCCGTTCACGGCAAAGCCCAACGCCAGTTCTTTGCCCTCACCGGTGTGCCCGCCCACCAGCGCGCAGTTGGCTTCGTTTAACACCTCCAGCGCGCCGGTCATCATCTGGAACAGCACGTCTTCTACCTTGGCCTCCAGCCCCGAGGGTACGGTACAAATGGCGGTGGCCGACTGGGCTTCTGCGCCCATGGCCCAGATGTCGCCCAATGCGTGGTTGGCGGCCACTTTGCCAAATATGTAAGGGTCGTCAATGAACGAGCGAAAGAAGTCCACCGAATGCACCATGGCCTTGCCAGCGGGCACGCGCACCACGGCGGCGTCGTCAGGGTCTTTCAGGCCAATCACCACGTCGTCCCGGTCCACCGGGTGCAGGGTGCTCAGGGCGCGCGACAACACCGTAGCCCCCACTTTGGCACCGCAACCGCCGCAGCGCATGGCAATGGCCGAGATGGCCTGCAAGGACTCCTCCTGGCTGAGCTTGACGGCGTTTTGAGCGGCCTTCGGATTGGCCGATGCGGCGCTTGCCGCCATCGGGGCCAAGTCCTGAAACTTGCGCATGAAGCGCCGGTCAATCCAGTCCTTCCAGCGCCAGACCCAGTCGCCCGAAAACCCCAGCCAGCCGCGCGAGGCCACAGCGTGTTT
>JAKQJK010000311.1 GCA_029561195.1 Pseudomonadota bacterium
AACGCATAAACAGTTACTTCGCGACGTTTGGGGCCCATCCCACTCCGAGCAAAGCCACTATCTCCGGATTTACATGGGTCACCTCAGACAGAAGCTGGAGGCGGACCCAGCACAACCCCGGCACTTTCTTACTGAGAGTGGCGTGGGATACCGTCTGCTGCCTGACGCGTAGGACTATGGTGTCAACACGTGCCCGCCTGAAGGTTGTCCCTTTATCCCCAAAGGTGTTTGATTCAAATCGAAATCACGCACTTTACGGTCACCCCAACCCCTTTTTATCCCGCGCTTAAACCAATAGTGGCAGCCGTCGCCGAGAAAGAAAGTGTGTAAAGACCACTGAACGCGCCCGGCTGCGCGCCAAGCTGCGCCAGGGCGCTCGCGCTGAGTCGTGAAGCGGCTAACTCTTTCAACACATCCAGGTCATAACCAATCACCAGCAAAACCCAATCGGCGAACTGGTCGTTACCTCGAATTTTTTGCTCCGTTGTCTGGGCAATGGCTGGTGCTTCGTGGCGTAGCAGGTGCCCACCCACGCAGCCGGGCTGATCCACGAGGTGATCAATGATGGTCTTCAGTGCCGACCGCAATGTGTCATCAGTCTTTGGAGCAGGCGAAAGCCGGATCGTCAGCGCGTGGCGTGCGACGTTTTCGCCATTGGATTCAAGCACATGGCACTGGCTGCGAACCATGTTCCGGTGATGGGGCATCATCTTTCTGGACCACGGCGAAGGCGTATTCAAATGCGCCAAATACCGGGGTGACGACAGTACCTCATGCGCATCCATCTCATAGATCTGAAAAACGCCCTCACCGCCGTCGGCACTACTCCAGCGCGTTGCACGCTTGAAGCCGGGAATTGCCAGCCGCTCGCGGAAGTGCTCGTGCGAGTGCCAGTCCTGGAACTCGGTGTTCATGTCGGGCGCCATGTCCCACCACATCGCCAGGGCTGCTTTTCCAAGTAAAGACATGGATTCTCCTCCAATCAAGGGTGTGCAGCGGCAGCCGTTTTTGGCAGCGCATGACCGGTTTCCAGGAATGTCTTGAGGTTCGAGAGCACCGTGGGCCACCCGCCAGACACGCCGGACAACATGGCGGGGTCTTTTGCCAGATCGTCATGGGCAACCGTCAATTTAACCAGGCCGTCGCTGTAGGGGACGATGTCAAACGAAACCCGTGAATGTTTGGACTCGTCCGCCGCGTCGCCTGGCCTTGCCCAGCTATACACAAGACGCTGGGGCGCAGTGGCCTCAATCACCTTGCCAACGATGTCCACCACGCCTGAACCGTCAGCACGCCGGTGTTCCCATAACGAGCCCGGCTTCCAGTCCGATACGTTCACGCGGGCACAACCTGCCTTAGGGTCCACCCACCATTGCGCCATCAAGTCAACATCCATCAAGGCCTGCCAGAGCTTTTCAGGCGTTGTGGCGATGTAGGTCACATATAAATAGTCAGGTTTTTTTGCTTCCATTTTCATGTCCTTTCAGTTTTCTTCCAGTTTCTTCTTCAGGTCATGCAGCGCGTCGAGACGGCTGCGCTCAAACTTGGCGATCCACCGCCTGTGGATCTCGTGCAGCGGCACGGGATTGATGTAGTGCAACTTCTCCCGCCCCTGCCAGACAATGGCCACAAGGTTGGCCTCCTCCAGCAATTGCAGGTGCTGCGTCACAGCCTGGCGCGTCATGTCCATGTGCTCACACAAGGCTGACAGCGTCTGGCCGTTTTCACTATGCAACTGGTCAAGCAAACGCCTGCGCGTTGGGTCAGCCAGTGCCTTGAATACTTTGTCGATGTTTGAATCTTTCTGATTGCTGGGTTGGCGATGCTGCAGATTATATGCAAGTATTTACTTGCATGTCAAGTATGCCAGCGCGAAACCTTCACCCGCGGAGCGAACCATGCCCTTACTACACTAGGTCAAATGAGCAGCCTGACGCAATCGCATCATGTACGTAATCACTGCGCCTCCTATTACTGGAGCGATGATGTGATTCGCAGCCGAAGCGTGAGTGATGTCGTGCTGTCAGGTCTGGTCAATGTGCCCGCGCCTCCAGCGAGGTTGCTGGCAGATTGGGACCGGGAGATATCGCTACGCCTGGGCCTGGAGCCCGGCGATGTCGAGGCCTTGCCTCTGGCACGAGCGCGTATGCGCTGGCCGGATTACCGTCGCTGTGTGCAATCTGCATCAGACTGGACGCGCAAGCTCGGCCTGCATGACGTACTGGCCTCCAGCGATGTGGCCCTAATGGCCTGCCGCGGCGCAAGATACCACCACGACGGCGCGCAATATGGCAGTACCGCGTTTTGCAATCTCTTTCTGAGCGAGGACAAGGGCCTGGACCTGTACTTCCCCGCGATAGGTCATCGAATCCCGCTGACCCTAGGCACAGCCGTAATATTCGATACGGGCCAGCCGCACGCGGTCATTCAGCGCCGCAATGCAGACCTCCATATGACCGACTTTCGTGTGGCTGATTTCCCACCGGAGCATGACTGCACCCAGGTCTTCCTGACCTGGGAACTACCCATAGAGCATGTCGATATTGGACAGGCACTTCAGATCGTCTTCGACATAGAACCCTCAATCGCGTTGCGACTGGATAATGAACAAATCTGGCTAAACGGGGCACCGGTCAGCGTGTGCCCGATTTCTGGTCGCTTCATAAGGAACCTCTGATGAAAATGAATCCCCTTACCCTTGCCGCCCTGGCACTCTTTGTCACCGCCTGCGGCTTTGCCAGCAGCGAAGAAATTGGCGCGGTCGATACCGTCTTCAAGTTTATCGGCCCAGACCACAAAATCGTGGTGGAGGCCTATGACGACCCCAAGGTAACCGGTGTCACCTGCTATGTGTCACGCGCCAAAACGGGTGGCATCAAAGGCGCTCTGGGGCTGGCGGAAGACAAGGCCGAGGCGTCCATTGCCTGCCGTCAGACGGGTGTGATCAGTTTTGGCGGCAAGCCGCTTGACCAGCAGGAAGAGATGTACAGCGAGCGCATTTCGCTTGTCTTCAAGAAGCTGCGTGTGGTGCGCATGGTGGACGCCAAGCGCAACACGCTGGTCTACCTGACTTATTCCGACCGGCTGATTGAAGGCTCACCGCAAAACAGCGTGACGGCGGTGCCGGTACCTGCGGGCACGGTGATTCCGGTGGCCAAATAACCGGGCAGCGTCACACGGCCGGCAACAGGTTTCCACGCGCCGTCAACACCACGGTCTTCGCCAGCAGGAACAGCACGACCGCACTGGCCAGCCCTACCGCGGTCATCGCCACTTCCACCGGCCAGCCACCGCGGCGCACCGCCTCCACCGCCGCACCGGCCAGGGCCGCCAGCGGAAACGAGAACGACCAGAAACCCATGTTGAACGGCACCTCGCTCCAGTAGCGCCAGCGCGTCAGCACCGCCAGCACCGGGCCGCTGGCAATGCCCAGCGCCACCATCATCGCGTCAGCCGGCAAACCTGGCCATAACGTCGCCA
>JAKQJK010000312.1 GCA_029561195.1 Pseudomonadota bacterium
CAAGCGGATTTTGCAGAAGACGTGGTACTACTGAAACTGGTCGGCATGAACCCTGTGGTGGTTCACGGCGGTGGTCCACAGATTGAAAATGCCTTGAACCGTCTTGGGAAAAAGGGTGAATTCATTCAAGGCATGCGCGTAACCGACGCTGAAACCATGGAAGTTGTGGAGTGGGTTCTGGGTGGTGAAGTTCAGCAGGACATCGTCGGATTGATCAACCAGGCTGGCGGAAAAGCCGTTGGCCTGACTGGACGCGATGGCGGCATGATCCGCGCACAAAAGCTCAAGATGATGGACAGCGCCGATCCCACTAAAGAGCACGACGTAGGTCAGGTCGGTGACATCGTCAGTGTTGATCCCAGCGTGGTGAAGGCGCTTCAGGACGATGCCTTTATTCCAGTTATCAGCCCGATTGGCTTTGGCGAGAATAATGAAAGCTACAACATCAACGCCGACGTCGTGGCCGCCAAGCTGGCTACGGTTCTGAAGGCCGAAAAACTGATGATGCTGACTAACATCAGTGGCGTGCTGGACAAACAGGGGCAGTTACTGACCGATTTGACCGCCCGCCGCATCGACGAGCTGTTTGCTGATGGCACCATTTCCGGCGGCATGTTACCCAAGATTGCTGGCGCGCTGGACGCAGCCAAGAGTGGCGTGAATGCCGTGCACATCATTGATGGCAGGGTGCCACACGCGCTGCTGCTCGAAATCCTGACCGATCAGGCCTACGGCACCATGATCCGGTCCCACTAATCCTTAATTGGCTGTCAGCTAAACGCAAGCCAGCTCTCGATTGCCAGGGCGCAAAATAGCATCATGCGACTCTTGTTGGTTGAGGATGATGTGATGGTGGCCAGCGGCATCAAGCTGGGTCTCACGGATGCTGGCTACGCGGTTGATTGGGTTGGCAGCGCCGAGCGGGCGATAGAAGCCACGCGAACTGAGGCGTTTGACGTGGCCGTTATCGATATCGGGCTACCCCTGATGGATGGGCTGGCGCTGACCCAGCAGCTGCGTAAATCCGGCTTCGCAATGCCCGTGCTGATTCTCACCGCGCGCGATGCACTGCAGGACCGGGTTCAGGGGCTAGACATGGGCGCAGACGATTACATGACCAAACCTTTTGAGTTGCCCGAGTTGCTCGCCCGGCTGCGTGCTTTGCTGCGGCGCTCGCAAGCTGCCACTTCTGCTGTACTGGGCTTTGGGCCGCTGGAAATGGACACTGCCAAGCGACAAGCCTTTATTCGATCTGCGCCCATTGCAGGTCAATCGCCGGGCAATATCCCGCACAGCCAAGTGATCGAGTTTGGCCCTCGTGAATGGACTGTGATGGAGTACCTTCTCTTGCAAGTCCCCAAACCGGCCAACAAAGACAAACTCTTGCAGGCACTCACCGGATGGGACAAGGAAATTACGCCCAACGCGGTTGAGGTTTACATCTCACGTCTGCGTGGCAAGCTTGAACCCTTTGGCATAGCGCTCAGGTCAATTCGCGGGTTTGGTTATCGCCTTGAAATGACCGGTGACGATCCGACCCCGATGTCCGACGCTGGCCGGTGACGCATGCACACCTCAGCGGTCATTGGTACCGGGTTGCGGCGGCGCTTGCTGTTGCTGCTGCTGGTCCCACTGATTCTGCTGGCGGGTGTCAACACATGGTTCGACTACCGCCAGGCGGGTGATGCTGCATTGCAGCAGGATCGGCAGCTACTGGGGCTGGTCCCTCTACTGGCCGACTCAGTGATTGCCCGTGGGCCTGCTGCAGCTGACGCGCCCGTGTTGCTAATGGCCCCACCGGTGGAGGATTTTCTCAAGCAGCGCCCTGGTGTTGCTGCGTTTGGGATTGCCAATCTGGAGGGGCAGATATTGATTGGCGAGACCTGGCTGGGCAGAGCCTTGCCATCAACTTGGGAGCCCGAATTTTCGAGTGAAGTGGAAGATGGCGTGACCTACCGTATCGTCACGCAACGGGTGCGCACGGTGGCGGGCGACCTGGTGATGTACCTCGCCGATGGCTCTGACACGCGGCAACAGTGGCTGCGCCTCGTGTTTCTCAAGGTAATGTTGCCCAATCTGGTACTGGCCGTGGTTGCGGTTTTCGCCATCGATTGGGCTGTACGCCGCGCGCTGCGGCCGCTGATTGAACTGAAAGAGGCTGTGGAACGACGCTCGCCCCGCGATTTGAGTGCGCTGGATACGATGGCCTCGCCCGAGGAAGTGCGCCCCCTGGTGTCCTCGATCAACCGGTTGCTGGAACTGGTGAACGCACAGGCCGAAAGCCAGCGGCGCTTTGTTGCAGATGCTGCGCATCAGTTACGCACACCGCTGGCTGGCTTGCAGGCCCAGGTGGAAGCGTGGGCCCAGGCGGCCAACACAACATCACAAGACAGAAAAAATACTCCAGATACAGAGCCAAAGAAGTCCCTAGCCAACGTGGAATATGGGCAATCAGCTATCAGTTTAGGAGTAAACGAGGTTGGCCAGCTGCGGGACGCAGTTCGCCGCACTTCGCAGCTAGCTAATCAGCTGCTGGCCTTGTCACGCGCCGATGCGCTGGCTCTGGATACCCAGCCCATGCAAAGACTTGACTTGAAAGACGTGTGTGAAAGCCTGCTGGAAGTTCACCTCAACACGGCTACCGCCAAACATATTGACCTGGGTCTTGACGTCAGTTCGGTTCATGTCATGGGCCACGAATGGTTGTTGCGCGAAATGGTGGGGAACCTGCTGGATAACGCCGTGAAGTACACGCCCGAAGGCGGCACGGTGACGCTTCGCTGTGGCCGCAAGGCCGCGGTAGCTTCCGAAGGCACACTTCGGCCATTCATCCAGGTCGAGGACGACGGCCCGGGCGTGCCACCGGACGAACGGGTCAGGGTACTGGAGCGTTTTTACCGGGTCGCGGGTGTGGCTGGCCAGGGGAACGGGCTCGGGTTGGCCATAGCGCAGGAGATTGCACACGTGCATGGCAGCGCGCTGAACGTGGGTGTGGGCCCGGGTGGGCGCGGTTTGCGTGTCACGATGGTGTTTTTGCCCTAGGCAAAACCCTTGGGCACGCTGTGCGAGAATTGTTTCAACCTATATCCAGAAGCCATGTCTGACGCCGAAACATCTCCCCTACCTGTTGCTGCTGGCAGTGAACCGGCTATCCCGGTGCGCAAACGTCCCAAACCGGGCGAACGGCGGGTGCAGATTCTGCAGGCGCTGGCCTCCATGCTGGAGCAACCGGGTGCAGAGCGCATCACCACCGCCGCTTTGGCGGCCCGGCTGGACGTCAGCGAAGCCGCCTTGTACCGTCACTTCGCCAGCAAGGCGCAGATGTTTGAAGGCCTGATCGAGTTCATCGAGCAGACAGTCTTTTCACTGGTTAACCAGATTGCCGAGCGAGAAAGTACCCTGGCTTCTGATGACTCGGGCGCTGGCAGCCGTCATGCGGTCAAGGTTATTTCCATGCTGATCCAGTTTGCAGAGAAGAACCCCGGCATGACCCGCGTGATGGTTGGCGACGCCCTGGTGTTTGAGAATGAACGCCTACAGCAGCGCATGAATCAGTTTTTCGACAAGATTGAGTCCACGCTCAAGCAAAGTTTGCGCGTGTCCTCTGACGCCTCAGGCTCAGCCACACCCAGCGTGGATGCCCAGGTACAGGCGTCGGCGCTCACGGCGTTTGTCATGGGTCGCATGCAGCGCTTTGCGCGTTCCGGATTCAAGCGGATGCCCTCCGAGTACCTGGAAGCTAGTCTCTCATTGATGCTGTAGTAGCTGGATGACCGGTTGGAGTCGGTCAAAACCAAGGGTTTACCCCTAATTCGCCTAGAAGGCTGTACCTAGAAGCTTATTTCCGGGGATCAGGTGTCACGATTTGCTGCAAAATAGAACGGTCGTTCTTTTTTGTGAAATTGATGTCAGCCAATCCACTATCGACCAAGACCAGTCCTGCCGACCCGGCCAAGCCTAGCCGTTTGACCGGGGCACACGGGCGAGCCGTCCAGAAAGGCAAGCAAACCAAAGCCGCCATTGTGGATGCCGCGTTGGGCCTGGCTACTCAGATCGGGCTGGAGGGGCTAAGCATAGGGGCGCTGGCCGAGGTCTCGCACATGAGCAAATCTGGCGTGTTTGCCCATTTCGGCTCGCGCGAAGAACTCCAGATATCGGTGATTCGCGAATACCACGACCGGTTCGAGCATGAGGTGTTTTATCCTGCCCTGCAAGAGGAGCGTGGATTGCCCAGGGTGCGGGCACTGTTTGCCAACTGGATGAAGCGCACCTCGGTCGAAATCGACTCTGGTTGCATTTACATCAGTGGTGCGGTGGAATTTGACGACCGGCCCGGTCCGGTTCGGGACGCGTTGGCTAACTCCGTCAAAACCTGGCTGGCGGCCGTACATCGCGCGGTAGTGCAGGCGCAAGAGTTGGGCCAACTGCGCCCCGACGCCGATGCGCACCAGATGGCGTTTGAAATCCACGGTCTAATCCTCGCCCTGCATTACGAAGCCCGTTTCCTCAAGTATCCCGGTTCCATTGAGCGTGCCCACACCGGCTTCGCCAACATCATTTCCCGCTTTGGGTCTGACGCGCCAACAACAATCGTCCGACGCAAATCTGCCAAACCTGTTTCAGTCATCCGCAATTCCAAGGAGTAATCAACCATGCCAACCTATAACCCCCCGTTGCGTGACATGCAGTTCGTGATGCACGAACTGTTCAAGGTCAGCGATGACCTCAAGACAATTCCCAAGTATTCAGATATTGACGCCGCCACCATCAACGCTGTGCTGGAAGAAGCTGGCAAGTTTGCATCCGAGGTTGCTTTTCCGCTCAATGTGAGCGGCGACGCCGAAGGCTGCAAGCTGGACCCGGTCACCCACGAAGTGAAGACGCCTGCCGGGTTCAAGGCAGCTTATCAAAAATACGTTGAAGGGGGCTGGCCGGCGCTGAGCTGTGACCCGGCCTTTGGTGGCCAGGGGTTGCCGCTGGTGATCAATCAGTGCTTTTATGAAATGCTCAACAGTGCCAATCAGGCTTGGACCATGTACCCAGGCTTAACCCATGGCGCGTATGCTGCCTTGCATACGCACGGTACGGACGAGCAGAAGGCCACCTATCTGCACAAGATGACCAGTGGCGAATGGACGGGCACCATGTGCCTGACCGAACCCCACTGCGGTACCGATCTGGGCTTGATGCGCACAAAAGCCGAGCCACAGCCTGACGGCACTTACAAGATCACCGGCAACAAGATTTTCATCAGCGCTGGTGAGCACGACATGGCGGCCAACATCATCCATCTGGTGCTGGCACGGTTACCCGACGCACCTCCTGGCATTAAAGGTGTCAGTCTCTTTATCGTGCCCAAGTTCAACGTGAATAAGGATGGCAGTCTGGGCGCACGCAATGGCATCTACTGCGGCGGCTTGGAGCACAAGATGGGCATCCACGGCAATGCCACAGCGCAGATCGTTATTGATGGCGCCATCGGCACCCTGGTGGGTCAACCCAACAAGGGCATGCAAGGCATGTTCGTGATGATGAATGCCGCCCGCCTGGGCGTGGGCAACCAGTCGTTGGGCCTGACTGAAGTGGCGTACCAGAACGCGCTGGCCTATGCCAAAGACCGCATCCAGATGCGTTCGCTGTCCGGCCCCAAGGCAAAAGACAAACCGGCAGACCCCATCATCGTGCACCCGGACGTGCGCAAGATGCTTCTCACTGCCAAAGCCTATGCTGAAGGTGGCCGCGCATTGGCCATTTATTGTGCGGTGCTACTCGACAAGGATCACAACCACCCGGATGAAAAAGTCCGCAAGGACAGCGGTGAAATGTTGTCCATGCTCACGCCTATCGTGAAGGCGTTCCTGACGGACAACGGCCACATTTCCACCAATGCCTGCATGCAGGTTTTTGGGGGTCATGGGTTTATCAAGGAGTGGGGCATGGAGCAGTTTGTGCGTGACAACCGCATCAACATGATTTATGAGGGTACTAACACTATCCAGAGTCTCGACCTGCTGGGCCGTAAGATCTTGGGCAATAACGGCGCCACGCTCAAGAAGTTTGGCAAGCTGGTAGCCGCCCTGGTTGAAGAAGAAGGTGTCAACGAGAAGATGGCCGAGTTCATCAATCCCATCGCGTTTCTGGGCGACAAGATGACCAAGTTCACCACCGAGCTGGGCTTCAAGGGATTTCAAAACCCTGATGAGGTGGGCGCTGCTGCGGTCGACTACCTTCGGGTAGCTGGTCACCTGGTGTTTGGCTACTTCTGGGCGCGCATGGCGCAAGTGGCTTTGCGCGAGATTGCAGCAGGCAACACCGATCCGTTCTACCAGGCCAAATTGCAAACGGCGCGTTTTTACTTCGCCAAGCTGTTCCCGGAAACGGCAACGCTGATGCTGACAGCGCGTGCAGGCAGCAAGGTGCTTTTGGATACCGATCTAGCGTTGGCCTGAACCTCTGACCATGAAGAGATCACTGATTGCAGCGTTGTCCATCGTATCTTGCGCTGCGGCGTGGGCGCAGATGACGCCTATTGGTCTGTGGAGAACCATTGACGACGATACTAAACAGGAAAAATCCCTGGTGCGCATCAAGGAAAGTGCAGGCGTTTTCAGTGGTGCCATTGAGAAACTGCTGGACCCCACCGTCAAGCCGGACGCAGTTTGCGAGAAATGCAGTGACGAACGAAAAGACAAACCGCTGATCGGACTGACCATTCTTCGAAACCTCCGACAGAACGCTGACGACAGGGCGGTCTGGGATGGGGGCGACATTGTGGACCCAAACAATGGCAAGGTTTACCGCAGCCGTCTGAAACCCGTAGAAGGCGGAAAGAAGCTCGAAATGCGTGGCTATATTGGCCCGTTCTACCGCACCCAAGTGTGGATTCGCGTCGAATAACGCAGCCAGACTACTCCCTAACTGGAAAATTCATGAACCGATTTCAAGTAAAAAAAGTTGCCGTGCTGGGCGCGGGTGTGATGGGCGCACAGATTGCTGCGCACCTGGTCAATGTCAGGGTGCCGGTAGTGCTGTTTGACCTGCCCGCCAAAGAGGGGCCAAAAAACGGCATTGTGACCAAGGCGATTGAAGGCCTCAAGAAACTCAAGCCTGCGCCACTAGGTGTGTCCGATGACGCCGTACTGATTGGCCAGGCCAACTACGAAGAGCATCTGGAACAACTGCGTGATTGCGACCTGATCATAGAAGCCATCGCTGAGCGCATGGACTGGAAGCTTGATCTGTACAAAAAGATCGCGCCCTTTGTTGCGCCCCACGCTATCGTGGCGTCCAACACCTCCGGGCTGTCGATCACCAAACTGAGCGAAGCTCTGCCCGAAGAAATCAAACCACGATTCTGTGGCATCCATTTCTTTAATCCACCACGGTACATGTATCTGGTGGAACTGATCAACACGCCCACCACGCAGCCTAAAGTGCTGGATGACCTGGAAGCATTTGTCACTAGCGGGCTGGGTAAAGGCGTTGTGCGGGCACATGACACGCCTAATTTCATCGCCAACCGCATCGGTATTGCGGGCATGCTGGCCACGATGAAGCAGGTGCAAAACTTCGGGCTGACCTATGACGTGGTGGATGACCTCACGGGCAAGAAACTGGGTCGCGCCAGTTCGGGTACGTTCCGTACGGCAGACGTAGTGGGCCTGGACACCATGGCGCACGTTATCAAAACCCTGCAGGACAATCTGACACTAGAGACAGATCCTTTCTACGGCAACTTTGCTACACCGGCGGCGCTATCCAAGCTGATGGCGGCTGGCAGCCTGGGTCAGAAATCCGGTGCCGGGTTTTACAAAAAGGCTGGACGGGACATTCTGCGCTTTGACTCGGCAGCGAACGATGGCCAGGGCGACTATGTGCCAAGCGGCGCCAAAGCCAATGAAGTCGTGGGCCGGATGCTGAAAAAGCCCGCAGGCGAGCGCCTTAATTTGTTGCGCAATGCCGAAGGTGCCGAACCCCGCTTTCTGTGGGCCATATTGCGTGACCAATTTCACTATGCGGCGGTCCATCTGCACACTGTTGCCGAGACAGCGCGTGACGTGGACTTCGCCATGCGCTGGGGCTTTGGCCTTCAGCAAGGCCCTTTCGAGTTGTGGCAAGAGGCGGGCTGGCTGCAGGTGGCCCGGTGGATTCAGGAAGATATTGATGCTGGCAAGGCCCTGTGCCTGGAGCCGCTGCCGCAGTGGGTGTTCGAGGGTCCAGTGGCGCAGGCCAATGGTGGCAAAGGGGGCGTGCACACCGAGCAAGGCTCGTGGAGCGCGTCGGCTAACCAGTTCATTCCGCGACGTTTGTTGCCGGTTTATGACCGACAGCACTTCCCGGAGAACGTACGCGGCGCAAATGCGGTGCAAGCCCAGACAGCAGGCACAACTCTGCATGAAGACGATTCCATCCGATTGTGGACGCTGGATGGCGATATCGTGATTGCCAGCATCAAAACCAAGATGCACGCCATCAGCCCGGACGTGGCCGAAGGCCTGGCCATGGCGGTGGATATGGCCGAGGCCGATTACAAGGGACTGGTGATCTGGTCGCCCGACGACATGTTTTCTGCCGGGGCTGACCTGCAAGCCATGTTGCCCGCGTTCATGATGGCTGGCGTCAGCGCCATTGATGGCGCCGAGCACGAATTGCAAAACACCATGCTGAAGCTGCGCTACGCCAGCGTGCCGACGGTTTCGGCCATTCGCGGTCTGGCGCTAGGCGGCGGCTGCGAGATGGCGGTGTACTCCAGCAAGCGGGTTGCAGCTATGGAAAGTTACATCGGATTGGTCGAGGTCGGCGTGGGTCTGGTCCCTGGCGCGGGTGGCCTTGCCTACATTGCCCGGCGTGCTGCAGAAAATGCCGCGACCAGTACCAACAAGGATATTCTGCCCTTCCTCACAGAAGGCTTTACTGCAGCGGCAATGGCCAGGGTTGGCACCAGTGCCATCGAGAGCCGCAAGCTGGGCTACCTGCTGGATACCGATGTCATTGTGCCCAACAAGGACGAGTTACTGTTCGTGGCCATCAACGAGGCCAAGGCGCTGTTCAACTCGGGCTACCGCGCCCCGCACAAGCGCACCTTTGCCGTGGCTGGCCGTAACGGCTGCGCTACCGTCAAGGGCTCGCTGGTCAACATGCGTGACGGCGGTTTCATCAGCGAACACGATTTTCACATCGCCAGCCTGATCGCCAACGTGGTGTGTGGTGGCGACGTCGATGCCGGTACTTTGGTCACTGAAGAGTATTTGATGGCGCTGGAGCGCAAAGCATTTTGCTCGCTGCTGACGCACCCCAAGACGCAGGAACGCATCATGGCAATGATGTCCACCGGCAAACCTCTTCGTAACTGAAGCAGCTGAACTGAATAAGAGAAGACACCATGAAACAAGTTCAAGAAGCCTACATCGTCGCGGCAACGCGCACCCCCATTGGCCGCTCACACCGCGGCTTCTTCCGCAACATGCGTCCCGATGACCTGCTGGTCAAAGCCCTGCAAGCCGCGCTGGCCCAGGTGCCAACGCTGGACCCGGCCACCATCGAAGACCTGATCTGTGGTTGCGCCATTCCCGAAGGGGCGCAAGGCCTCAACGTCGCCCGTATTGGTGCGGTGCTGGCTGGCCTGCCAACCAGCGTCGGTGGCATCACAGTCAACCGGTTTTGCGCGTCCGGAATCAGTGCTATCCAGATGGCGGCTGACCGCATCCGCGTGGGCGAAGCCGACGTGATGATGGCCGCTGGCGTGGAGAGCATGAGCATGGTGCCGATGATGGGCAACACACCATCGTTGTCACCGGCCATGTTCAACAACGATGAAAACATTGGTATCGCCTACGGCATGGGCCTTACGGCAGAGAAGGTGGCGAACCAGTGGAAGGTGAGTCGGGCTACACAGGATGAGTTTGCTTACCAGTCACACATGAAGGCCATCGCCGCCATGAAAGCTGGCGACTTTACCGCCGAGATCACGCCGATTGAAGTGACCGAGCGCACGCCGGATATGGAAACCGGCGACGTTTCCACCACCACGCGCACCGTGAGTCTGGATGAAGGTGCCCGCCCAGACACCACCGTGGAGGGGCTGTCCAAACTCAAAACCGTGTTTGCGGCACGGGGCTCTGTCACCGCTGGCAACAGTTCGCAAACATCTGACGGTGCAGGCGCCCTGATTTTGGCCAGCGAAAAAGCGGTAAAGCAGTTTGGCCTGAAGCCACTGGCCCGGTTCGTCAGCTTTGCCAGCAAAGGTGTGCCGCCGCACATCATGGGCATTGGCCCTATTGAAGCCATTCCTGCAGCTCTCCGTTACGCAGGCTTGAAGCAGCAGGACATTGACTGGTACGAACTGAATGAAGCCTTTGCGGCCCAGTCGCTCGCGGTCATCAACACGCTGGGGCTGGACCCCACCAAAGTCAACCCCATGGGTGGCGCCATTGCGTTGGGTCATCCTCTGGGTGCGACTGGCGCCATTCGCGCCGCTACGGTGATTCACGCGTTACAACGCAAACAGCTGAAGTACGGAATGGTCACGATGTGCGTGGGTATGGGGCAGGGCGCCGCAGGCATTTTCGAGCGCGTCTGATCCCGATGGCACGAAGGTCACCGCAGAGTGGCCGATTTTCATTCAGGAGACAAACATGGTCGCTTTGACAATTCAGGCATCCGGCGGCGCGTCAATTGCATTGCGTATTTACGAGCCTGACAGCCCTGACCGGGGCAGTGTGGTCATTGGTGGCGCCATGGGTGTGCGCCAGGATTTTTACGCACCGTTTGCGCAGTGGCTGAGCAGGCAGGGCTGGCGCGTCGCCACGTTTGACTATCGGGGATCGGGTGATTCTGCTCCCGACACCCCCAATGGCAGCCTGCGTGGCTTCAAGGCCAACCTGTTCGACTGGACACGTGACTATGAGGCTGTGATCGATCACGCACACGCCTTGCTGCCGCAGCAGCCTCTTTATCTGCTGGGTCATAGCCTTGGCGCGCAGCTGCCTGGACTGATCAACAACCAGCACAAGGTTAGCGGTCTGCTCAGTGTCGCTGCGGGCAGCGGCTACTGGCGCGAAAATGCGCCCCAGCTCAAACGCATCGTGCCGTATTTTTGGTTTATCCTGGTGCCGCTGGCTACCCGTCTTTGCGGTTACTTTCCGGGCCGCAGACTGAAAAAAGTGGGTGACTTGCCTGCCGGCGTCATCATGCAGTGGCGCAAGTGGTGCCTCAACCCGCGCTACAGCGTAGGTGCCGAGGGTGAAGCCGTTCGTCTGCGATATGCCAATGTGACCTTCCCGGTGCTGGCGCTGTCGATCACCGACGACGAACTCATGACCCTGCGCGGCACGCACAGCCTGATCAATCTCTACGAAAATGCACCGCGTGAAGTTCAGTGCATTGCCCCGGCAGACCTCGCTGTGCGCCGGATCGGCCATTTCGGACCGTTCCGGCGCGAGCACGAAGTGTTGCTGTGGCCCCGCATCGGCCAGTGGTTTAATGGCCTGGCCCGTCCGGTGACCGAATGACGTTGCATCTGTCGTGAAATACTAGGGGTAATCATGAACAAAGTTGCACTGGTGATTGGCGCGGGCGACGCGACCGGCGGCGCTATTGCGCGGCGCTTCGCACGTGGGGGCTATGCCGCCTGTGCTACACGCCGCAGCTTGGACAAGCTGCAGCCTCTGCTGGAACAAATCAGGACCGATGGCGGCACGGCATACGGCTTTGCGTCGGACGCCCGAAAGGAAGAGGAAGTGGTGGCCCTGGTCGAGCAGATTGAAGCCACCATCGGTCCTATCGAAGTGCTGGTGTTCAATATTGGCGCCAACGCACCCAGCAGCATTCTGGAAGAGACATCGCGCAAGTACTTCAAAATCTGGGAGATGGCCTGCTTCAGCGGCTTTCTCAACGGGCGTGAGGTGGCCAGGCGCATGGTCACGCGCACTGCGCCGGATCGTCCGCAAACCATTATCTTCACCGGGGCCACTGCCTCGTTGCGGGGAGGCGCCAATTTTGGAGCCTTTGCGGGTGCCAAACACGCACTGCGGGCTCTTGCGCAAAGCATGGCACGGGAACTGGGGCCAAGGGGCATCCATGTGGCACACAGCATCATCGATGGGGCCATTGATACGGAATTCATCCGCGACAGTTTTCCCGAGCGATACGCGCTGAAAGCGCAGGACGGTATCCTTAATCCGGATCACATTGCAGACCAATACTGGATGTTGCACACCCAGCCACGAGATGCATGGACGCATGAGCTGGACCTGCGCCCCTACATGGAGAAGTTCTGATGGCGAAAACTGTGGATTTCTATTTTGACTTTGGCAGCCCGGCGGCTTACCTGGCGTACACGCAGTTGCCACGGTTAGCCAGCGAAACGGGCGCCACCATAGTCATGAAACCCATTTTGCTGGGTGGCGTATTTCAGGCATCGGGCAACCGCCCGCCAGCCAGCGTGCCGCTCAAGGGAAGTTATCTGTTCAAAGACATGAGTCGCTTTGCCCGGCGCTACGGCGTGCGGCTCATCATGAACCCGTTTTTCCCCATCATCACCACTACGCTGATGCGCATGGACCTGGGCCTGCACCGGCGCAATGATCCTTCCTTGAAGCATTTCCGCGATTCCGTCTTTCAGGCCATCTGGGTTGATGAGCGCAACCTGAACGATCCCGTCACTGTGGGCGCTGTATTGACAGAGGCCGGCTTTGACCCGACGGCTCTGCTGGCATTGGCTTCCGAACAGACTATCAAGGACGAACTGAAAACTGTCACGCTGGCCGCTGTGGAGCGCGGTGTGTTTGGCGCGCCCACTTTTTTTGTAGGCAACGAGATGTTTTGGGGCCAGGACCGGCTCGATTTTGTGCGTGACGCACTGACCAACTGAAGACAACAACCATGACCGATATCCTGATCGACACCTCCAACGGCGTTGTGACCATCACGCTGAACCGGGTAGATAAAAAGAACTCCATCACCGCCGACATGTACGCCTGCATGGCAGACGGGCTTGCGGCAGCCAAGGACAACGCTGCCGTGCGCGTGGTTGTCTTTCAGGGTCACGAAACCATCTTCAGTGCGGGTAACGATATTGGTGACTTTTTGAATGCCAAGCCTTCTACCGAAGACGCGCCGGTATTCCGCTTTCTGCGGGGTATTGCCACGTTTCCCAAGCCGCTGGTGGCAGCAGTCTGCGGCCCGGCTGTCGGTGTTGGCACGACGATGCTATTTCATTGCGATCTTGTTTATGCGGGCGACAACGCGGCGTTCTCCATGCCGTTTGTGAACCTGGGCCTGTGCCCGGAAGCGGGCTCCAGCCTGCTGGTTCCGCAAATGATGGGTTACCACCGAGCAGCCGAAGCGCTGCTGCTGGGTGAGCCTTTCATGGCTGAAGCGGCGATGGAAGTGGGGCTGGTGAACCGTGTGGTGCCACCGACCGAGGCCAACGCCGTTGCCCAGTCGCAGGCGCGCAAGCTGGCCGCGAAACCATTGAGTTCGTTGATCGAAACCAAACGCCTGATGAAGAAAGGCCAGTCAGCTCAGGTGCTGACTCAAATTGGGGAAGAGGCGGTGAGTTTTGGCCGAATGCTACGCGAACCGGCCGCACGTGAGGCCTTCACCGCGTTCATGGATAAGCGGAGGCCGGATTTTTCGAAGATGTGAGACTATTTTTAAGTCGCCGGCCGCCGTCAGATAGGCGTGAGCAGCTACTTATTTCATAGCAATTCGAGTACGATGAGAACTGGACGCAATATTGCTGGTCTGCGTCCAGTCGCGCTAGACCACACTAAAACGAGCCATAGCCCAGAAGAAGTGAACACGAAATCACTGTAATATTTTTACCAAGCGGTTGCTTGCTAAAAATACACAAATTTGTTATGGTCGGGCGCCATGACAACCCTAGCCCAGCCACTTATCCAGGACAAACGTCCCCGTGGACGCCCGCGCAAGACCCTTGACGAGCGCGACGATGGCAACCGGCGACACCAGTTGCTGCAGTGTGCGGCCAGGCTTTTCCGGCGCAAGGGTTTTGGAGCCACTACTACGCGCGATATTGCGGCGGCAGTGGGCATGCACAGTGGCTCACCGTTTTATCATTTCAAGAGCAAGAATGATTTGCTCTATGCGGTGATGGAGGAGGGCATGCGCTCGGCGCTGGAGCGTCAGGACAAGGCGATGCAAGCCAATGCCACTGGTCGCGCTGATGAACCAATGATGCAAATTCGCCTGTTGATGCGTGCCCATTTCGACGTGCTGTTAGGCCCCGGCAATGACTTCATCCCCGTGATGCTCTACGAATCACGAGCGCTCAACGCCCGCCAGCGCAGCGCGCTGGCGGCGCTGCAAAGCGAGTACGAGGCGGCGTGGGTACCTGTGCTGGAGGCGCTGCACGCCAGTGGACGGTTGCAAACACCCGCTGCGCTGGCGCGGCTGCTGATCTTGGGTGCACTCAACTGGTCTGTGCAGTGGTTTGACAGAAAGAAGGCGGCTTCGCTTGAAGATTTGACGGACGCCGCGATGACTCTTTTTTTCGCGGAGCCCGCATGACGACATATGCTTCCATTTATTCACAAGGTTTAATGAACGGCAAAGTGATTTTGGTCACGGGCGGTGGCTCGGGCATAGGCCGTTGCGTGGCGCATGAGCTGAGTGCGCTGGGCGCGCAGGTGGTGCTGGTGGGGCGTAATGTGGAGAAGCTCCAAACCGTTCAAGACGAGATCGTGCAAGACGGTGGCACGGTCAGTTTTCTGGTGTGTGACATTCGGCAGGAAGACGCTGTTAAACAGACGGTGGCTGCCGTCCTGGCCACGCAGGGCCGCGTGGATGGTCTAGTCAACAACGCGGGCGGCCAGTACATCACGCCACTGGAATCCATCAGCGCCAAGGGTTGGCAAGCGGTCATTGATACCAACCTGACCGGTGGTTTCCTGATGGCCCGCGAGTGTTACCTGCAATCCATGCAGCGAAACGGAGGGAGCATTGTCAACATCGTGGCCGACATGTGGGGCTCCATGCCCGGCATGGGGCACAGTGGGGCCGCGCGGGCTGGTATGGTGAGTTTCACTGAAACAGCAGCTGTGGAATGGGCCCATAGTGGCGTGCGCGTGAATGCCGTGGCGCCGGGTTATATCGCGTCCAGCGGCATGGACCACTACCCGCCCGAGGTGGGCCCAATGTTTCGCGAGATGGCCAAGACCGTGCCGCTGGGCCGATTCGGCACTGAGGCCGAAACATCAGCCGGCATCGTCTTCCTGCTCAGTCCGGGTGCTGCCTTCATCACCGGCAGCACGTTGCGCATTGATGGTGCGCGGCCTCAGGTACGAATGGGCTGGCCCATGAAGATTGCCCAGCCTGATGCGCAGCAGCGCGATGCCATTCGGCCTTATAACGGGTTCCATCGCGCTGTCGTCCCCAAAGTTTTTTCTCTTTGAAGGGCAACAGTTCACCATGAATTACACCCACGAGCATCTGGAAATCCAGAAAACACTGAAGCGGTTTATTGACGCCGAGATCAACCCCCATGTCGATGAATGGGAAGCGAACGAAATCTTTCCAGCGCATGAGGTATTCAAGAAGCTGGGTAACCTGGGCTTGCTGGGGCTGACCAAGCCCGAGGCCAATGGCGGTGCGGGCTTGGACTACTCGTATGGTCTGGCCATGGCCGAAACGCTGGGGCACATTGAATGCGGTGGTGTGCCCATGGCCATTGGTGTGCAGACCGATATGTGTACCCCCGCGCTGGCCCGCTTCGGCAGCGAAGAACTCAAGTGCGAATTCCTGACGCCAGCGATTGCGGGTGACGCGGTGGGCTGCATCGGTGTGAGCGAGCCGGGCGCTGGCAGCGATGTGGCATCTATCAAAAGCCACGCGCGCAAGGATAGTGACGACTACGTGATCACTGGGCAAAAGATGTGGATCACCAATAGCCTGCAGGCTGACTGGATGTGCATGCTAGTGAACACGGGGGATGGGCCTCAGCACAAAAACAAGAGCCTGGTAATGGTGCCGATGGACGCGCCCGGTATCGAGAAAGCCCGCAAGATCAAAAAGATCGGCATGAACGCCAGCGACACCGGGTTGATCTATTTCGACGAAGTGCGCGTGCCTCAGCGCTACCGCATCGGTGCGGAAGGGCAGGGCTTTATCTACCAGATGATGCAGTTTCAGGAGGAGCGCCTGTGGGCAGCAGCGAGCTGCATCCAGTCGTTGAGCAACTGCATTCAATGGACGGTGGAATGGGCACAGGAGCGCAAACTGTTTGGTGCCACGCTGGCAGACCAGCAGTGGGTGCAATTCAAGCTGGCCGAGATGAAGACTGAGGTGGAAAGCCTTCGTGCACTCACCTACCGCGCCTGCGAGCTGTATGTGCAGGGGCAGGACGTGACCGAGCTGGCGTCCATGGCCAAGCTCAAGGCTGGCAGGCTGAACCGCGTCATTCCAGATGGATGTCTGCAGTTCTGGGGCGGCATGGGCTACACGTGGGAAAACAAGGTTTCCCGCATGTACCGCGACGGGCGGCTGGCGTCTATTGGCGGTGGCGCCGATGAGGTCATGCTGGGCATTCTTGCGAAAATCATGGGCATTGCAAAGAAACCACTCAAATCATGACCCGACACACCGAAGTTGCGCCCGATATTGAATTTGAACCCGAGTTCATTGAGGGTTTGAAAAACATATTCGAAGAACTGATTGTTTTCAACCAGGTGCTGGGGCTGCGGATCACGTCGATCAAGGCAGACCGGGTGACGGCACGGATGGATATGCGTCGCGAGCTGGTTGGCCACTACGCCCACAACCGTGTGCACGGCGGTGTGATCAGCGCCGGGCTGGACACCATGGGTGGGCTGGCGGTCATGGCTGCGATTGGCGCGCGGCATATGGATGAACCACCAGCGGAACGGCTTCTGCGTTTTGGCAAACTCGGGACGATCGATCTACGTGTGGACTACCTGCGCCCGGGCATTGCGGACCATTTCGAACTGAGGGCCGAGGTTATGCGCCTGGGCTCGCGCGTGGCGTCCACACGCATGGAGTTTTGCGGGCCAGACGGCAAGCTGTTTTCCACTGGATCTGCTGCTTACATCGTGTCCTGAGTCGCTATTGAAATAGCAACTAGTTACGCATACTTCACAAAGGCTAGCGACATATTTGGCATGAAAAAGCCGCCTTGCAGCGGCTTTTTCATGGTGCTCTGGAGCAATCAGGGTTTGGACGCAAAGTATTCTGAAACTGGTTTCCACTTGCCGTCGGTGATTTGCGACAGACGCGACGCATCGTTGCCGAGGCGTTTGGTCGCGGTGAAGGTCTGTGCAGGGCCTCCAAACATGTCAGGTGGGACAGTCATCGAGTCCATGATCTTGATGAAGCTCTCTGTGGTCAGGTTCTTGCCAGCCCGTCCTGCGGCGACAGCAAAAGTGTCGATGATGCTGTAGCCATAGACTGAGAAAACTGTCGGGTCTTCATTGAACTTGGTCTTGTACTTGTTTGCCCAGAAAGCGATGTCCTTGGATGGGTCATCGGTGTAAGGGTTTTGGACGGTGTTCGTGGCGTACAAGCCATTCATGGCCGGCCCCCCCAGCTTGTGAATCAGGTCAGTGTAGGCCGCACTGGAGCCCAAAAAGATCGGGTTGTAGCCAAGTTTTCGGGCGGTACCGATGGCACCGATGGTTTCGCGGATGATGGTGCCCAGCACAATCATGTCGCAACCACTGGCCTGCATTTTCTGCACTTGCGAAGAGAAGTCGGTCGCGCCGCGTTTGTAAGAGGTCTTCTCTGCAAACTCCATGTTCACCGTCTTCAGGCCGGCTTCGCCACCTTTCAGTACTTCCTGGCCAAAGTCATCGTCCTGGTACATCGTGCAAACCTTCTTGGCTCCTTTCTCCTTCACCAGCTTGGGTACGGCGTTGCGCATCTGGTCGTAGTAGGTGGCTGCGTAGGAGTACTTGAGTTTGTGGAAGGGCTCATACATTTCGCGTGCGGCCGTGATCGGAAAGAAATTGATCACGTTCTTTTCAAACTGCACAGGCATGGCCGCCAGGTTCTGCGCGGTGCCAATGTGGCCGACCATCATGAAAATCTTGTCCTGGT